>CACDXO010000001.1 GCA_902556825.1 uncultured Pelagibacteraceae bacterium
TATTTACATTAACTAACAATAAATGATAAGAGCAAGTTGTGTTTGGCAAAATTTTTTGAAATTTTATCGGATAATTTTTTAACTCTCTAAGGTAGGTATTTTTAATTTTATTTCTAATTTTTATAAATTTTTTTAATCTCTTAAGTTGTGAAGTTCCTAAAGCTGCATGTACATCTGAAAGTCGATAATTATAACCTAAATATTGTTGTTCATAGTGCGTATCAATTTTGCTGCTAAATATAAAATTTTTTTTTTCTCTTACAATTCCATGTTCTCTAAATATTTTTAATTTTTTATATATTTTTAAATTATTTGTTGTTGCCACACCTCCTTCACATGTTGTTATCATTTTAACTGGATGAAAACTAAAAACAGTAATATCTGAATATTTACAGCTACCAATATTTGTATTTAAATATTTGCTACCAATTGCATGAGATGCATCTTCTATTATTTTAAATTTATATTTTTTTGATAAATTATAAATACTTTTCATATCGCAAGGGCTTCCTGCTAAATGTACTGGTATCAATATTTTTGGGAGTTTATTATTTTTTTTTGCCTTAATTAGTTTCTTTTTTAATTTATCTATATCTATGTTGAAAGTTTCATTATTTATATCTAAAAAATCTACTGAACTTCCACAGTATTTGGCACAGTTTGCAGATGCAACGAATGAAATTGATGATGTCCAAACAATATCTTTTTTTTTTAAACCAAAAGATAAACAGGCTATATGTAAGGCCGATGTTGCGCTATTTGTACTTATTGAATATTTTGATTTTACAAATTTGCTAATTACGTTTTCAAATTTCTTAACTTCCGGTCCAGTAGTGAGATATTCAGATTTTAAAACTTTTTTAACTGATCTAATATCTTTACTGTTAATATTTTGTTTACTGTAAGGAACAGCCTTAATAAGCATTTATTTTTTTTCGAAGTCCTTAATTATTTTTTTTAATGTATTTATTTTTAAAAAATCTTTGTTTTTACCGCTTGAATAAGAGAATCCTTGTTTTACTTTTTTAAAATTTTTGTAATAATAATTTTTAAGATTTTTATCCTGAACTCCAATTATTGCAAAATATTTTTTTAAATCATAACAATTTAAGCTTTCAGCAGAAGTTATAAGCTTTTCTTCGATTTTTTCTCCAGGTCTTATACCAACAATTTGAACTTTGCATTTTTGATCTATAGATTTTGCAAGATCTAAAATTTTATAACTTGGTAATTTAGGTACAAAGATCTCACCACCTTTATTATTTTTTATAGACCATAATACCATTTCAACTGCTTCTTCAAGTTTCATATTAAATCTTGTCATTTTTAAATCTGTTATAGGGAGAGAGCCTGTTTTTTTTTTTTCTAAAAAATAAGGTATCACTGATCCTCTGCTACCTACTACGTTACCATATCTTACAACGCTGAATTTTATTTTTCTCCATCCTTTAACATTATTTGCAGCTATAAAAAGTTTCTCTGCACAAAGTTTTGTTGCTCCATATAAATTAATTGGCGAAACTGCTTTGTCAGTTGACAAAGAAATTACGTTAGAAACTTTTTTATCTAGGCATGCTTCAATTAAATTTTCTGCTCCTATTACATTAGTTTTAATATATTCAAATGGATCATATTCTGCTTTGGGGACTTGCTTAAGTGCAGCTGCATGAATAACTATATCAATATCATCAAGTGCTCTGTAAATTCTCTCTTTGTCTCTTAAATCACCAAGAAAATATCTAACCTTTGGAAATTTTTTTTCAGAAAATTTTTGCGCCATCTCAAATTGTTTCAGTTCATCTCTACTAAAAATAACCAATTTTTTAATCAATTTATGATTTTTTAATATAGTTTTAACAAATAGTTGGCCGAATGATCCCGTCCCACCTGTAATTAAAATTGACTTATTTTTTAAAAATAAATTATTTTTTTTCATTATTTTTTTTAATTTCTCCTAATTCTTTTTTTAATTCTTCATACTCTTTTGATTTTTTTTTTAAATAGTTTATTGTCATTTCTGCCTTTTTTTTTATTCCCTTTGGAGTTAACAAATAAAGATAATACAATTTATTATCATTTTTTCTAAAATTGCTAATTTTGATTAATCCTTTTTTTTTTAATGCTTTAATACAATAGTTTAACTTTCCAAGACTAAAACCTAATTCCTCAGCAATTTTTCTTTGACTTTTATCTGGTTTTTTATCTAAAAGTCTTAGAAGATTAAATTCTTCATCAATATTATTATTTTTGTTATTTTGCATTCTGTTCAAAATTTGAACATATATAAGTTCAAAATTTGAACATGTCAATAAGCAATATATTTTACTATATAAACCTATCTATATACTTTCTAGGAATATAATTCTTTTGACCATTAATATTTATATTGACTGTTTTTAATCCACAAATTTTTCCCATAACCATAGCCATGCTATTATGACCAAAAACTATTGATGTTTTCCTTAAAGAATTTACAAGACTTTTATTTTTATCGATACTGATTTTTATTTTTTCTGAAAAAAAATTTTTAAACTTATTTTTATTTTCACTTGGATGTGGTCTAATGACTAAATTTAAAGTATTATTTTTCTTTTCTAAATATTTTATTAACTTTTGCAATATCCACTTATCTTTATATTTTTTTTTCGTTCTATTGTAATTGCTTGAAACATATAAAAATTTTTTATGTTTAGTATTATTTTTTTTATTTTTAAATTTTTTTTTAATATACTTCCAATATGGATTTGGCATATATAATATATTATTAAAATACTTTGATGCAATTTTTTTTGATTCTTTATCACAAACGATTAATTTATGAGGTAAAATAAATTTATTATTTCTCACAAATCTAATTTTGTAATTTACCCAATGGTCTAAAATACTAAAAACTTTTTTATTTATTTTCTTACAATATTTTATGCAATTATATTCAGTTAAAGATTTATACGATGTACCTGTAATAACTATATCAGAATCATTTATAATTTTTTTATAATTTGATGATTTATTTTTTTTTTTAAAAATTTTTTTAGCAGGTCCTGTTAAAATATAACTAAATTGTGAGTTGGAAAAAAATATAAAGGATTTTAATATTTCAGCACCACCTGCATCATTAGCTACTATGCAAATTTTTTTGTATTTAGTTTGCTTAAATGTTTCCATATTTTAATAAATTTTTTGCAAATAATATCTAAGTCTTTTTTTTTTAAATCAAATTTGCAAATTTCAAAATTTAAAAAAGTTTCATTATGTAGTTTTTCTGCTACTGGGCACAAACCTTTATAATATCTAATTTTTGATTTAAAGGTTTTCCACGGAAATCCCCTGCTACCATATGAAATTTTTTTGGTATACATCGGCAATAAATGAATATTTGTATAGCCTTCTACAAAACCTTGTAGACCTTCATTTCTAATGGCTTTTGCTAGTTGATTTCTTGTAAAATTTATTTTGTTAGTATCTAGCACTAGAGGGAATGTATAAAAACTATGTGTGCATTTTTTATCTACTTTTGGAACGATAAGTCCTTCTAAATTTTTTAGTTTTTTACTAAGATAAAATGCTTGGCTTTGCTTTTGTCTAACTATTTTTTTTAATTTTTTAAGTTGCTCTATACCAATTGCCGATTCAATTTCTCCTAATCTAAAATTATATCCAACCAAATTATTAATTTTTTTAACATTTTTTCTTTCGATTACAGCCTCTGAATGATTTCTTAACAATTTAATTCTATCTGCAAACAATTTATTATTTGTTACAACTATTCCACCTTCGCCTGTTTGAATATGTTTGTGACAATTCAAACTAAAACCTCCAATATCTGATTGCGTTCCTGCTAATCTTTTTCCATAAAAAGAATATGGTGATTGAGCCGCATCAGTTATGATTTTAATATTTTTGTTTTTTACTATTTTTTTCAATTCATTAAGCTTTGATGGATGACCAAAAATATCAACTGTGATAATAGCTTTTGTTCTTTTGCTGATTAATTTTTTTACCTTTTTTGGATCTATTGAAAAAGTTTTAGGTTCTATATCTGCAAAAACTGGTATTGCATTCCAATGTAATATTGCTGTTGCTGTAGCAGACATAGTCCAAGGAGTTACAATAATTTCATCACCTGGATTTATATCTAAAGCACCAACACTTGCAATTAGTCCAGAAGTCCAAGAATTAAGAACTATAGCATATCTACATTTATAAAAAGATTTTAATTTCTTTTCGAAAATTTGATTATATTTTCCCCCATTAAAACCATCGGGATATCCTGCAACAAAACCTGATAAAATTCCTGACTTCATTACTTTATTTGCTAATGTAATTTCTTCTTTTCCTATAGTTGAAAAGTTTTTAAATTTTATTTTTTTTTTCATTTTTCAATTTATAAAGTTTTTCTGCATCATTCCAATCTTCCAATGTATCAATATCTTGCACTCTAAGTTTAGGGATTAGATGTATTGCTGATTTATTATCAAAAACTTGTTTTTTTTTATCCCAGCTTTCATTTGTTGCCCAATAAAACTGTCCTGCATCATGATAAATATTTTTTAAATCTTGAGATCTTTTTTTATAATTTTTTTTATTGATCATTTGAATATAATTTTTTTTATTTATATAAAATCCTCTTTGAACTGGATAAGAAAATTTACTTGCAGAAAAAAGAAAGCTAAATTTTTTTGATGAAAATTTTTTATATGAATTAATTAAATCACTTACTTCTAACAAAGGTGCTGTTGGATAAATACAACAGATATTAAATTTTTTTTTATATTCATTAAAAAAGAATTTTGAGGCATGTCGCAATACATCTATAGTGTTTGTAAAATCATCAGATAGTGATGAAGGTCTGATAAATGGAACTTCTGCCCCAAATTTTTCTGATATTTTTTTTATTTTTATTGAATCTGTTGATACAATTATTCTATTAAAAATTTTTGATTTTTTTGCAGCATTTATTGAATAGTAAATTATAGGTTTTCCACAAAATAACTTAATATTTTTATTTTTAATTCTTTTACTTCCACCTCTGGCTGGAATTATTGCAATATTCATTTTTTAATATATATAAGAGTATAATTTATATTTATATTCAATTATATAGAAATTAATTTTTTTTGAAAAATATTAATCCAATTAATCATGAAAATAAAATACTGTAAAAATTGTATAATTCCTGAAACTCGACCTAATACTGAAATTGATACTAATGGATTATGCTCTGGATGCACATATTACTTTAATAGAGATCAAATTGATTGGAAAAAGAGAGAAGAAGAATTCTTTAAAATTGTAAATAAATATAAAAAAAAAGAAAACTTAAATCATCATTGTATAATTCCAGCAAGTGGTGGCAAAGATAGCACCTATCAAGTAATAAAAGTGTTGGAGTTAGGTTTAAAGCCTCTGGTTATAACAATATCTACAGATTGGCTAACTGATATAGGAAGACAAAATATTGAGAATATTAAATCATTTGGTGTGGATTGTTTGGAATTTACACCGAATAAAGAGGTAAGAAAAAAACTCAATAAATTTGCGTTACAAACAGTTGGTGACATTACTTGGACTGAAGAAATGGCAATTAGTTGTTCTATTACTAGACTTGCCATTAAAACTGACGTTCCTCTGGTAATCTGGGGAGAAAACTCTGAGAATGAAAATGGAGGACCAGAAAAAAATTCTGATTATATCGAGGGGGTAGTTCAAAACCATAATCAAGAATGGTTTGAAGAATTTGGTGGCACTAATGGACTTAGAAGTTCAGATATTTTATATGCATGGAAAGACAAAGGAATTGATGAGTTAGATTTAATTCCATATAAATTTCCTACTGCCGATGAATTTGGTAAAAAAAAAGTTGAAGGAATTTTTCTTGGCTATTTTTTTCCTTGGGATGGAAAAAATAATGCTGAAATAGCAATTAAAAATGGTTTCAAAACTTACGATAATTGGGTTGAAGGCAATATAGTAAATTATGAAAATCTTGATAACTATTTAATGAGAATTCACGATTATTTTAAATTTTTAAAATACGGTTATGATAGAGTATCAGATTGGGGTTCTCTCCAAATACGAAGAGGAAGATTGAAAAGAGAGGATGCTATAATTCTTTCCAAAGAACACGGGGGGAAATATCCAAAGAATTATCTAGGAAAAGATTTAAATGAAATATTAAAATTTATTGATATGTCAAAAAATGAGTTTGATGAAATATGTTTTAAATTTACAAATAAAAAAATTTTTCGAACTAATTCAGATGGATCATTGCAGTATGATAATTCTGGAAATTTAATCAAATTAAATTACGATAATGAATAATAAAAATATTGCTGTAATAAATTTAAATATCAGCAATTTGGGTTCAATAACAAGAGCTTTAAAAAAACTTAATTATAAATCAATAGTAACTAATGAAATAAAAGATTTAAATAATTCATCTCATATTATTTTTCCAGGAGTGGGTTCTTTTGATAAAGGGGTTGAAAAATTAAAGAAGCATAATTTATATGATAATTTATTTAATTTAATTGAGATAAAAAAAAAACCTTTTTTAGGAATATGTTTGGGCATGCAGTTACTTGGTTCTGTTGGGCATGAAAATAATAAAGAAGAAAAAGGACTTGATATTCTTAAAGGTAATATTGAAAAAATAGAAAAAAAAAATGATAAAATTAAAATACCTCATGTTGGATGGAATGAAGTAAATCAAATTAAAAAAGATAAAATATTTAAAAACATAAAAAATAATACAGATTTTTACTTTATCCATAGTTATCATTTAAAGCTGGTTAACAAAGATTATGTTATCTCTTATACAAACCATGGAAATAACTTTGTAAGCTGTGTCAGAAAAAAAAATATATATGGTGTACAATTTCATCCTGAAAAAAGCTTAAATAATGGCCTCCATTTGATAAATAACTTTTTAAAAATAAATGCTTAAGATAAGAATTATACCTACAATTTTATTTAATAATTTTAAGTTAGTAAAAGGTATTAGTTTTGACAGCTGGAGAACAGTTGGAAGTATAATGCAGGCAGTAAAAATTTATAATTTAAGAGAAGTAGATGAGTTAATTGTTATGGATATATCTGCAACAAATAATAAAAGTAAAGTTGATTTAGATTTAGTAAATGAAATTGCAAATGAAACTTTTATGCCATTGACAGTCGGCGGAGGTATTAAATCAATTGAAGATGTTTCAAATTTATTAGAAGCTGGTGCTGATAAGGTTTCTATTAATACATCAACATTTAATAATGATTTTTTTGTAAAGGAAGCATCCAAAATGTTTGGAAGGCAGTGTATTGTAGCATCAGTTGACTACAAAATTATTGATAAAGAGATAGTGATTTTTTCTAATTCTGGAAAAGTTTCACAAAAAGTTAAATTTATTGATCATATAAAAAAAATGGAAGCGTTAGGAGCGGGAGAAATTATTTTAACTTCAATTAATTTAGATGGGACAATGAAAGGTTATGATATTGAAACTTTGTCTAAGGCATCTGCAAATGTTGAAATTCCAATTATTGCATCAGGTGGCGCTGGAAAACTAAAAGATTTTACTGATGCGGTAAAAAACACAGATGTTTCAGCTTTAGCTGCGGCTTCAATTTATCATTTTACTAATACTACTCCACGTGATGTAAAGATTTATTTAAATTCAGAAAAAATTCCCGTAAGAATTAATTAATTTACTTAATTTTTAACTTTTTAATTAAATTTTTTTTTAATGGTGAAAATTTAGAAATATTATAAGGAGCTTTTTTATTTATTAGCTTACTGAAATAAATTGGAGATAATCCATTCCCTGGTCTTAATCTTTTAATGTTATTAGAAGAAAAAAGTTCACCCTTTTTGATATTTTTTAAAGACCAAATAGATTTTCTGTATTTTTTAGATTTATTTTCAGAATTATTTCTAAAAAAATAATCTTTTCCTCTTAATAAAAAACCTTTTTCAATTGATTCTTTATATTCTAATATCTGTCTTCCATGTATAGAAAATTTACTATCTAGTCCTTTGCTATTTTTTAAACATATATGTTTTTCAAAAATTGACGCTCCTGCGTATGCTGCTAATAAAGCTATTGCATTATCATTAGAATGGTCAGATAGACCAACTTCACATTTAAATTTTTTTTTTAATAGTTGAATATTTTTTATATTAAAGTCAGAATTTTTAGCTGGATAATTACTTACACAATATAACAACAAAATTTTTTTTGCACCATTTTGTTTTGCTGTTTTATACGCAAGTTCAATTTCTTTTAAAGATGAAGTTCCTGTAGAAATTATAATTGGTTTTTTAGTTTTAGAGATATACTTTATTAATGCCAAATCTGTCATTTCAAAAGAAGATACTTTATAAAAAGGGCATTTTAGTTTTTCAAGAAAATCTACGGCACTCTCATCAAAAGGAGTGCTGAAAATTTTAATTCCTATTTTTTTTCCAAATATAAATAATTTTTTGTGCCAGTCCAAAGGTGTTTGAGCCTTTGTATACAAATCCCACAAATATTTATTTTTCCATATACCTTCATTTATCTTAAAGTACTTTTGCTTAGATTTTAAAGTCATCGTTTCAGGTGTAAATGTTTGCAACTTTACAGCATCAGCACCAAATTTTTTTGCATATCTAATTAAAGAATAAGCTTTAGTTAAAGAACCCTCATGATTTGCAGATATTTCCGCAATAAAAAATGGTTTTTTAAATTTCATTAAATAATATTATATATAACTCTGTGATATATAAAATAATAAAAGCAAAACCAAGTCATTCAATTTTTTTTTATAATTTAAGGAATTCAAAAGATATAAGGACGTATTCTGTAAATAGTAATAAAATCAATTTTAATAATCATCAAAAATGGTTTCAAAATAAAATTAATTCAAAAAATTATTTTTTATATTTACTAACAAAGAATAATAATCCCATTGGATATTTAAGATTAAAAAAAATACAGAGTTGTTTATATTTATCAATTTCATTCAAAAAAATGTTTAGAAACAAAGGTCATGGGACAATTTTTTTAAAAAAAATCAAAAAAAAATTCCCTAAAAAGGTCTTTATAGCTGAAGTTTTAAAAAAAAATTTAAGATCATTTTATTTTTTTAAAAAAAATGGTTATATAGTTTTCAAAAAAACAGAAAAAACTTATTTAATGAAAACAACAAATAAACATAAAAAATATTTAAAGATAATAAATAAAATTAGCTCCATAAGAAAAAAAAATAATAATAATTGGATGGATATTTTAAAGGTTGCCTTTAAAAATTCTCCTGATGAAAGTGCAAAAATAATGTCAAAGATATTTTATCAAGATAAAAAGATATCAGAATTAGCAAAGAAACTATCAAAAAAATAAATCAAAGACTTTAATGAATCTGTATGATAAAGATTAATGTAGATTAGTAAAACTTTTATGTCAGACAAAAAACTAAAAATTTTTTTAGGCGATATAACTCACGATACAATAGTCTTAGTATCAGATACTATACCTATTAATATAGGATACATAGCATCATATATAAAGAAAACTTATGATGAAAAAGTAGATATAAATTTATTTAAATATCCAAATGATATAATTGAGGAAATAAAAAAAAATCCTCCGGATGTAGTTGGATTAAGTAATTATTCTTGGAACAGTAACCTTTCTGAATTTATAGCATCTTTGGCTAAAAAATATAATCCTAATGTTGTAACAATTCAGGGTGGAACAAATTTTCCCCATGACGAAGAAACACAAAAAGAATTTTTATTAGAAAGACCGTCAACAGATATATTTACAATTTTAGAAGGAGAAAAATCTTGTACAAATATTATTGGCAGGATCATTGAGTCTGAAAAAGAAAGAAAAAAAATTTTTGAAAAGGAGATTGATGGATGTGTCTTTATTCATCCAGACACAAAAGAAACAAAAAATCCTATCTTTTGTAAAGGACAAATATTAAGTAGAATAAAAGATCTAGATGAAATTCCTTCTCCTTATCTTAATGGTATGTTAGATAAATTTTTTGATGGAAAACTTACACCTTTTATTGAAACAAATCGCGGCTGCCCTTTTACATGTTCATTTTGTCATACTGGAGCAGACTATTTTCATAAATTAAATAAGTTTTCTCAAGAAAGAGTAAAAGACGAAATTGAATATATAGGAAAAAAAGCAGGAAAATTAGGTATAACAAATTTACACTTAGCAGATGTAAATTTTGGAATGTATCCTCAGGATAAAATTACATGTGAAATGTTTTTGGAGTCAAAAAAAAAGTACAAGTGGCCTTTAGCATTAATGACTACGACTGGAAAAAATAGCAAAGAAAGAATTATGCAAATAACTGAAATGCTGGGCAACATTTTTGAAGTAACAATGGCTATGCAATCAATGACTGAATCTGTTTTAACTAATATAAAAAGATCAAATATCAAATTGAGCCACATGATAGAAATTAATAATGAGCTAAGAAAGAAAGGAAGAACTACTGCATCTGAGCTTATTGTTCCCTTGCCAGGAGAGACAAAAGAATCTTTTGTTGAAGGATTAAATAATGTAATAAATTCAAACGTTTCTAGAGTAGTAATTTATACTCTAATGATGCTTCATGGTACAAAATTTAAGCAGCCTGACTACAGGAAACAGTTTGGCTACTCTGCAAAATTTAGAATTGTTCCTTTAAATTTTGGTGAATATGATGGAAAAAAAGTTTTTGATTACGAAGAAGCTGGTGTTGCTACAAAAGACTTAAGTTTTGATGATTATTTATTTATTAGAGCATTGGCTTTATTAGTTGAGTCGCTTTACAATGGTAAGCCATTTGAGGAATTTTTTAAATATGCAAAATTCTATAATATCCAACCTGCAGATCTATTAAAAATTTTATTTGATAATATGCTAGATGGACCTGAAGATGTACAAAAAATAATGAAAGAATTTTTATTTGAAACAAAAAATGAATTGTGGGACTCAGAGAAAGAATTGCTTGAATTTTATAATAAAGATGAAAATTTTAGTAAACTTAAAAGAGGAGATGTTGGCGGAAATCTTATTTATAAATATAAATCTAAAAGCTTGCTCAGAGCTAGTCATAGTTGGATTTCATTTTTAAAAGACCAAGTTTTAAAAGCTGTACTTGCAAAACAAAAAGAAATTAAATCAGAAAAATTAATACGAGATGAAGTAAATGAAATTGCAAGTTTTTGTAGTTTAAAAATAGATGCACTACTAGATGCCGATGCGAATACAGACACTGTAAAAGGAGATTTTGAATTTGATATTCTTAATTGGATTGAAGATGAGGAAAACCAAAAAAGACTTAGTGATTTCAAATTTAAAAATAATCAAAAACTTGAAATGTTTTTTGAATTTACAGATGATCAGATCAGAATGAGAAAAGACGTATTTAGCAGATATGGAAAAGATATAAATGCAATTTCAAAAATAGTTACAAGAATAGATAATTTAGAAAGTCAATACAGAAAAGTAAGATTTAAAGATGATAAGTATTTAAGAGATATATATAAGAAAGTTGGCGATACAAATATCAGATATACATTAGCTAGTTAAATTAAATTCTTTAATATTATAATTCAATATCTGATGATTGATATTTTAAAATTTTTTTCAGTGCATAAATCAAGCCAATTGAGCTATTAGTACTGGTCAGCTACATGCGTTACCGCACTTCCACACCCAGCCTATCAACGTGGTGGTCTACCACGGCTCTATAGGAAGAACTAGTTTTGAGGTGAGTTTCCCGCTTAGATGCTTTCAGCAGTTATCTCGTCCGTACTTAGCTACCCGGCACTGCAGCTGGCGCTACAACCGGTCCACCAGTGGTACGTCCATCCCGGTCCTCTCGTACTAGGGACAGCTCCTCTCAATTCTTCTACACGCATAGCAGATAGGGACCGAACTGTCTCACGACGTTCTGAACCCAGCTCACGTACCACTTTAATTGGCGAACAGCCAAACCCTTGGGACCTGCTCCAGCCCCAGGATGTGATGAGCCGACATCGAGGTGCCAAACACTGCCGTCGATATGAGCTCTTGGGCAGTATCAGCCTGTTATCCCCGGCGTACCTTTTATCCGTTGAGCGATGGCCCTTCCACTCAGAACCACCGGATCACTATGACCGTCTTTCGACTCTGCTCGACTTGTCAGTCTCACAGTCAGGCAAGCTTATGCCATTGCACTCTACGAACGATTTCTGACCGTTCTGAGCTTACCTTCGCACGCCTCCGTTACTATTTGGGAGGCGACCGCCCCAGTCAAACTACCCACCATACAATGTCTTGATGCCGGATAACGGCAATCAGTTAGATGCCAAGAAAAACAAAAGAGGTATTTCACTGGTGACTCCACAAAAGCTGACGCCTTTGCTTCAAAGTCTCCCTCCTATGCTAAATAGGTTTTTCCTAACACCAATGTAAAGTTGCAGTAAAGGTGCACGGGGTCTTTCCGTCTAACTACGCGAACTCCGCATCTTCACGGAGAATTCAATTTCACTGAGTTGATGTTGGAGACAGCGGAGAAATCGTTACGCCATTCATGCAGGTCGGAACTTACCCGACAAGGAATTTCGCTACCTTAGGACCGTTATAGTTACGGCCGCCGTTTACTGGGGCTTCAGAAATGAGCTTGCACCCATCGCATTAACCTTCCAGCACCGGGCAGGCGTCAGACCCTATACATCCACTTACGTGTTAGCAGAGCCCTGTGTTTTTGATAAACAGTCGCTTCTCCCTGGCTTGTGCCACCTCTTAATGGTTGCCCAAAAAAAGGTCTTCTTTATTCCGAAGTTACAGAAGCATTTTGCCGAGTTCCTTCAACATCATTCTCTCAAGCGCCTAAATATACTCTATTAATCCACCTGTGTCGGTTTAGGGTACGGTCTAATGATGGAGCTATTTCCTGGGACTTTTTCGCAGCAAGTTCAATCCATTAAGAACTCACAACTTACAAAATCCGTCACTTCCATCTGGTTAAGGAATATTAACCTTATTTCCATCGACTACGGCTTTCGCCCTCGCCTTAGGTGCCGACTAACTCTGCGCGGATTAACCTTGCGCAGAAACCCTTGGATTTTCGGCGACGAAGTTTTTCACTTCGTTTATCGTTACTTATGTCAGCATTCGCACTTCTGATACCTCCAGGATCCTTCACAGGTATCCCTTCACAGGCTTACAGAACGTTCCGCTACCGCTTATAAAACTCGAAAGTTTTATAAACCCACAGATTCGGTATGTGATTTTAGCCCCGTTACATCTTCGGCGCAGAAACTCTATTAGACCGGTGAGCTGTTACGCTATCTTTAAAGGATGGCTGCTTCTAAGCCAACCTCCCGGCTGTTAAGGAATTTCCACATCCTTTCACACTTAATCACAATTTTGGGACCTTATCTGGTGGTCTGGGCTCTTTCCCTCTCGACCATGGACCTTAGCACCCACAGTCTGTCTGATGAAGAACTACGTTTAGCATTCGGAGTTTTATTAGGTTTGGTAAGAATCTCTTCCCCCTAGCCCATTTAGTGCTCTACCTCTAAACGCATATTTATTCATCGCACTACCTAAATAGTTTTCGCGGAAAACCAGCTATCTACGAATTTGGTTGGCCTTTCACCCCTTACCACAAGTCATCCAAAGACTTTTCAACGTCAACTGGTTCGGTCCTCCGGCAAGTGTTACCTTGCGTTCAACCTGCTCATGGTAAGCTCATTCGTTTTCGGGTCTAATTCATTAAACTAATCGCCCTATTAAGACTTGCTTTCGCTGCGCCTACACCTAGATGGCTTAAGCTTGCTTAATAAATTAAGTCACTGACCCATTATACAAAAGGTACGCCGTCACTCTAAAAAGAGCTTCGACTGATTGTAGGCATGCAGTTTCAGGTTCTATTTCACTCCCCTAATAGGGGTTCTTTTCACCTTTCCCTCACGGTACTAGTTCACTATCGGTCACTGAAGAGTATTTAGGCTTAGAGGGTGGTCCCCCTATATTCGAGCAAGATTTCACGTGTCCCGCTTTACTCATGAAATTTGTTAAACATTACTTATACGGGACTATCACCCTCTATGGTTAGCTTTTCCAAACTATTCAAATTTTTTTAACAAATCTACTGGCCTAATCCGCTTTCGCTCGCCACTACTAACGGAATCTCAATTGATTTCTTTTCCTCTGGTTACTTAGATGTTTCAGTTCTCCAGGTTGTCTCTTTAAACCTATGAATTCAGTTTAAAGTACCACATAAAGTGGTGGGTTTCCCCATTCGGAAATTTACGGATCAAAACTTGCATACAGTTCCCCGCAACTTATCGCAGTATACCACGTCCTTCATCGGCTTTCAGTGCCAAGGCATCCGCCACACGCCCTTAAACGCTTGATTTATGCACAGAAAAAAATTCTGTGTTGAATCAAATTTTGTTGGAATGTTCATCTATTCGAACATTCATGATTGTTCATCTATTCGAACAATCGGATATAGATATTGATAATATAAAAAAAGTATTCACAAATAAAATAACTAAGTGTTTTTTTGGTGGAGGATAGCGGGATCGAACCGCTGACCTCCTGAATGCAAATCAGGCGCTCTCCCAGCTGAGCTAATCCCCCTTAAAAATTGGTGGGCCGAGAAAGACTCGAACTTTCGACCCCACCCTTATCAAGGGTGTGCTCTAACCAACTGAGCTACCGGCCCTAATGCAGATAACAGAGAAACACTACTTCAAGAAGAGAAATGAGGACGGTCAACATTAACCTGTTAAATATTTAGATTAAGAAAAAATCCTTAATCATCCTTAGAAAGGAGGTAATCCAGCCGCAGGTTCCCCTACGGCTACCTTGTTACGACTTCACCCCAGTCGCTGACTATACCGTGGTCAAAGGTTTTAAGCTTTGCCTTAAGGTAGAACCAACTCCCATGGTGTGACGGGCGGTGTGTACAAGACCCGGGAACGCATTCACCGCGGCGCGCTGATCCGCGATTACTAGTAATTCCAGCTTCATGTACTCGAGTTGCAGAGTACAATCCGAACTGAGGCATTTTTTTAGGATTTGCTTGACGTCGCCGTCTTGCTTCCTATTGTAAATGCCATTGTAGCACGTGTGTAGCCCAACACGTAAGGGCCATGAGGACTTGACGTCATCCCCACCTTCCTCCAGCTTATCACTGGCAGTTCTTTCAGAGTGCCCAACTAAATGATGGCAACTAAAAGTAAGGGTTGCGCTCGTTGCGGGACTTAACCCAACATCTCACGACACGAGCTGACGACAGCCATGCAGCACCTGTGTTTCGTCCGGCCGAACCGAAAACTCTAATCTCTTAGAGTCGCGACGAACATGTCAAGTGTTGGTAAGGTTCTGCGCGTATCTTCGAATTAAACCACATGCTCCACTACTTGTGCGGGTCCCCGTCAATTCATTTGAGTTTTAACCTTGCGGTCGTACTCCCCAGGCGGTGTGTTTATTGCTTTCGCTGCGATACTGAAAATAAATTTCCAACATCTAACACACATCGTTTACGGCATGGACTACGAGGGTATCTAATCCTCTTCGCTACCCATGCTTTCGTTCCTCAGTGTCAGTAATGATCCAGAAAGCTGCCTTCGCAATTGGTATTCTTTCTAATATCTACGAATTTCACCTCTACACTAGAAATTCTGCTTTCCTCTATCAAACTCTAGCTAAAAAGTTTTGATGGCCGTTCCAGAGTTAAGCTCTGGGCTTTCACCACCAACTTTTTTAACCACCTACGAACTCTTTAAGCCCAGTAATTCCGAACTACGCTAGGTCCCTTCGTATTACCGCGGCTGCTGGCACGAAGTTAGCCGGACCTTCTTATTCGGGTACAGTCATTTTCTTCCCCGACGAAAGAGCTTTACAACCCAAGGGCCTTCTTCACTCACGCGGCATCGCTGCATCAGAGTTTCCTCCATTGTGCAAGATTCCCTACTGCTGCCTCCCGTAGGAGTTTGGGCCGTGTCTCAGTCCCAATGTGGCTGATCATCCTCTCAAATCAGCTATTGATCACAGTCTTGGTAGGCCATTACCCTACCAACAAACTAATCAAGTGCGGGCTCATCCATTGGCGCATAAAGCTTTCTCCGTAAAGACTTATGAGGTATTAGCACAAGTTTCCTCGTGTTATTCCTCACCAAAGGGAAGATACCCACATGTTACTCACCCGTCTGCCACTAAGTATTGCTACTTCGTTCGACTTGCATGTATTAGGCGTGCCGCCAGCGTACGTTCTGAGCCATGATCAAACTCTCAAGTTTAAAAACGGCGCACACTAGCTTCTATATAAATTCTAAGAATAAAACTTATATAATGTTGAAGTGTGTACGACAAATTTTGGTAACCTTAACCGTCCACACTTCTCTTCTTAAATTTTTACAAATAAAATAGCTAATTAGGTTTTTAGTCCTAATAATAAACAACTTTTCTGTGTTGAGTATGAGGCTTATAGTATAAATTAAACGGAAATCAAGTAATTAGATTTAAAAAAAGGGTCAAAAAACATACAAAAATCAATGATTTTTTGATATTCCTTTAATATGATAAAAAGCAAAATAAACAAGCTAATAAAAAATAATATATATCTAATCATATTAGCTTTGCTAGTTTTTATATCGGTTTTTTCTACAAACTACTTTTTACTATATAAAAAAAACCAAGAATTAAAATTGTCAAATTCATTAGAAAATATTTTTTTTAATAAAACGTTAAATGAGATAATTAAAAATTTAAAACCAAGATTTACATATGAAGAATTTAGAATCAAGGAAGGTGATACGTTTGAAAAATTACTTAGAGAATTGAACGTAAATCAAAATGAAAAAGATATTGTAATAAGTAATTTATCAAAATTTAAGCTAATAAATAAATTGTTCAAAGGTCAAAATATATCATTTAGATTAGATAACAATAATCCTGTTAAAATTATTGAAATATCAATTGAGCAAACTAAGACAAAAAAATATGTTTTTTATAGAACTGATAATTTAAATAAATTTGAATATAAGGAGATTGATAAAGATTTAAGAAGAAAAGTTGTTTTCAAAGAGGCGGAAATTATAAATAGTTTATATTCAGGTGCTATAAATGTAGGTATACAGCCAAATGTTATAATAGACTTTGCCCGTATATATGGTTTCCAAATTGACTTCCAGAGAGATATTTGGAAAAACGATAGGTTTCAAATAATCTATGAAACTTTTTTAGATGCAAATCAAAAAGTTTTAGACACAGGTAATATTTTATATGCAAATTTAATTTTGCAAGGAAAAAAAAATGATTTGTATATTTTTAAAACGAAAGATGGCTTTGAACATTTTGATGCCGCTGGTAAAAGTATTAAAAAAAGTTTAATGAAAACTCCTATAAATGGTGCAAGACTATCCTCAAGTTTTGGTATGAGAAAACATCCTATTTTAGGTTATAACAAAATGCATCGGGGAACAGATTTTGCAGCACCAGAAGGAACCCCAATTATGGCATCCGGTGATGGTAAAATTATTAGAGCAAGATGGTGTGGAGGTGGAGGTAATTGTATTAAAATCAGACATAATTCAACATATGAAACTGTATATGCACATCTAAAAAATTTTGCTCGCGGAATTAAGGAAGGAAAAAGAGTTAAGCAAGGTCAAATTATTGGCTATGTTGGATCTACCGGAATGTCAACTGGCCCACATTTGCACTATGAAGTAATTATAAATGGAAAAAAAGTGAATTCACAAAAATTAAAATTACCATCGGGAAAAATTTTAAAAGGCAAAGAAAGAAAACTTTTTGAGGTAAGTAAAATTAAGCTGAATGTTTTAAAGTCTGAATTAATTAGTTCTCAGAATTAATTATTTGTCCTGATATTTTTTGGTCTGAATTATTTATACTTTTTTGGTCTTGATCTATTTTTTCTTTGTTTAAACCTTCGTTATTTTTGTTGATTTCCTTTGAAATTTCATTCTTATTATTTAAAGCATCTCTCTCTCGTAAAATTCTTATAAAATGTTCGGCATGTTGATAATAATTTTCTGAAAGAATTTTATCACCATTTGTTAAAGCTTCCCTTGCAAGATTTGAATATTTTTCAACTAATTTACTTGCGTTGTGGTTATTTCTGCCGGCATTTTTTCTAAAAAAATTTGATACATTTTGTAAGTCATTCATCATTTTTGTTCCATTTTCATTTCTATGATGATTTCTATCTGTATTATTCTTGTATCTGTTTCTTCTAAAATTATTCTTAAAATTTCTCATTCAAATATTTTATTTATATTTTCGTCGACACTATGCACCTATTTTTATTTGCCAAATCTTTAACTACTATATTTGTATAAAAACCATTTGATTTTAGTATTTCTAAAGTTTTCATTAACTGATTTGAACCAATTTCCAAAAATAATTTGCCCTTTTTTTTAATTAAAGCTGAGCTTTTTCTTATAGTGAGCCTAATTTTTGAGTAACCGTCAATTCCACCATTTAATGCAATTCTAGGCTCGTAATTTTTTATATCTTTATCCAAACCATTAATTTCATGTAACTTAATGTAAGGAGGATTAGATACAATTAAATCATATTTATATAGAAAAAAATTGTCAATATCAGAATGAAAAAACTTAATTCTATTTTTAATGTGTTGTATTTTTGCATTATATTTAGCTAATTTTATTGCATTTTTTGATATATCTATGCCTACGCCATTGCATTTTTTTCTCTCTTTGACTATTGAAATTATTATGCATCCTGAGCCTGTTCCAATGTCTAAAACTTTTTTAGTACACAAAGGATTTAGGTAATTTAATACTTGCTCTACAATAGTTTCTGTATCAGGCCTTGGTATCAATACATTTTTGTCAACTTTAAAATTATAATTCCAAAATTCTTTATGACCTGTAATATATGATATTGGTTCATTATTTTTTCTTCTATTAATTAAATTAAAAAATATTTTTTTATCTTGATCCTTTATTTTGTCTTGAAGGTTTGTCATTAATCGACTTCTATCAATATTTAACAGGGATGATAGCAAAATTTCACTATCTAAATTGTATGATTTTACATTATTTAATTTTAATATTTTCGATCCTTTATTAATTATTTCCTGATATTTCATTTTAATTTAATTTACTAAGCTCTTCTTCTTGAGCTTGCAAAGTTAAGCTTTCAATAATTTCTTCAAATATTTCTCCTTGCATAAATTCTTCAAGTTTATGTAAAGTAAGATTAATTCTGTGGTCTGTAACTCTTCCTTGTGGAAAATTATAAGTTCTGATTCTTTCTGATCTATCTCCTGTTCCTATTTTACTTCTTCTATCTTTTGATCTTGCTTCATCTATCTTTTGCCTTTCCCACTCGAATATTCTTGATCTAAGAATTTTTAATCCTTTTTCTCTATTTCTAATTTGTGATTTTTCATCTTGTTGACTAACAACAATTCCTGTGGGAATATGCGTAATTCTCACTGCTGAATCTGTTGTATTTACACTTTGTCCTCCTGGGCCACTACTTCTAAATACATCAATTCTTAAGTCTTTTTCTTCAATTTTGACATCAACCTCTTCTGCTTCGGGCAATACAGCAACAGTTGCTGCAGATGTATGAACTCTGCCTTGTGTTTCTGTATCAGGAACTCTTTGAACTCGGTGCACTCCACTTTCATATTTTAAAAGAGAATAAATATTTTTTCCTTTTATGTTTGCAATTACCTCTTTTAAGCCTCCAGCTTCACTTTTTGAAATACTTATTATCTCTAAATTCCATTTTTTTTTTTGAGAAACTTTTTCATACATTTTAAATAAATCTGATGCGAATAGACTTGCTTCTAAGCCACCAGTACCAGCTCTTATTTCAATTATTGCATTTTTTGAGTCTGCATCATCCTTGGGAAGTAAAAATAATTTAATTTTTTTTTCATTTAAGTCATTATTTTTAATTAACTGCTCTAATTCCAATTGAGCCATTTCCTTTATTTCTTTATCGCTATCATTAATTAATTTTTCTAAATCCCTTTTATTTTTTTCAAAGTTAAGATAATTTTTTGCTTGATCTATTATTTCATTAAGATCTGAATATTCTTTTGATTTTGCGGCAAATAGTTTTTTATCTATGCTTCCTGACGATAGCTCTCCTTCAAGAGTTTTGTGCTTTAAAATTATCTCTTCAATTTTTTTTGATGGGATCATTTTTATTTTTTTTCAATTTCTTGAGCCTTTTTTTCCACTAATTCAACAACTTTTGAGATAATATCTTGATTGTCTAATTTTTCAGTTTGAACACCTTTTAAATAAAGCATATTGCTATTTTTTCCACCTCCAGTTACGCCAATATCAGTAAGTGCTGCCTCCCCAGGTCCATTTACAACACATCCAATAATTGAGAGTGTTATTGGGGTTTTAATATGTGACAGTCTTTCTTCTAAAATTTTAACAGTATCTATAACCTGAAAACCTTGTCTTGCGCATGAAGGGCAAGATATTATTTTAACGCCTCTATTTCTTAGGTTTAATGATTTTAGAATTTCATTACCTACTTTGATTTCTTCAACTGGATCATCTGATAGTGAAATCCTTATAGTATCACCAATACCATCTAATAATAAATTTCCCAAACCTATAGAAGACTTTATACTTCCAGGAATGAAGCTTCCTGCTTCAGTAATGCCTAAATGTAAAGGATAGTCTGTAACTTTTGAAAGCTCTCTATATGCTTTTATAGATAAAAATACATCTGAAGATTTAACGCTTATTTTAAAATTAAAAAAATCTAAATCTTCTAAAATTTTTATATTTCTAATTGCACTTTCCGTTAGAGCCTCGGGACAAGGTTCTTTGAATTTTTCCAAGATATCTTTTTCTAGTGAACCAGAGTTTACCCCTATTCTTATTGAACAATTATTATTTTTTGCTGCAGAAATAACTTCGGCAATTTTATTTTTATCCCCAATATTACCTGGATTAATTCTTAAACAGTCTGCTCCATTTTCTGCAGCTTCTACAGCTCTTTTAAAATGAAAGTGGATATCAGCAACTACAGGAATTGGAGAATGTTTTGTAATTTCTTTTAAAGCATAAGTCGATTCTTCATCGGGACAGGAAACTCTCACAATATCAGCCCCAACTTCAGAAATTTTATTAATTTGATTTAAAGTTTCTTTAGCATTTTTTGTTAATGTGTTTGTCATTGACTGAACAGAAATTGGATTGTTTCCACCAACTTTCACATTTCCTACATTTATAACTTTTGTGACTCTACGATTTATATCCCTGAAAGGTCTAATACTCATATTTTTGTTTTAGTTTTCTAAATTAAATTCTTTGTGCAATGCTGATACTGCTTTATTTATATTTTTTCTATTCACTAAAACAGATATTTTAATTTCTGATGTCGAAATTACAATAATATTTATATTTTTTTTTGCTAAAGCATTAAACATTCTATAGGTTACTCCAGGAGTGGTCACCATTCCAACCCCAACAATTGATACTTTTGATACTTTATTGTCTACAATAATTTTTCTAAAACTAATTTTTTTATTTTTTTTTAATAGTCTTTCTGTTTTATATAAATCTTCAGATTTAATTGTAAAAGTTAAGTCTGTTTCTTTTCCGTTAGAAGATATATTTTGAACAACCATATCAACATTAATAGAGTTTTTATAAAGTGGTTCAAATATAGCGGCAGCAATACCTGGTTTATCTTTTACTCCAATTAAAGTTACTTTTGCATCATTTTTTGTAAAAGATACTCCTCTAATTATTTTATTATTAGAAATATTTTTTCTTTTTGTAATCAATGTTCCAGATGATTTTATAAATGAAGATCTGACGTCAATATTAACTCTATTTAATCTAGCATCTTGAATTGAGTGAGGTTGCATAACTTTTGCGCCTAGAGAAGCCATTTCGAGCATCTCTTCATATGAAATTATTTTAATTTTCCTAGCTTTACTTATAGTTTTAGGATCAGTTGTGTAAACTCCATCTACATCTGTATATATAATACATTTTTCAGCATTAAAAAATTTGGCTAACATTATTGCGCTAGCATCTGTGCCTCCTCTTCCTATAGTGGTAATTCTATTTTGAGAATTTATTCCTTGGAAGCCAGCCACAATTGGAATCCCACCAGATTTTAAATAACTAATAATATTTTTTTTATTAATTTTTTGAATTCGAGAAGCAGAATGAGCGCCACTAGTTAAAATTGGGATTTGCCATCCTAACCATGATCTAGATTTATAACCTAAATGATTTAGTCTTCCTGCTATTAGTGAACATGACATTTGTTCTCCGGCTGATACAAGAACATCATATTCATCTGCTAAAAAATCATTTGAAATTTCTTTTGCTTTTTTTACAAGATCGTTTGTTATTCCACTCATAGCTGAAGAAGCTACAATAACTTTATATTTTTTTTTAATATAAGAAGCTATTATTTCTGCAACTTTTTTTATTCTTATAGTTGAACCAACAGAGGTTCCTCCAAATTTCAGTACTACAATTTTCATTGATCTAAATTTTTTTTTAAATAAATTATCTTGATAAAATACATCTTAATTGTAATGTCAACAACCAATCAAAGATGAATACAATAAATAGAACAGAAATAGAAAAATTTTCTAAAATAGCTGATGAGTGGTGGGATATGGAAGGTAAGTTTAAGCCTCTTCATAAATTTAATCCTTTGAGAATAAAATATATAAAAGAAAAAATAATGAATCACTTTAGAATCAATTTAAAATCACTGCCGCTAAGAAACATCGAGCTTTTGGACATAGGTTGTGGCGGAGGACTATTAACTGAACCAATGTCTAGATTAGGAGCAAGTGTTACAGGAATAGATGCTTCAAAGAAAAATATAGATGTTGCAAAATATCATGCAAAAAAAAGTAATTTAAAAATTAAATATTTATGTTCATCTCCAGAAAAAGTTTATTTTAATAAAAAATTTGATGTAGTACTAAATATGGAAATTGTTGAGCATGTTAATAATTTAGATCTATTTTTAAAAAAAAGTAGTTTGCTTTTAAAAAAAAATGGATTGATGTTTGTAGCAACTATAAACAGAACTCTTAAATCATATATTTTTGCAATTGTTGGCGCAGAATATATTTTACAATGGCTGCCAATTGGAACCCATGACTGGAATAAATTTGTCCAACCAAAAGAGCTAATTAAATTAGGTGATAAAAATAAATTGGACCTTATTAAAGTTGATGGAGTAAATTTTGATTTATTAAATAGCAAATGGTTTATATCAAGTGATAAAAAAGTTAATTATATAAGTTATTTTAAAAAAACTTAATTTTCGTTATCATTTACCCATGGTATTACTTCTGTTTCAATACCTTCTTCTAATAACTCTTTAACCTCATCCGCAGAAGCTTTACCATATATTCCTTTTTCCTTTTTTTTATTTTTGTAATGAATTGATCTAGCCTCGTAAGCAAAGTTATCTCCAACATATTCAAAATTATTTTTGATAAATTTTTTATATTCTTTTAATTTATTTTTAATTTCTTTATATTTTTTTAAATTTAAATCATTTTTACGATTTTTTTTGTTAATTATTGATGGTGCCATTAAGGATTTTTCAATATTTTCAGAATTACATACAGGACAACTAAATAGATTAAGCTTTTTTAATTTTTCATATTCTTTTGAAGTTGCAAACCAACTATCAAAATCATTTGAACAACTATTGCATAACAGTCTATATTTGATCATATTAATTATTTAAATATAAAATTATTTATTTCAATATCTTTAAGTTCTATAATCTGCATTTATTTCAATATATTTTTTTGTTAAATCCATTGTATAAGATATAAATTCTTTTTTTCCCAAATTTAAATTTACTAATATATTTATATTTTCTTCTTTCATATAATTTGCTGCTTCTTCCTCGTTGTAAGAAATGGATATTTTTCCATTTTCTATAACTTTAATCTTTCCAATTTCGATTGCTAGTTTATTTGGATTTAAATTTACTTTTGCCTTTCCTATTGCCATTATAATTCTTCCCCAGTTGGGATCTCCTCCTGCTATTGCTGTTTTTACAAGTGGAGAATTTGCTATTGAAAAAGCAATTTTCTTTGCATCCTCCTCTGATTTACAATTTTTTACCTTTATTGTAACAAATTTAGAAGCACCCTCACCGTCTGCTGCAACTCTTTTAGATAGATTTAATAAAACATTGAATAAAGCAGAGTTAAATTCTTTTAATTTTTTATCTTTAAAGGTTTTTAATTTTGCATTTGCAACTTCACTGGTTGCAAACAAAGAAACCATATCATTTGTACTTGTGTCTCCATCGCATGAAATAGCATTAAATGTTTTATGTATATTATGCTTCAACAATTGTTTTAAAATATTTGAAGAAATTGTAGCATCAGTAAAAACAAATCCTAAAGTAGTTGCCATATTTGGATAAATCATTCCTGATCCTTTGGCAATACCGTAAATCTTAACTAATTTATTTCCAATATAACATTCTTCCATTGCAATTTTAGGTCTTAAATCTGTAGTCAATATTCCCATAGCAGCTTTCATCCAAATGTACTTGTTTTGCGTATATTTAATTTTTTGAATTAAGTCAGGAATACTTTTTTGGATTTTATTAGTAGGAAAACTTTCTCCTATGGTTCCAGTACATGCAAAAAGAATTTCATCAGTTTCTATTTTTTTTGGTTTTTCTTGATCGTCTTTCTGCTTCTGTGACAGCTCATTCGATAATGTTTCAGCCAAAACTTTTAATCCTTTGTAACCATCCTTGCCAGTAAAGGCATTTGCATTTCTAGTATTAATTAATAATGCAATAATTTTTTTTGAATTAACTTTTAAATTCCATTTTATATTCTCTGAAACTAATTTTGATTGAGTATAAACAGATGCATAATTGGCTCCATTCCTAAAATAGAACAAAACAACATCATCTCTTTTTTTGGAATATAAGTTTGCACACGTGGTTGACACAGATACACCGTCAATGTGATCAAGGTCTTGAAAATCGCTCATTTTCGAGTTTTTACTTATAGATTTAAAAAAGTTGTCTAAATTAATTGCCATGCTATTTAAATATTTATTTTTGTTATTATATTAGTCTTAAATAATTAAATAATAAAATAATATACTTATTAAATGCTCAATCCACTCAATTTATTATCAAAGTTTATCAAGTCTAGTAATGAAAAAGAGCTTGAAAGATTAAAAAAAATTGCGAAAAAAGTTAATGATCTAGAAGAAGATATAATAAAATTAGATGATAAGGCCTTCCCAGACAAAACGGAACAGTTGATCGAAAGAGTCAATAATGGTTCTTCATTGAATGAACTGCTTCCAGAAGCATTTGCATTGGTAAGAGAAGCATCAAAAAGAGTAAATAAAGAAAGACACTTTGATGTTCAAATTATTGGTGGAATAGTTCTTCATGAAAATAAAATTTCAGAGATGAAAACGGGAGAAGGTAAAACACTAACAATTACCTTAGCTGCTTATCTTAATGCGCTGAAAAAAAAGGGAGTTCATATAGTTACTGTAAATGATTATTTAGCAAAAAGAGACTGTGAAAATATGAAAGGTATTTATAATTTTTTAGGATTAACTGCTGGATATATTAATAATGATCAAATTGATGATGAAAGAAAAAAAAATTATAACTGTGATATAACATATGCAACTAATAGCGAATTAGGTTTTGATTATCTTAGAGATAATATGAAATTTTCTTTCGAAACTATGGTTCAACGAGGTCATAATTTTGCAATAGTTGATGAGATTGACTCATGTTTAATAGATGAGGCTAGAACTCCTTTAATTATATCAGGTGGTGTAGAGGATAAAACAAATCAATATTTAGCTATAGATAAATTAATTAAAAAATTAAATAAGGAAGATTTTGAAATAGATGAAAAAGATAAAAATATTTTATTAACAAATAAAGGTATAGATAATATTGAAAAGATTTTGTCTAGCGCTGGAATATTAAGCGGAAATAATTTTTATGATCCAAATAATTTACATTTAGTACACCATGTTAATCAAGCCTTAAGAGCAAATTATTTATTTAGAGATGGAAGAGACTATATTATTAAAGATGGACAAATAATTATTATAGATGAACAAACAGGTAGACAGTTGCCTGGTAGAAGATTCGGTGATGGCCTTCACCAAAGTTTAGAGGCAAAAGAGAGAGTTGAAGTACAAAATGAAAATCAGACTCTTGCGTCTATTACATATCAAAATTATTTTAAACTTTATTCTAAATTAGCAGGATGCACAGGTACCGCTGCCACTGAGTCTGAAGAGTTTTTTGAAATTTATAGACTTCCGGTAATAGTAATTCCAACAAATAAAAAAATGATAAGAAAAGATTGGAATGACCAAATATTTAGATCTTTGGAGGAGAAAGATAGCGCTATTATAAATAAAATCACAGAATGTAATAAAAATGAACAGCCATTATTAGTATTTACTGCAAATATTAATAAGTCAGAACATTATTCTGAATTACTGAAGAAAAAAAATATAAAACACACCGTATTGAATGCTAAAAATCATGAAAGAGAAGCTGAAATTATAGCTAATGCTGGTAAGAAAAATTCAGTAATTATTACAACTAGTATTTCGGGAAGAGGAGTAGATATAAAATTAGGAGGAAAAAATCCCATACAGAATGATGAAAAAGAGACAATTAA
This sequence comes from uncultured Pelagibacteraceae bacterium, assembly GCA_902556825.1. Classification (GTDB taxonomy): domain Bacteria; phylum Pseudomonadota; class Alphaproteobacteria; order Pelagibacterales; family Pelagibacteraceae; genus Pelagibacter. The sequence continues at coordinate 26,701 of CACDXO010000001.1, forward strand.
ATCTTTAGGTGGTCTTTTTGTAATTGGCACCGAAAGAATGGAAAGCAGGAGAGTAGATAATCAAGCTAGAGGACGATCTGGAAGACAAGGAGATGAAGGAAGTTCAATTTTTTTTGTGAGCCTTGAAGATGATTTAATGAGAATCTTTGGCTCCGATTCAATGAATACAATTCTGGAAAAACTTGGCTTAAAAGATGGTGAAAGCATAGATCATCCCTGGATAAATAAAGCATTGGAAAGAGCACAACAAAAAGTTGAAGCTAGAAATTTTGATGTAAGAAAAACTTTATTAAAATTTGACAATGTACTAAATGACCAAAGAAAAGTAATATTTGGTCAAAGAAACGATATTATAAATAGTGAAAATGTTTTTGAATATACTGATAATTTTTTGGATGAAATCATTATTAAATTAAAAGATTTAAAAAATTCAAATATAACTAAAGATAAAAATAATGATCAAACAATACAAATAAAATCTATTCTTGGTAAATCATTTGAAGATAATGAAATTAATTCAATTTTAGATTTAAATGATAAAGTTTTTGAAGAAAAGATTAAGGAAAAGTTTAATTTTAAAAGAGCTGAAAGAGAAAAAATCTTAGGAAAAGAACAAGCTTTAGGGCTAGAAAAAAGAATACTATTGCAGCTAATTGATCAAAATTGGAAATCCCATATACAATATTTGGAACAACTAAGAGGAGTTATAGGATTAAGATCTTATGGAAACAGAGATCCTTTAATCGAGTATAAAAAAGAAGCTTTTTCTTTATTTGAAAACTTGCTAAATAAATTAAAAACAGACTTAATAACTGTATTAACTAATATTTCAATTATTGAACAAGTAAAAGAAGAAAGAGAAATAAAACCAACAAAAATTGATCCGAAATATATAGGAAAAAAAATGAGTAGAAATGAACCATGTTTTTGTGGGTCAGGTAAAAAATATAAACGCTGTTGTGGTGCTTTATAAAAAATAAAACAGAGTTGCTAAAATTAAAGCTATTAAAATTATTATTATATAGTTTTTATAATTTAAAAATTTGTTAATAAAATTATCTAAAATATTAGTATCCATTACTAATTTATCAGATATTTTTGATTTACTAATAAAACCTTTGCTTCTACCAATGGACAAAAATTTATTTTTTCTTTGTAACAAAATTTCTTCTTTATCCATATCTAAAAAAAAATCTAAATTTTTTCTAATTGAGCTTCTTACATTGTCTAAAATTAAATCTTTATCTCTATGAGCTCCACCTAAAGGCTCTGAAATAATTTCATCTATTACTTTTAAATCATAAAGATCTTTTGCAGATAATTTCATCGCTTTTGAGGCTTCTAATGTTTTTTTTGGATCCCTCCATAGTATTGTGGCACATCCTTCTGGCGATATTACTGAATAAATTGCATTTTCTAACATTATAACTTTATTAGAAGATGCTAAAGCTATTGCTCCACCCGATCCCCCTTCTCCAATGATAATTGATATTGTTGGAACAGTTAATTCCATACAACATTCTATTGATCTGGCAATTGCTTCTGCCTGACCTCTTTCTTCAGCTCCAACACCAGGATATGCTCCAGGAGTATCTATAAAAGATATTACTGGAATTCTAAATTTATTTGCAAGTTTCATCAGTCTTATTGTTTTTCTGTAGCCCTCTGGTCTCATCATCCCAAAATTTCTTTCAATTCTTGTTTCAAGATCTTCACCTTTTTCTTGACCAATTACCAAAACAGATTTGTTTTCAAATTTTGCAAAACCACATATCACTGATTGATCTTCTGCATAAAATCTATCTCCTGAAAGAGAAATAAAGTCTTCAAATAGATTGTCTATAAAATGTTTCGCCTTAGGCCTATCTTCATGCCTTGCAACTAATGTTGTTTGCCAAGAATCTAGGTTTGAATAAATATCTTTTAGTCTAGAATCTATTTCATTTTGTAGTTTGGAAATATTTTGAGTATCAACTTCTGACAAACCTTCTTGATTGTAAGGATCTTTAAGCTTATCTAGCTCTATTTCTAAATTTTTAATCTCAGATTCAAAATTTAAATAATTTTTCATATTCTTCTTATAGTGTTTATAAAGCAAAAAGAGGCAATAAAATGGTAAAAAATTTGAAATTATTAATTATAAATTGACTATTTTATAACCAAAAAGTTATATTAAGTGCTGATAAACTCTTTTAAATATTGCCATAATGAAAGAAAAATACTTAAAAATAAAAAATCTATCAGTTTCAGAAAATTTAGCAAATTTTATAAATAAAGAATTGCTGCCAGGAAGCAATATTAATAAAGAAAAATTTTGGATAGGTTTCGATAAATGTATACATGAGCTTGCACCAAAAAATATAAAACTACTTCAAAAAAGAGAAAAATTACAAAAAGCTATTGATACATTGCATATAGATAAAAAAGACAATCAATTGAATTTAAAAAAATACACAACTTTTTTAAAGAAAATTGGATATTTGAAAAATCCAGGACCAAATTTTAAAATTAAAACCAAAAATGTTGATTTAGAAATATCAAATATATGTGGTCCACAATTAGTTTGTCCGGTTTCAAACGCAAGATTTTTGCTAAATGCAGCAAATGCAAGATGGGTAAGTTTATATGATAGCTTATATGGAACAGATGTAATTCCAGAAACTAATGGTGCAGTGAGAGGAAAAACTTATAATCCAATAAGAGGAAAAAAAGTAATCGAGTATTCTCGTAATCTATTAGATGAGTTTGTACCTTTAAAATATAAAAGTTGGAAAGATTTAACTGAAGTCCCTGAAATAATAAATAATAAGATAAATTTAAAACTAAAAAATTCTAATCAATTTGTAGGTTACAAAAAAAAATCAAATAAATTAAGTTCACTTTTGTTTGTTAATAATAATTTACACATTGATATCGTGTTTGATCAAGAAGGAAAAATGGAGATTAACAATCCAGAAGGCAATCAAGACAAAATTAAAATACATGATATTTTTTTAGAATCTGCAATATCTACTATTTGTGACCATGAAGATAGTGTCGCCGCAGTAGATGCTGAGGATAAGGTTCATGGATATAGAAATTGGCTTGGTTTAATGAAAGGAAATTTAAAAATAAAATTTATAAAAAATGGAAAAAAAAATCTAAGAAAATTAAATCCAGATAGAATTTATATTTCTACAAAAGGTAAAAAACTTAAATTGCACGGAAGATCATTACTATTAAATAGGAATGTGGGCCATCTAATGACAAATCCAGCTATTCTTTTAAAAGATGGATCTGAATGCCCAGAAGGAATACTTGATGCTTTTATAACTTCTCTTGCTTGTCTTCATGATTTTAAAAAAAAAGGAAATTCAAGGGTTAATTCTATTTACATAGTTAAACCTAAAATGCATGGTCCCGAAGAGTGTGATTTTACTAATTTAATTTTTGAAAAAGTTGAAAAAGTTTTAAATTTAAAAAAATATCAAATTCTTTGCGGTATTATGGATGAAGAAAGAAGAACATCTGTAAATTTAAAAGAATGTATTAGAGCTCTAAAAAATAGAGTGTTTTTTATCAATACAGGTTTTTTAGATAGGACAGGAGATGAAATTCATACATCAATGGAAGTTGGTCCAATGATTAAAAAAGGTGATATGAAATCATCAAAATGGATAATAGCTTACGAAAATAATAATGTAGATATTGGATTACAATGTGGCTTTTCTGGAAAATGCCAAATAGGAAAAGGTATGTATCCAGCTCCAGATTTAATGAAAGAAATGATGAAACAAAAAATAGCTCACCCTTTGTCAGGAGCTAATTGTGCATGGGTACCATCTCCAACTGCTGCAGCTTTGCATGCCCTCCATTATCATCAAGTTGATGTATTCGCCAAACAAAAAGAAATAGCAAAAAGAAAATCAATAAAATTATCTGATCTTTTAACTATTCCAGTAGCTAAAAAAACTAACTGGTCTTTGAAAGAGATTACTGAAGAATTAAAAAATAATGCACAGGGTATTTTAGGCTATGTGGTTAGATGGGTAGATCAATCTGTCGGTTGTTCAAAAGTACCAGATATTAATGGAATTGGTTTAATGGAAGACAGAGCTACCTGTAGAATAAGTAGTCAACATATTGCTAATTGGGTTCATCACGGAATATGCAGCAAGAAACATGTTTTAGAAGTTATGAAAAAAATGGCTAAGGTTGTCGATAGTCAAAACCTTAAAGACCCAAGCATGAAAGGGCATTCTCCTTACATGCCAATGTCAGATAACTTTGATAAATCAATTGCTTTTAAGGCTGCATGTGAACTTGTTTTTCATGGAAAAACTCAGCCTTCAGGTTACACTGAACCAATCCTGCATCTTAATAGACTACTTAAAAAAAATTAATTTTTTTACTTTTTAAAGCTCTGCCTATTTTTGAATGCAGATATTAAAGTTCCGTCATCTAAATTTTCTATTTCACCACCAACTGGTAATCCTTGGGCAAGTTTTGAAATTTTTACATTAATATTTTTTAAACTATCTTGAATATAAAATGCAGTTGTTTGACCTTCTACTGTAGCGCTAGTAGCTAGAATTACTTCTTCTATATTGTCTTTTTTAACTCTTTCAACCAAAGAATTAATTAATAAATCTTCTTTTTTTTGATTATTAGTAGATGAAATTGTTCCTCCTAATATATGAAAATAACCCTGATATACACTAGAGGTTTCTATACTCCATTGATCAGCTACATTTTCTACAACGCATATCTTGTTAAATTTATTTTTACTATTTTCACAATTGTTGCATCCATTTAAGTTAGATTTTAAAGATCCACAAATTTTACATCTAAATATATTTTTATAAACTTCGGCTAAAGTTTTAGCCATAGGTTTAATTAATTCTTCTCTATTATTTATTAATTTTAAAACTATTCTTTTAGCAGATTTTGGACCTAGGCCAGGAAGTTTTGATATTAATCTAATTAATTCATCAATTTCATCTATATTTTGCATTTCAATTATAATGGCCACTTAAAGCCAGGTATGCCAAGTCCACCGGTTGCTTTAGAGATTTCTTCAGATGTTTTAGACTTTAACTGAGATTTAGCATTATTGTGGGCTGCTTTAATTAAATCTTCAATTATTGCTTTATCTTCTTTTAAAATTTCAGAAGATATATCTAAATTTATTATTTCACCTTCTCCATTAAGAGTTAGCTTTATAGAGTTGCCGCCAGATATACCTGTTGCGCTTATATTCTTTATTTTTTCTTGGCTTTCTTTCATCTTGCTTTCAATTTCTTTTGCTTTATCTAAAATTTTACTAAAGTCAGTCATTATTCTTCATCTTTTAAATTTATATCAAATAGCTCGGCATCAGGAAGTGCATCTAATACTTTTTTATAAACTTCTTCATTTTTTGCTTTTTCAATATTTTTTAATTTCTCATTTATAATATTTTGTTTTTTCGATAATTGTCCAAATTTTTTAGAAAAAGTAATAATCCATCTTTGTCCGGTCCACTCATATAATTTAAAAGTTAGATCTTTTACAAAATTTTTATCTAAATTTTCATTAAATGAGATTTCTATTCTTTTATCCATAAAACTTACTAAATTAGTATTTGTTTCAAGTTCATATTTTAATTTTAATTCTTTTTTTTCATTACATAGTTTGATTAAATCTTCAAAATTCTTTAATTCAATTTTTATTAATTTTGATTCAATTTTTTTTTCAGGCTTTAAGTTTTCTTCCTGAAAAAAATTTTTTATTTGACTTATAGTTTTATTTTTTACTTCTAAATTATTTTCATTTTTTTCCAAATTAAATTTTTCTGTATTATCTCTATTATTATTTGAATATATTTCATTATTGAAATCTAAATTTTTCTGGCTATCTTCTACCTTGTCTTCTTTAAGATACAATAATCTTATTAAAAACATTTCCATAGAAAGGTTTTGATTTGAAACTATTTCTAATTCGCCTAAAGTTTTTATAGTAAATTGCCAAAATAATAGCAAAGTGTCAGAACTTATATTTTTTGAAATTAATTCTATTTCTTTAAATTCTTCATCGTTAAGAGAAAAATTATTTCCATCTAGTTTAATTGATGAGATATTTTTAATATAATATAAAATTTCTAAAAAATCATTTAAAAATATTTTAGGTTCTACACCTTGATTATAAATAGTTTGATAAACTTCAATAACTTTTTTTTCGTCTCCTTGAAAAATAAATTTAAATAAATTTATAAGATAACTTTTATCAAAATATCCAAATATTTTTTGTGCTTCTTTAATACCAAGTTCAGTTTTTTCATCTTGGTTAAGCATTGCTCTGTCTAAAAGTGAAAGAGCATCTCTTACAGATCCCTCAGAAATTTTTATAATTAGCTTTAAGGCTTCGTCACTTATTTTTCCATTCTCTTTATCTTTAACCTTTTTAATAAATTCAAATAAATCAGCAGAATTTACTCTAGATAAATCAAATCTTTGGCATCTTGAAACTACAGTTACTGGAATCTTTTTTATTTCAGTTGTTGCGAAAATAAATTTTAAATATTCTGGTGGCTCTTCTAAGGTCTTTAAAAGTGCATTAAAAGCTTGTTTGCTTAACATATGTACTTCATCAATAATAAATATTTTATATTTTGATGAAGATGGTCCATATCTAGAAAATTCAATTAAATCTCTTACGTCATCGACTCCAGTTTTGCTAGCTGCGTCCATTTCTAAAACATCAATATGATTTGATTTACTAATAGCGTCACAGTTTTCACACATTTTTTCGCTACACAATTTATCAATACCGTTTTTACAATTTAATGATTTAGCAACAATTCTTGCAATCGTTGTTTTTCCAACACCTCTTATTCCAGTAAATAAATATGCATTTGCTGGTTTATTATTTTTTATTGAATTAAAAATTGTCTGTGCAACAATCTCTTGACCAATTAAATCTTTATAAGTTTTAGGTCTATACTTCAGAGCTAGCACTTTAGAATTATTATTCATAAATTAATTAAAGGAGACTAGAACCTGGATAACTGTCTTTACGATTGCTTCCGTTAGGATCTAGTCGGGTTCAAGCAGCACCCACCTCTAGCCTCCAAAATCTATTATAACAGCAAAGATTCTCATTCTACAAGAAAAGTAATAAGTTATTTATCCCTAAATTTGTCGGCCTCAAAAACACCTAAAACGTGCATATCATCACAGTGTAGGCCTAGTTCTTCCAATGAATTTTTTACTTTTAATTCTTCAATGTGACCGTCAAGCTCACATAAAAAGAAATAAGATGAAAATGAATTTTTTTCTGGAAAACTTTGTAGTTTTGTTAAATTTACTCCATTAAGGGTAAAACTTCCTAGCGCACTATAAAGAGCTCCTGCTTTACTTTTTAATTTAAATAGCAAAGAAGTAATATATTTATTTTTTTCAAGTTCTGGCTGAAAAATGTCCTTTTGCATAACTAAGAATCTTGTCAAATTTTCTTTTTCATCCTGTACATTTGAGTCTATAATTTCTAAATTATAAATTTTTGCACTTAGTTTTGATGCAATTGCAGCTTTAGTAATATCTTTAGTTTCAGAAACATATTTTGCTGATCCGGCAGTATCTGCCCTGACATTTTCATTTAATTTATTTTTTTTTATAAAATTTGATGATTGACTTAAAGCTTGAGCATGAGAATAAACATCTTTGATATTACTTATTTTTGACCCAGGTAAACCTAATAAATTATGATTAATTGGAAAAAAATGTTCTGCGAAAATATTCAGTCTATATTTGAAAATTAAATATTCTACTCCTATATTTCCTGTTGTTTTATTTGACTCAGGTATAATTGCTTTTACTGAACTATCATTATTCGCTTTTTCAAAACACTCATCAAAAGTTTTGCAAGAAATTGTCTCACAATTAGGATATTTTTCTTTAGCACAGCTCTCGCTATAACTTCCTGCAATTCCTTGGTAAGCAATTTTCATTTTAAGATTTATATTCTAAATTTTTTTTTAAAGCTATATAATCTTCCATAGTATCTATGCCTATAGGACAAAATTTTGCTAAAGCTACATTTATTTTTATTCCATTTCCCATTGGTCTTAGCTGTTCTAATCTATTTTTAATTTCATCATTTGTTTGCTTGCATCTAATTATTCTTTTTAAAACATCTGGCTTATAAGCGTACACACCTAAATGATGATAAATATTTGTTTTTATATTGTCAATTTTTCTTCTAAAATCTAAAGCAATTGGAAAATTGTTATCATTAAGCTTATTATCAGTAATTACTTTAACGATATTTTCATTAATCAATTTTGATTTATCATCAATTTCAGAAGCTAGGGTTCCCATTTCTGGTTTATTAGCATCAATCAACTTTTTAAGATGTTTCAAATCATTTATTTCAATGTTTGGCTCATCGCCTTGAAGATTAATTATATAGTCCACATTTATTAAATCTAATTTTTCAAAACATTCATAAATTCTGTCAGAGCCTGTTTTATGTAGATTGCTAGTTAAGATTGCTTTACCTCCGTTTAAATTTACATCTTCTATTATTTCTTTATCTTCTGCTGCAACATAAACTTCTCCAACATCAGCTTCTTTAGCTTTTTTTACAACATGTGAAATGATTGAAATTCCATTTATTTTTAAAAGTGGCTTTCCAGGTAATCTAGTAGCTGAAAGCCTTGAGGGTATTAAAATTACAGTTTTTGACATTATATCTATAGATAATTTATGCGTCTAAGAGACGCAAATTTTATAATCAAATTATTTAAGCTTTTTAACAACTAACATGTTATATGAATTAAATTAAATAATATAAATGAATTCTTTTGAATTAAATAAAATTATTACTGCAATTTTAGTAACAATATTAGTAGTTTTTGGTATTGGAAAAATATCAAATATAATTTTTGATAAAGATGATAAAAATATTGTGGCTTATAAAGTGGAAGCTCCCGAAGGTTTAGCGGAAAAGTCAAGCACTCAATCGTCTGTAGATATTGCGGCCTTATTAGCAGTGGGAGATGTTGCGCATGGAGAAAAAGTATTTAAAAAATGTAAAGCATGTCATAGCATTAATGCTGGAGGTGGAAATAAAATTGGTCCTAAGCTTTGGAATGTCATGTTTAGACCAGTTGGAGCAATAACTGAATATAAATATTCGAAAGCTCTATCATCTTATGGGAAAGAATGGAGCTGGGAAGAAATGAATGGTTTTTTAATTAAACCATCTAAATGGATTAAAGGAAATAAAATGGGATTTGCAGGTTTAAATGATGAAAGAGATAGAGCTTCTGTTATTTTATATCTAAATCAAAATGGTGATAATCCAAAAACACTACCGTAATTTTCCAAAGCAATATAGCAATATACTTTTTTGAACATGAACTCTATTCAAAGCTTGTTGCCAAACTTTAGACTGTTTTCCTAAAAAAACATCTTCAGAAACTTCATTTCCTCTTGGAAGACAATGCAAGAATATCGTAGAATTTTTTTTTGTTTTTTTCATTAAGTTTGAATTAATTTTATAATTTTTAAAATCTTTTATTTTTTTTGCTTTATTAATTTTGTCATTTAGTGAAACTACTTTGTCAGCAAATATTACATCTGCATTTATCACTGCCTTTTTGGCGTCATCAAAAAAATTAATTTTTCTCTTATTTTGTTTTACCCAATCCATAACAAATTTTGGAGGCCTATAGCTCTTCGGACATCCAACATTCAAATTGAATTTAAATTTTACTGAAGTAGCTATTAGGCTATTCAAAACATTATTACAGTCTCCAATCCAACATATATTTAATTTTGAAACAGGTTTTTTTTTAACTTCTTCTACAGTAAATATATCAGATAGAACTTGGCATGGATGGGAACTTGGGCTCAATAAATTTATGATAGGAATAGTTAAATTTTTACTAAAATCCTCAATTTTTTTATCACTATCAGTTCTAATCATAAATCCATCACCATAAGTTGATAAAATTTTAGCTGTATCAGCTAAAGTTTCTCCACCTTTTCCTAAATGCAATTCATTTGCTTTAATGGTTATTGAGCCGCCTCCTAATTGAGCTATTGAAAGATAAAAGCTTAGACGAGTTCTAGAACTTTGTTTTTCAAACATTTGAATTATTAATTTTCCCTTTAATGGTTTGTCATTGTCAACATCAAGAGTATTTAATTTTTTTCTTTTATTCTTTCTTTTTTTTGCATCATTTAAGATTTTTCTTAAATCTCTAGCAGGTATATCTTTTAGATTAATAAAATTTTTCATATTTACTTATATTCTTTACAAACTTTATTTATTATCTTCAGAGCTAAATCAATTTCATTTTTTTTAACATTCAAAGGCGGCAAAACTCTTATGACACGGTCAGCTGCTCTTATTGTTAATAAGTAATTTTTTTCTAAAGATTTAATAAATTGCGTTTGATCAAAATGTAATTGTATTCCAATTAGTAAACCTCTGCCTCTAATTTCTTTAATAATATTTGGATAATCTTTTTTAAGTTTATCTAATCCTTTATAAAAATGTTTTGATACTTTTTTTAAATTATTAAAAAATCCTTTTTTAAAAATTTGATCCAAAACAGCATTTCCCACACTCATTGCTAATGGATTTCCTCCGAAGGTTGAGCCATGACTTCCTGGGTTCATTGATTTTGCAACTTTTTTTGTCATCAAAACTGCACCTAATGGAAAACCTCCTCCAATCCCCTTAGCTATAGGAACAATATCTGGCTTTACTTTTGATCTTTCAAATGCAAAAAAATCTCCTGTTCTGCCTATTCCACATTGAACCTCATCTAAAATTAATAATATTTTTTTTTCATTACAAATTTTTCTTAAATATTTGAGGCATTTATCTGGTATAAGCTTAATTCCTCCCTCACCCATTATAGTCTCTACCATTATTGCTGCGGTATTTTTCTTAATTTTACTTCTAATATTTGGAAATCTTGGCTTAAATTTTCTAAATTCCATATGATCAAATCCTGGAACTTTAGGTCCAAAGCCCTCGGTCATTTTTTTTGACCCGCTTGCAAAGATTGCGGCAATAGTTCTTCCATGAAATGAATTTTTTATACATAAAATTCTATTTTTGTTTGTTTTTCCTTTAGAATAAAAATATCTTCTAGCAACTTTTATTGCTGCTTCAGTTGCTTCGGTTCCAGAATTTTGAAAAATAACGTAATCAGCAAAAGTTTTTTTAGTGAGTCTTTTAGCAAGTCTTTCTCCTTCGGGAATTATAAATGCATTTGATACATGCCAAACCTTCTTTGATTGTTTATTAATGGCTTTTATTAAATATGGATTAGCATGTCCTAAGGAATTGACTGCTATACCTTGAACAAAATCTAAATATTTTTTTCCTTTTGTTGAATATAGAAAGCTTCCTTTACCTTTTTTAAACGAAATTTTTCTTCTATTATAATTTTTAGCTAATGCACTCATTAATTTATATTATGATTTTATTTTATAACCTTTTTTATAAAGTATATATGAAATAAACCAGGTTAATATTGAAAGTATAATTAAATATATTAAGCCAAATTTAATTGATCCATCCATATTATTTATAAAGGCATATCTAAAACCATCAATCATATGAAAAAAAGGATTGTATTGACTTAGAAAATTTAAAAAATTTGGCAGCCTATCCACAGAATAAAAGGTTCCTGATAAAAAAGAAAGTGGAACAATAATAAAATTTGTAACAGTAGCCATATTATCAAATTTATCTGCCCATAATCCTGCTATGAAACCAACTGCACCCATAATAAAAGAGCTCAAAAATAGAAAAGTAAAATAAATTAAATAGTGTTTAATTTCTATTTCAATGAATAATGAAAATAGAATTATCGAAATAATTGAAATAATTAATGATCTTGTTATCGAAGCAAATATTATAGCTAAAGTGACTTCTGCTGCTGATAAAGGTGCTCCAATTAAATCAACAATATTTCCCATTACCTTTCCCATTAAAAGTGATGAAGATGAATGAGAAAAAGCTTGCTGAATAACTTGCATAGCTATTAAACCAGGCGCAAGAAATTCAATAAATGTTACACCTAAAACATTTGGTCTATCTTCTCCTATGGCTAAAGAAATTACTAAAAGAAAAAGTATTGCTGTTACAACTGGCCCTATAATCGTTTGACCTAAAACTGATAGAAATCTTAAAGTTTCTTTTAAATATAATGTGTAAGCACCAACCCAATTAATTCCAAATCTCTTTTTACCAATTTGATATTTATTATCTAATTCAACCATAAGTGAGTATTCATAAACTATTTTTTAAATATTGTTAAAAAAACCAAAAAAATACTTGCCTTTATTTATATTGTATGTGTATCTCCATATTGTTATAAAAGTATTACGACCTACAATATATAGTATTAAATGAGCTGGACAGAAGAAAAAGTAAACAAATTAAAAGAACTTTGGGGCAAAGGCAGTACAGCTAGCCAAATAGCTGAAATTATTGGTGGGATAAGTAGGAATGCAGTTATAGGAAAAGCTCATAGACTTAACTTATCAGCAAAAATAACAAAAAGACTAAAAGTAAAATCTAAAAATGTTCAAGGATTAGAAAAAAATTTTGAAAGAAAAAGTAGAAAACTAAAATTTAGATCGTTACTTTTAGATAAAGATTTTGAACCTGCTAAAAATTTAAATTTGGAAGAGCTCACAGAAAATACATGTAAATACATGGAAGGACACCCAAATGAAATTTCTTCATCTTTTTGTGGAAGAAAAACTGTAGAAAAATTTTCTTACTGCCCTTTACATCTTATTGTAGTATTTCAACCAAAAGGAAAAAAAGAAGATATATCTAGTGAAGAAGAAATTCCACAATTTATTGAGAAAAAGGTAAAATCAGCTTAGAAATTATTTTTATTTATTTTGAGTACTCTCCTCCTTTTTTCCACATATAAGCATATTTTTTTACTTCATCTTTGAATTTAAGTTTTGAATTCATACCTAAATCAAAGTTAGATTTATATTCATTAGACTTAATATTGTCGTATTTTAAAAGTCTTAATTGATCTTTGGTAATTAACGGCTTTGGAAACTTTTCTAAAAAAGCAGCATTCAATTTAGCTATAATTAAAGGCAAAGTTATTAGCAATTTTTTTTTATCAATTAATATTAATAACTTTTCTATTATTTCCTTAAAAGTCATTACCTCTGGACCAACACATTCAATAATTTGAGAACAAATATTTTTATCAACTATATTTGAAATTATGTCTGCCATTTCTGAAACATGAATAGGAGAAAATTTTGTTTTTCCTTCATAATAAAGTGGAAAAAAGGGTAGAATATTTAATAATGACATCATATTAGTTGTAAAATTATCATCGACTGAATAAACTAATGACGGTCTTAGTACTGTTGATTCTGAAAAATTATTAAATATTTTTTTTTCTCCATTTAATTTACTTACTGCATAGTCACTATCTATTGCTTTATCAATTCCTAAAGCTGAAATATGAATAAATTGTTTTAATTTTTTTTTTGAACAAATATTTGAAATAATTGATGGAAAATGATCATGAATATTTTTAAAAGTATTTTTTTTTTTTTGATATAAAATTCCAATAAGATTTATACATACATCTTTATCTTCAAATAGATTATTTAATTGATTTTGATCAAAAATATTTGCTTCAATTACTTCTAAATATCCTGGATTTCCTTGGGTTTTTAAAATGGCTCCTTTTTGATGTAAATTTCTAGTAACCACTGTTACCAAATGATTATTTTTGGTTAATCTTCTAATTAAATGGCGGCCAATCTGTCCAGACCCACCGAACACTAGAATATTTTTTCCTTTCATATATATATATTTTAAAATGAATATAGATATTAAATTACACAAGGCTGATTTACCAGATGATTTAAATGTAGGCAATATAATTGCGGTTGATTGTGAAATGGGAGGTTTAAATATAAAAAGAGACCCTCTTTTTCTAGTACAAATATCTGAGGGAAACTTAGATGCTCATATTATTCAATTGGATAGAAAAAGTTATAAATCTCCAAACTTAGTAAAAATTCTTGAGGACCCTAAAATTAAAAAAATATTTCATTTTGCTCGAGCCGATGTATCATTTTTACAATATTACCTTAAAGTAAATATAGAAAATATAGAATGCACAAAGATCAAATCAAAATTGAGCAGAACATATACTGATAAACATGGACTTAAAGATTTAATTAAAGAGGTTATTGGTATAGATGTAAGTAAGCAATATCAATCTTCTGACTTTGGTGGTAAATTAAGTGATCAACAAATTAAATACTGTGCAAACGATGTTATATATTTACACAAAATAAATGATTTTCTTGATAAATTACTATTAAGAGAAAAAAGAATGGATTTATATAAAAAAACAATAAGTTTTATAAAGACTAGAGTGGATCTTGATTTGGCATCATTCAAAGATGATATTTGGTCACATTAATGAAAAAAAACTTTATACCAATAGCAAAACAGGTAATTGAAACTGAAATCAAGTCTTTATCAAAATTAAAAAAAAGTATTAATAGTTCCTTTAATAAAGTAGTTGAAAAGATAATAAATTGTAAAAATGGAAAAATAATAGTTTCTGGAATAGGAAAATCAGGAATTATAGGAAAAAAAATATCATCAACTTTTGCATCTATTGGTATATCTTCTTTTTTTGTAGATGCCGCAGCATGTTCGCACGGAGATCTGGGACAAATATCCTCTAACGATATTTTAATATTAATTAGTTTTAGTGGCGAAAGTTCTGAATTAAAAAATATCATTCAATATGTAAAAAGAAATAAGAAAATTACATTAATAGCGATCGTTTCAAAGAAAAATTCACTATTATATAAATCGGCAGATATAAATTTACTAATTCCTAACGTTACTGAAGCTGGGCCAGGAAATATCGTTCCTACATCGTCAACAATAGCACAACTAAGTATTGGAGATGCGTTGGCAATATCAACAATGAATTTTAGAAAATTTGGAAAATTAGATTTCAAGAAATTTCATCCAAGTGGAAGTCTGGGCGCAAAGTTAAAAACTGCAGAAGATTTAATGTTAAAAGGAAACAGAATCCCTTTTATAAGAGAAAATATATTTATGAGTAAGGCACTTAAAAAAATGAATAAATACAATCTAGGAGTATTAATTGTAATTAATAAAAAAAAACAAACAGTCGGAATTATTAGTGATGGAGATATAAAAAGAATTACGGATAAAAACTATAATATAAAAAAACTTATTGCTAAAAATATTATGAAAAAAAGGCCAATTACAGTTAACCAAAATATACTGGCAGCAGAGGCATTATCAATAATGAACTCAAAAAAAATTACATGTTTGTGTGTCCATGATAAAAAAAATACAAACAAAACTAAGGGAATACTAACCGTACACAATATTTTAAATGCAAATATACAGTAGATGAATGTAAAAGTTATCATTCAATTATTAATATTTTTAATATTAATAATTTTTTTATTTTTTTTTATAAAAAATACTTTTTTTACTACAAGTCAAAATATTATAGATTTAGATTCAAAAGAAAAAAATAAAATCACGCAATTAGAATCAAATCAAAACTTGAGTAATATAATTGAAAATTTGAGCTATAAATCAATTGATGATAATGGTAATGAATATCTTTTAAATGCAGAGTCTGGGGAAAGTATTAAAGATGATGCAAATATAGTAATTTTAAAAAAAGTTAAAGCAATAATTAAATTAAAAGATAAATCAAATATTTATATTTATTCTGATTTTGCAAAATATAATTCCCAAAATTATGACACTTTTTTTTATCAAAATGTTAGGAGTGATTTTGAAGATAACAATATTAAATGTGATAATTTAGATTTATTGATTAAAGATAATTTAGCTATATTATATAATAATATTAACATTATGGATAATAATTTAACAGCAAAAGCTGACCAAATACTTTTGAACCTACTGAATGGTGATGTAAATATTAAAATGTTTGATAAAGAAAATAAAATTAAAATAGTTAAAAACTAAACTTATGGCAATAATAAAAAAATTTAGAATTACAACTTTTAAAAAAGAGATAAATAAAATTTCATTAAACAAAATATCTTTATCTTATAATAAAAGACAAATCTTGGATGATGTGTCTCTAAATGTTAGGGAGGGAGAAATTTGTGGATTACTTGGACCTAATGGAGTGGGAAAATCTACAATTTTTAATATTATTGTCGGCTTGGTTAAACCTGATTATGGAAATGTTTTTATTAACCAAAGAAATGTTACTGACATTCCAATATATAAAAGAGCAGTCGATTTTGGCCTGAGTATAGTTCCACAGACTGGTGGTGTATTTTCAAATCTCACTTGTTTAGAAAATTTAAAAGCAATAAGTGAAATAGTTGTAAAAAATAATAGTGAAAGAAATTTTAAAATTGAAAAAATGATATCTAAATTTGAGTTAGATGCAGTAAAAAATACAAAAGCTAAACATTTATCAGGTGGACAAAGAAAAAAAGTTAGTATTGCAATGTCTTTGATGTCTGATCCTAAAATAATTCTAATGGACGAACCTTTCCAAGGTTTGGATATTATGTCTACAAGAGATTTGCAGGAAACAATAGTAAATTTACAAACCGAAGATAACAATAGATGCTGTATCATTTCAGATCACGCTGCACGTGATCTCTTAGCAATCTCGGACCGAGCAATAATTTTAGCAAATAAAAAAATTATAGCTCAAGGAACTCCTTCAGATCTTATAAACAATATAAATGCAAAAAATCTTTATTTTGGTGATGCGTTTAAAATTAATTAAAAATTCAGATGAAAAACAAAGTATATATAAATGAAAAAATTAAAAATTTTAATAAAAAAATATTTGTACCTGGTGACAAAAGTCTATCAATTAGATTTATATTATTAGCTTCACAGGCACTGGGTAAATCAACCGCATATAATATTTTAAAATCTGAAGATGTTATATGTGCTTTAAAATCAATAAAAAAACTTGGTATTAAGTATAAGTTATCAAAAAATCGTTGTGTAATTTATGGAAAAGGTTTTAAAGGTTTTAATTATAAAAATAATACTATTATCGATGCTGGAAATTCAGGAACCTTATCAAGATTGATATTTGGACTTTTGGTAGATTCAAAAAATAATATTATTTTAAAAGGAGATAAAAGTTTATCTAAAAGAGATTTTTCAAGAGTAATAAATCCAATGAGAATGTTTGGCCAAAATATTAAATCAAAAAATAATAAACTACCTATAGTTTTAAAAGGCACAAAATATCCTAGGCCAATAAATTACTCAGAGCTAAGAGGGAGTGCCCAAGTCAAAAGTTGTATTTTATTAGCAGCAATGAAAACACCCGGTGAAACAAAAATAAAGTGCATACCATCTAGAAACCATACTGAAAAACTTTTTTTACATCTAAATCTACCAATAAAAATAAAAAAAGAGAGAAAATATGAAATTATAAGTTTTAATGGAAAGAAAAATTATAAGGCTTTTGATTACAAAATTCCAGGCGATATAAGTTCTAGTTCATTTTTTATTGCTCTTACTTTGCTGACAAAAAAATCTAAAATTTTGATAAAAAATGTCAATGTAAATAAATCAAGAACAGGAATTATAGATATATTAAAACTTATGAAAGCAAAAATAAAACTAAAAAATATAAGAATATACAATGGTGAAAATATTGCAGATATTGAAGTAAAAAGTTCAGATAAATTAAAACCAATAAATTGTCCTACTCAAATGAATAGTCGTTCTATTGATGAGTTTTTGCTAATATTTTTAATATGTTCAGTTGCTAATGGTGTTTCAAAATTTAGGAATATTGAAGAACTTAGAAATAAAGAAACAGACAGATTAGATTTTGCATCTAAATTTTTAAAAAAAATTGGAATTAAAACAAAAATTTCAAAAGACAGTTTCAAAATATATGGAAATCCAACTTTAAAACTAAATAAAATATATGAAATTAAAAATTTTGATAAAGACCATAGAGCTTGCATGCTATCTTTTATTGCAGCGCTTGCTTTTGGAGGGAAATGGATAATTCATGATACAGACTCAGTAAATACTTCTTTCCCTAATTTTATTTCATTGCTAAAACAACTGGGAGCAAAAATTAATTGAATAAAAAAAATATTAAATTTTCAATTGCTATTGATGGCAGTAGCGCTTCTGGAAAAACAACTGGAAGCAAACTAATTGCAAAAAAATTTAATTTTAAACTTCTTTCATCTGGAAAATTATATAGATATTTGGCATATAAAATTATAAATAATAAAAAAAAATATAATAAAAAATTTATTTTGCAACAATCAAAAAAAATTACTTTAAAAAAATTAAACAGTAAAAAACTTTATTCACCTGAAATTACAAATCTAACTTCAATAATTGCTAAAAAAAAATTTATAAGAATTGCTCTTAGACAATTTCAAATTGATTTTATTAATAAAAACAAGAAAGTTATCGTTGAAGGTAGAGATATAGCTTCAAGAATAATGCCAGATGCAGATCTAAAAATTTTTTTTAAATGTTCAATTAAAGAAAAAGCAAAAAGAAGACTAGAAGAATTTAAAAAAACTAACAAAAAAATTACTCTCAAAGTGGTTGAAAAATCATTAAAATCAAGGGATTTTATTGATAAAAATAGGAAAGAAAGCCCTTTGCTTTTTATAAAAGGTGCTGTATTAGTTGACACCACTAATTTAACTATAAAAAAGATGGAGGAGAAATTAATTAAGTTAGTAAAGCAAAAGCTAAAAACTAAATATGGAAATATATAAAGATTTAACTAAACAATCTACAAAAGATTTCGAGCAATTACTAAATTCACAATTATCAAAAGTAAAAATAGAAGAAGGCAAAATAATAGATGGAGTTGTTACAAAAATTACTAGTAAATTTGTATTTTTATTTGTTGAAGGTTTAAAATCTGAACCAGTCATTGATATAAATGAATTAAAAAGTTTAAATATTCTTGATAAGGTTAAAGAAGGTAAAAAAATTTCAGTTCTTTTGGAAAAAATTGAAGATAAAAATGGAGATGTAATAGTTTCAGCGACTAAGGCACAAAAAATTAAAGGTTGGCATCAACTAGAAAAGGCATATGAAAATAATGAGCCCATAATGGGAAAGATCATTTCAAAAATAAAGGGAGGGGTATGCGTAGAACATATAGACACTGGTTCTCTCATGTTCTGTCCTGGATCACAAATATCAGATGCTCCGCTTAAAGATATCTCACATTTAATGCATGAGCCTCAAAAATTTGCACTTATAAAGCTAGACAAAGTAAGAGGTAATGCATGCGTTTCTAGAAGACAAATAATTTCATCAAATAAAAAAGAAGATAAATCTAAAATAATAGAAAAATATAAAGTTGGAGACGTTATAAAAGATGCAGTCGTTAAAGGTTATAGTTCTTTTGGATGTTTTTTTGGAGTCAACAATGGTGAATTAGACGTACTTGTTCATTTACAAGAAATATCTTATTCAAGAATTAATCATCCTGATGAAGTATTTAATATAGGAGAAAAACATGACCTTTTAGTAATAACTGTAGATAAAGATAAACTACAAGTAGGATGTTCAATCAAACAATTATCTCCAGATCCTTTCGAACATATTTCTAATTATGAATTAAATAAACCTTACAAAGTAAAAGTAGTTAAAATAACTGACTATGGCTGTTTTTGTGAGCTAGAACCTGGGCTAAGTACATTGCTTCATTCAAGTGAATTAAGTTGGACGAAAAAGAATTTAAGTGCAAAAAAATTATTTAAAGTTGGTGATGTTATATCGTGTGTGATAACGGAGATTGACAAGGATAAAAGGCGTGTCGCTATATCTCACAGATTAACAAAAGAAAACCCTTACGAAGCTCTATTAAAAAAATATCCAGTTGGTTCTGAAATAGAAGGAAAAGTAGTAAGTATTAATGAATATGCAATTTATTTGAATATTAAAGATTTTGATATTGATGTTTTTTTACATAGTAATGACCTCTCATATACCGGAAATCCTGAAGAAGAATTAAAAAAATATAAAAAGGAAGACAAACTTAAAGTAAAAATTTTGGAAATAAAAAAAGAGGATCAAAAAGTTAGAGTTGGATTAAAACAAACGAAAAGTGATCCCTTAGAATACTTTAAGAACAAAAAACAAAACGATATAGTTACAGTAAAAGTTGTATCATCAGATAATAAAGGCTTAGTCGTTAAGCCAGAAGGATCTGAATTAGGTTTGGTAATAAAAAAAAATCACATAGCAATAAATTCTGCCGATGCAAGACCATCAAGATTTATGCCTGGAGATAGAATCGATGCAGCAATACTAGAGCTTTCTTTTGATAAAAGAAAAGTAGTATTGAGTATTAAATTGTTGGAAGAGTTACAAAATAAAGAGGCAGTATCTAAATTTTCTTCGCCTCTTTCAGGAAAAAATTTACCATTTTCATCGCTTTCAGATAAATTAAAAAAAAACAAAGAACCAAGTGAAGAATAAAATAATTTGGCAGTAGTTAAATCAAAAATAATTGAAAATTTATCAGATAATTACCCAAATTTTTTAAAAAAAGATATTTCTAAAATAGTTGAAATAATAATTTTACAGATACAAGAAGCACTTGTAAGAAATGAAAGGGTTGAACTAAGAGACATATTTACTTTAGAATCTAAAATACAGAAAGCAAGAATATCTAGAAATCCGAAAACCAATGAAAAGGTTAATGTTCCTGAAAAAAAAACAGTACAATTTAAAATGTCAAAAAAATGGTTTATTAATATAAATAATGAATAAAAAAATTTTTATTGCTTGTGATACCAATAAAAACTCAGTAGCTCAGGAAATTATCAAAAATACTAAATCTAATAAATTAAAAATAGGCTACAAATTTGGTTTAGAGTTTTTAAACTCAAAGAAGGGAAGAAATTTTGTTTCAAAATTAAAAAATAAAATAGTGTTTGCTGATTTAAAACTAAATGATATTCCAAATACTTGCGTAGCCACAGTAAAATCTTTAAAAGATTTAAAGCTAAATTATTTAACTATACATGTAAGTTCAGGTTTAGAGGCTCTTAAAGCAATAAAAAGAAGCTCTGGAAAAACAAAAATTGTTGGTGTTACTACATTGACATCTTTAGATAATAAATCTTTAAATGAAATAGGTCACAAAAGAAAAGTTAAAGATTTAGTATACCACCAAGCGAAATTAGCTTCAAAAGCGAAACTAGATGCTTTGGTTTGCAGTGGATATGAAATTAAAATTGTAAAAAAAGTCTTTAAAAAAGAAATAATAACACCAGGTATTAGATTTAATTCAAATACAAATGATCAAAAAAGAGTTATGAGTCCAAAAGAAGCTTTTAAAAATGGTAGTGACTGGATTGTAATAGGAAGGCCCATAACTCAAGGAAATATAAAAAAAAATATTAAAAAATTAATTGAACATCTAGAAATATAATGGATGTAAAAATTTGTGGAATTAAAGATTCTAAAACATTAAGTTATATTGTTAATCACAAAAATCCTCCTAAATTTATAGGTTTTATAACTAATTATCCAAAATCTAAAAGATATGTTAATCACGAAAATCTAAAAAAATTAATTAATATAGATAAGAAAAAAATAAATTTTGTTTCAGTGCTTGTAAATCCAAAATATAAAACTCTAGAAAAAATAAAGAATTTGAATTTTGATTACTACCAATTATATGATGTTAGCCCAGAAAAAACTAAACTAATAAAAGAAAAATATAAAGTAAAAATTATATCTGCAATTACAATTGAAAATAAAGATGATATTGAAAAGTATAAACAATTTGAGTCTATTTCTGAAATAATTTTATTTGATAGTAAAGGATATGAAAAATCGCTTGAGTTTGATCACAAGTTACTAAATAATGTATCTACTTCAGTAAATAAAATGCTTGCAGGAAACATTCAATACGATGATAAGCTTGATAAATACTCCAAAATAACAGATATTATTGATATTTCAGGGAGCCTAGAAACTTCAGGAGAGAAAGATATTTCAAAGATAAAAGTTTTTTTAGAAAATATCAGCAAATTTAAAAATGAAAATTAGAAAAAATATTCCATTGATTGATCAGCATGACAAATTTGGATTTTGGGGTGGAAAATTTGGAGGTAATTTTGTTCCTGAAACTTTAAAAAAACCAGTAGAAGATCTGACTATATTATTTGAAAAACTAAGAAAAGATAAAAAGTTTGTCAAAAAAAGAGACTTCTATTTTAAGAATTGGGTTGGATCACCAACTTCATTTATAAAATTAGAGAGTTTAACGAAACACCTAGGAGGTGCACAAATTTGGACAAAAATAGTTTCTGAGGCCAATGGAGGTGCTCATAAAATATACAATGCTACTGTTCACTGTCTTATCGCAAAAAGAGCTGGAAAAAAATATATCGTGGGAGATACAGGGGCAGGATATGCTGGAAAAATGCTCAGCATGGCAGCAAAAAAATTTGGTTTAAAATGTAAAATATTTATGGGTGCAAAAGATATTAAAAGACAAAAACCTAATTGTGATGCAATGAAAAAAAATGGTGCTGAAATAGTTCCTGTTTATACTGGAAGTCAAACACTTGTTGATGCTGTTAGTGAATGCATGAGATATTGGGTATCAAATTGTGATACAACTCACATGTGTGTGGGCTCAACTGTTGGACCAAATATCTTTGTAAAAATCTGTGGTTGGAGTACATCACAAATTTCTAGAGAACTTTTTTTACAAATAAAACAAGAATTTGGAACAATTCCAAAAAAAATAAAATTGTTAAACTGTGTTGGTGGAGGATCTTCAAGCTTTGGATTTTGGAATGAATTTATGCATTACGATAAAAGGCAAATCGAGTTTGTTGGTATTGAGGCTGGTGGACCAAAGAAAAGTAAAAGACATGCGGCTCCTTTAACTTATGGATCAAAAATTGGAATATTGCATGGAGCAGCTCAATATGTAAATCAAGATACAGAAGGTCAAATTGAAGAAACAGAATCAATTAGTGCAGGACTAGATTATCCGGGAGTTTCTCCACTTCATTGTTTTTTAAAAGATACAAAGAGAGCAAGATATACTGCTGCCACTGACGAAGAAGCTTTAAATGCATACAAGCTGGTAACCAGGTGTGAAAATTTAAATCCAAGTTTGGAACCAAGTCATGCGTTTGCAGAAGCAATAAAATTAGCTCCAAAGTTAAGTAAAAATACAATTATTATTGTAAATTCATGTGGTGATGCACATAAAGATAAAGATATTTTAAGACAAAGGTTAGGAAAATTTTAATGACTATATCTCCCATTAGTTTAGCTTTTAGAAGTTGTAAAAAAGAAAAAAGACCAGCCTTGTTAACTTATACAGTTGCCGGAGACAACACTAAGAGAAAATCTTTAGAAATACTAAATTCAATTTCAAATCATGCTGATATTGTTGAACTAGGATTTCCACATAATACGCCTATAGCTGATGGAGGACAAATTCAAACTTCTGCTTATAGGGCAATCCAAAAAGGCATTGCAATGAAAGATGTATTTCAGATAGTTCATAAATTTAAAAAAAGTAAAAAATCAAAACCTTTAATTTTGATGGGTTATTATAATATGATTTATCAATATGGTGAAAATAATTTTTTAAAAAAATGTAAAAAAGTGGGGGTCAATGGTTTAATTGTAGTAGATTTGCCTTGGCCAGAGAATAAAACTTTTGCAAATAAGTGCAAAAAAAATTCTGTAATCTTTGTACAACTTTTATCTCCAACTACTTCAAAAAAAAGAATGAAAAGAATTATTAATGATTCTCATGATATGATATATTATATATCAATGCTTGGAACTACTGGCAGTAAGCTTAAGCTTTCTCCAAGAGAAATATTAAAAAATTACAATAAAGTAAAAAAAATAGATAAAAATAAAAATTGTGTTTTAGGGTTTGGAATTACAAATAAATCAATTGGATCTTTTAAAAATTCTGATGGAGTGGTCGTTGGAAGTGAAATTTGTAAAGAAATTACCAGAAGTTTAACTAATAGACAAAATCCTGTCACAAATGTAAGCAAAATGGTAGAAAAATTAAAAATTAAAATTTTATGAATTGGATAACTAAAATAAAAAGTATTGGTGACAAAATAAAGAAAAATTTAAAAAAAAAGTTTCCTACAAAAGAAGAAATTGCTAATTCAGATTGGACAAGCTGTTGCAAGGGACCGGTTCTTAAAAAAGATCTAGAAGAAAATTTATGGGTATGCAATTCATGTGGAAAACACCATAGAATTAGTTGTAGACAAAGGTTTGATTTATTATTTGGAAAAAATAGATACGAAATTCTTGAAACACCTATCCCAGCTGAAGATCCTTTAAATTGGAAAGATACTAAAACTTATAAAGAAAGATTAGAGCTAGCAAAAAAGAAAACTGGACAAAATTGTGCTGTGATGATTGCTAAAGGAGAAATAAATGAAATTCCAATTACAGTAGGAGCAGTTAATTTTGATTTTATAGGTGGTAGTTTTGGAGCAGCAGAAACTGAAGCTTTCATATATGGAGTTCAAGATGCCATAGATAATTCTAAACCTTTTTGTTTCTTTGCATCTGGTGGCGGGCAACGTATGTTTGAGAGCGCAATAGCTCTTGCTGGAATGACTAGA
Source organism: uncultured Pelagibacteraceae bacterium (assembly GCA_902556825.1). GTDB lineage: Bacteria > Pseudomonadota > Alphaproteobacteria > Pelagibacterales > Pelagibacteraceae > Pelagibacter. Next base: position 51,384 of record CACDXO010000001.1, read on the forward strand.
ACCACAATTGCAGTAAATGAATTAAAAAAAAACAACCTTCCATATATTGTTATTTTTGTCGATCCCTGTGCGGGTGGTCTGTCGGCAAGTTTTGCAATGCTTGGTGATATTCATTTTGCAGAACCTGGAAGTTTAATTGCATTTGCAGGAAAGAGAGTAATTCAGGCAACGGTTAAGGAAGAATTGAGTCCAGACTTTCAGACAGCTGAATTTGTTGAAAAACATGGTTTTGTTGACAAAGTAGTAAATAGAAAAGATTTAACAAATGAGGTTGGAAAATTACTTGAAATCTTGCTAAAGAAAAATTCTGAGGTAAATTCAGGATTATCAAATGAAACTTCAACAAATATTGAACAACCTACAAAGGCTGCATCCTAAGGAAATAGATTTAAGTTTAGATCGAATTAGCAAGCTTTGTAAAAGGCTTGGAAATCCTCAAGACAATTTGAAATACATATCTGTAGTTGGAACAAATGGAAAATATTCTACAATTCAGGCAATCAGGGCTATTCTAAAAGATGCTAATATAAATTGTAATATTTACACAAGTCCTCATATACAAAAAATTAATGAAAGATTTATATATAATAATGAGGAAATTTCTGACGAAAATCTTGTAAAATTATTAACTGAAGTAGAGGATATTAATGCAGGTGAAACTATTACTTATTTTGAAATATTAACAGCTGCTTATTTTTATAATGCCAGAAAGTTCAAAAATAATATTAACCTTTTAGAAAGTGGCTTATTTCACAGGGCAGATGCATGTTCCATAGTTAAATCAAATTTAGCAAGTGTTATCACGGCTATTGGTTTGGATCACTTAGACTGGCTACCAAAAAATAAACAAACGGTAGATCAAATAATATTTGAAAAGACTTCATCTTTACTCACCTCAAAAATTATTGTTTCAAAACAAAGTTCAAATGAAATTGTAAATAAAATAACAAACTCAATTGGTAAAAATACTTCAAAAAAAATAATTTTTGGCAATGATTTTAACTACTCTTTGAATGAAAATGGATTTTTTTATTATGAAGATAAATATGGAGGTCTAAAGCTTCCACTACCAAATTTGGAAGGTGAATTCCAATTATCCAATATATCTACAGCCATAGCTACTATAAGAAATATAGAAGAAATAAATATTTCTGATCAAAATATTATAAATGGAATAAAAAAAATTAAAAGCATTGCAAGATTTTCGGAGATTAAAAATGGCAAATTAAAAGATTTAGTAAAAAATAATAAAATTTATATTGATGGATCACACAACCCTCTTGGAGCTAGTGTTTTAAGTAAACATTTAAATTCATTACAATGTAATAAACATATAATTTTAGGAATGATGGGTAATAAAAATCATGTTGAATATATTAATTATTTTAAAGATAATATATCTTCCTTAACAACTGTAGATATTCCAAACCAACCTTATGCTATTAATGGTGAAGATTTAATGAAAAAATTTAAAAATTTAAAGAATATTTACTATAAAAAATCAATTAAGGAAGCTATCAGTTCAATAGATTTAAAAGATAATGATATAATTATTATTACTGGATCCTTATATCTTGCCGGAGAAGTTTTAAATTTAAATTAAATATTTTCTTTTATCCAAGCAACAATATTGGATTTTGTAGTAGCTCCAACTTTAGTAGCTTTTAATTCACCACCTGAAAAAAGAAGCATGGTAGGAATTCCGCGAATCCCCCATTTCGTAGGAATATTTGGTTCGAGATCAATGTTGTGTTTTGCAATTATAACATCATCTGCCATTTCATTAGAAATTTCTTCTAATGTTGGAGCAATTTGTTTGCAGGGTCCACACCATTCGGCCCAAAAGTCAACTATTACTGGTTTTCCAGCTTTAATGACTTCTGTTTCAAAATTCTCATCTGTTACATTAACTGTTGCCATAAAACTTATATATAATTTTATTTCGGTAATTCAACACTTAAAAAAAATAAAATTAAATTATCCACACTAAGAATTTTCATATTTTTTTTGTATTGACATTACATGTGAATTAAGTTCGTCCAAAAATTTTAATTTTTCTTGATCATTTTCATTTGAATATTTGTCTCTAAGTGTATCAATTTCATTGTAGCAAGCGGATACAGTCCACCATTTTTCAAATTTTTCACTTAAAATTCTTTTAGAAATAGATCTTTTTATAGATTTCAACATATCAGGTGGTAGTACTTCCGGTGCTTCTTGATAAATTATTTTTTTACCAAAACCTATAAGTCTATCATCATCAAATTTATCTAGTAATTTCAATTTATCTTGCCAAGATGCAGCATGCCAAGCTGGAAAAAGTGCAGTATCTTTATTTGAAGTAAATTTATGATAAATGCTCTCTTCTGCATAAATATCAAGTTGAGATTTTGATTGTTCTTTTTCTTCCGCTATTTCTCTAAGTGCTATAAGGATATTTTGGGAAAACTTTTCATTATCTCTTACTAATTTAGCTCTTTTTTTTATTAAACTTAGGTCCATTGCATTATATGGTTCAGCTTTCATTCCATATTCTGCATCTAAAATTATTGGTGCCTTATTTGATCTAATAGTTCTTAAAAATTTTGGGGTTTTTTTCATCTCTAATTTTAAATCGTTAATCGACATATTTAATATTGGCTCAATATCTATACGTAAATCCACAGCCTGCCCCCATTTATAGATTTGGTGAATACAGTGCTTTGGGTGTAAAGGAGCACACAAATACAATCTGGATTTTCCATAAAAATATTCATTTAATGTTATAATTTCTTCTTTTTTAAAAATTGTTTCAGTATCTGCTCTGCTTGCTGTTCTTAAAAACATGTCCCAAGTACTTGGTTGTCTTTTTTTAATTATGCTTAGAATTTTGGCAGTTAAAGTTGCATCTGTTAGTGCGCTATGAGCATCACTTGAATCTAAACCTTGCATACGTGAAAGTGATTCAAGTTTAAATACTGGATTATTCTTTTCGTTTATTTCTGTTTCTAAAACAGAAGGGTTAACAGCATAGGCGGCTCTTGCAATATTGATACCATCATGTCTTTTATTTGGAGAAGCATTTGTAATATAAGGATACCTTATACCTTTAAAAAATTCTTTTCTAATTAGTTCGTCGTCAAAATTTAAATTCGACCAACCTAAAAATATAGATCCTTTCCATTTATTAAAAATTTTTTCAACTTCACCAAGCATTTGATAGTGACTTAAATTTCCTTGTGTTAGTTGTTTAATACTAGTACGATTCACTATAAGTGCCATAGCTTGTGGAATTTCACCTTCTGGCAATCTACATCTGAATTGAAATCTATCTATTTCCTTAAAGTTCTGATCAACCAAAACTCCACCAATCTCAATAATACTAGCCCAGTCTGTTGCCGCTGAACTACTTTCAATATCCCAAATAGCTAAATTCATATATTAATTTTCTTTTTAAAAAACTATGTTTTGATAGATGTTTAGATTATTTTTTTGATGACTAAACTTTTTGCATCTAAACAAGTAGCAATTTTTAGTATTATCTCTTTTAAGAATTTATTAATAAATGTCAACTGAAATTATTTATTTCATAGAATTTTTTTACTCTTCCTAAAAATAAATTTTGATACATAAGTAAATCTGCACCTTCAATTTTAAAATCTTGAAATAAATTATCTACAGTACACAATAATATTACTCCTGATGTAATATTTGTTTTGTAAACAACATTATGCGCTAAAGTATATGCTCCTTTAAACCTGTGCCCCCCTAAAAATTAGAGGGGCCAGGCGCCCTAACTGCAGAAAATAGTCTTGAATATAATCGACTTTTTTTGGTTTATTTGCTTGTTTAAAATCTATAACTGCTTCTTGCCCTTGATAAACACCTATAAGGTCTGCTGTACCGGCATATTTATGCTCTGGATTTTGGAGTGTAGCTTCTATTCCATATATTTCCTCTAATTTTCCTTTAATTCCTTTATCTATTATTTCTTTCGCCATATTTTTGTACTGTTCATTTTCCTCAAAAAAACTCTCATTTATTCTATTTTTTAAAAACATTTCAATATGTAAGTGCATTGAAGAACCTCTGGCAGATGCTTCATTTTTTATTTTATTAGCCTCAAAATGGCCTACTCTTTTTTTCCAATTTTCTAAGGCTGCCTTGTCTTCTTCTGATTTGGTTGCCTGTAAAATAGAAGTGACACTTGGTAATTTATTATTATCGAACAAGTAATGTCTAAACCCATTTTTAAGAGACCTAGATGACTTTGGGTAGGTAAATTTATTATTCCATTTCATGTGTTGTATCTTTGTTAAGAAATTAATTTAATTATTTTATTAACACCTTTTTTTTTAGTTGATAGCCTAGATCTCATTAAACAAGCCTGTGACTTTAAAATTTCACCATCATTTAATACTCGAAGTTTGTTAGCTTTTAAAGTTTGACCACTTGAAGTTATATCAGAAATTAATTCAGAAGTTGAAATATCACCAGCCATTGACTCAGTCGCTCCCCTAGATTTTGCTATATAAAAGTTAGTTACTCCTCGTGAATACAGATATTGACGAGTAAGATTTGGATATTTTGTGCCAATTCTAATTAATCTTTTGTTCTTTTTTCTAAATTCATCTGCAACTTCATCTAAATCTAATGTTGTAAAAACATCAATAAATTCTTGTCTTACAGCTAATACCAAATTTGCAAAACCAAAATTTAGTTTTTTTTCAATTTTTATATTTTTTTGAATATTTATTTCTGACTCTTTTAACAAGTCTAATCCACTTATTCCGATATCAAGTTTTCCAATAGCAATTTGCTCTATAATTTCTCTTGCATGTAAAAATAAAACTCTAATATTTTTTCTGTCTTTAATTCTTCCTAATAATTCACGTTTATTATAATAAATTTTTAATTTTTTTTTCTTAAAAATTTTTTCAGACTCTTCCTTTAGACGCCCCTTTGAAACAATTCCTATATTTATTATTTCTTTAATCATAAATTTATTGCAGCTCCTACTGCAGGTATTTTTTTTAATCCAAGAATTTTTGATGTTAAACTATTGTATCTTCCCCCAGCGACTAAAGTTTTAACTGACTTTTTAACATTCACTTCAATTGAAAAAATAAATGAACTATAATATTCTACATCTTTGCCTCTTCCATTGCTCGTTGAAAACTTAAAATTCACGCCTCTTTGGTTAAGATTTGAAACTGGAAAAAAATCTTTTCCAACAGAAATATTTAGATTGTATTTTTTATAAAATTTATTCAATTTTTTTGGGGCATCTTTAAGAGAACATTTAATTTTTAAAAACTCTCTAATAATTTTTGCGCTATATTTTCCTGTTTCAGCAACTCTAGGATCATTTATCTTTCTTTCATATCTTTCAATTATTTCTCTGTAACTTCTGCCTGCTATAATTTTATTAGGATTTTCTTTTTTCATCTTTAGATAAGTTTTTTTATCGCCAGCAACGACAATAGGGTCTATATCAGAATTGCTCTGTAAACGCTTCAGAAGCTCTGAAAAATATTTTTCATTCCAGTAAAACTTTAGCAACCTAGACTTCCAGCGCTGTGGCATAGAAAGCTTGTTAATTAATAGTTCAAATAATTTAAAATTCCCTATTTTTACAGTTGCTTTTTTGAAACCAAACTTTTTTATAATTTTAATAGATGTATCTAAAATTTCTTTATCATCTTTGTTTTCATTTTTAGATGAAAATATTTCCATTCCTATTTGTTTAACTATAACATTTTTTTTATTATATGATTTTCTAAACGCACTTCCTGTATAGAAAACTTTTTCTTTAGAATTTGTATTATTTTGAGCATATCTTAAAATTGAAGATATGGAGAGATCTGGTGTTAAAGATAAATCTCTACCATCAGAATTATAAAAAGAAAATAAATATTTTCTAAAATTTTCTCCTGATCTTTGTAAAATATATTTTGTTTCCAATACTGGATCTAATTCAATATTCTTAAAACCTTTAGACTTTATTAATCTAAGAATTTTATTAGATAATTTTTCTGATTTCATTGACCAAGTTTTCAATTTTTATAGATAATTCTTCACCTGTTTTTAGATTTCTTAACTTAACTTCACCTTTTTTTATTTCATCATCTCCATAAAAAATAACGCATGGAGATTGGATTTTATTCGCATACTCCATCTGTTTTTTAAGTTTACCTTCTCCCGGATAAATTTCTGAACTGATATTGGATGATCTTAGTTTGTTTAATATACCAAAATAATTTTCAATATTTTTTTGATCAAAAATACATATAACTACTGGTTTTACAGATTTTATTTTGAAATCTTTTTTTTGCATTAAAGCAAAAACAAGTCTATCAAGACCAAAAGAAACCCCGGTACATGGAACATCTAAGTTTCCAAATCTGTTTATTAAATTATCGTATCTTCCTCCTCCACCTACAGATCCAAATTCTATTTCTTTTCCTTTTTGATTTTTAACCTTAAATAATAAATTAGCCTCAAATGTTGTGCCTGTATAATATTCAATTCCTCTTACCAATGTAGGAGAGTAAACTATTTGATCTTTGTATTCACTCAGTTCAGTAAGACCAAAAAAGCCCCCTAATTCTCTTATTCCTTCGCTATAAAGAGGACTCAAATCATCCCAGACTGCTAGTGGAGCAAAACGTGCTGAACCTTTAAAATTTTCTCTTTCCTCATCATACAAACTATTTTCTTTTATATATGCTACAATACCATCAATTTGTTTTTTATTTAATTCTGCTCCTTTTGTAAAATCACCAGATTTGTCAGTTCTACCTTTGCCAAGCAAAGATTTAACTCCTTCGATTCCTATTCTTTCATATTTATCGACTGCTCGCACGGCAGCAATTCTTTGGTTTTCGTTTTTTATTTCTAAAAAATCCAACAAACCAAAAAAGCATTTTCTATTACTTACTCTTATAATAAATTCATTTTTATCTAGTCCACATTTACTTAAAGTTTCAGCCAATAAAATACAAAGCTCTGCATCTGCTTGTGGATTTTTTGTTCCCACATAATCTGCATCAAATTGCAAAAATTCTCGAAATCTTCCTGGTCCTGGTTTTTCATTCCTCCAAACAGTGCCTAACTGATATCTTTTAAAAGGTTTTGGAATCTCGTTATAGTTTTTTGCCACATATCTGGCTAACGGAGCTGTAAGATCGTATCGAAGCGATAACCATTTATTCTCATCTTTAAATGAAAAAACTCCTTCTCCTGGTCTATCTTTGTCAGGTAAAAATTTGCCAATACTATCCGTATACTCGAAGCTAGGCGTTTCGAGATATTGAAAACCGTACTTAATCATAACTTCTTTAATATTAGAAATTACAAAGTCTCGGATTAATAATTCTTTTTCTTTTCTATCTATAAAACCTGAAGGTGTTTCCTTTGAAGGTTTTATTTTTTTTTCTTTTGCCATTTTTTGGTACACGAGGGCAGATTCGAACTGCCGACCTTCGGTTCCACAAACCGCTGCTCTAACCAACTGAGCTACTCGTGCTCCTGTTATTGTTTTATACTAAATGTGGATAAATTTAAATTTTAAAATGATTAAATTGCTAGCTTTCAGCCAGCATGAAAATGGTGTCTGTGTGATAAACTAAGTATTTTAATTTTTTTAATCATTGAGAAATAAATAGCATTTTTTTTTATAAATGCAAGAAAGATTTGTATAGGAATAGCTTAGTTAAAACTAAGAATACTCCTATACAATGTTTTAGAAATAGAATTAAGATGTTTTTTGAAGTTTTACTGCCGACGGACCCTTGTCTCCGTCCTCAACTTCAAACGTTAGTTCATCTCCCTCATTTAGGAATCTTAAACCTGCTTCTCTAACTGCAGAAGCATGCACGAACACGTCCTTCTCTTTATCCTCACGTTCAATAAAGCCATACCCTTTTTTGCCATTGAACCATTTTACGCGACCTTTTAAACTCATATTATCTTTCTTTTGTTGTTGTTTACTTAAGCTAAAATTTAGCTTGGACATTAGTTATTAGATTTTAAAATTTATTGCAAGCAATAAGATTATAAATAAATGGATCAAATAGTGATTATTTATAAGGTGGTGGTGGCCTTGGTTTGAATCGCACAAACGACACATACCTTTTCAGGGTACTGCTCTACTACTGAGCTACAAGGCCATTTAAAACCTAAAAATTATTCTACCTTTAGTTAAATCATATGGACTAACTTCTACTGTAACATTGTCTCCAATTTAACAAGAATGACTAGCCCCCAACTCAAAAGAGTCGGGGGCTAGCCCCCTTGTAATACTCGAATTCTATTTTTTCTGGTGTAAAGACTAGTCCCCAACTAATTAAAGTTGGGGACTAGCCCCTTAATTTGCCCGCCGTATGTGCAGTAATTATATGATTATTTTCTAGCTGCACTCTAAACATAGCATTTGGAAGTAGGTCAATAACCTTTCCTTTGAATTCTAGTGTATCTTGTTTTGCCAAATCTAACTTCTCCTTATTCTAGATTTTATACTTTGAGCATGACCAATTAAACCTTCATACTCGGCAAGAGTTATAGCTTTCTTACCAATAACTTCAATGCCTTTTTTCGATAATTTTATATAGCTTGTTTTTTTATAAAATTCATCAACATTTAGTCCTGAAGAAAATTTTGCTGATCCTAATGTTGGAAGACAATGCGTAGGGCCAATAGCATAGTCACTAGCTGACATTGGGGAGTACCTTCCAATCATAATACTACCAGCATTATTTATTTTGTTAAGTATTTTTTTATAATTTTTAATATTTAGCTCTAAATGTTCTGGTGCGATTTCATTGATTGATTCAATTATTTGTTTATTGTTATAGGTTCTAATAATTAACCCATTTTTTAACAAACTTTTCTTTGCAATCGCTTTCCTTGGTATTTTATTTAACTCTACCTTTAATTGTTTTTTTATAGATTTAATTAAATTTAAATTATTTGTAATTAATATACATTGTGAGTTAGTATCGTGTTCAGCCTGGCTAATCAAAGATGTTATAACTTCTTTTAAATTGGTATTTTTATCTGCAACAATAGTAATCTCGCTTGGTCCCGCTATCATTCCTTCAATCCCTACATCTCCAAAAACTTCTTTTTTAGCTCTAGCTACGTAATCATTTCCTGGTCCAATAATTTTATTTACTCTTTGAATATATGCTAAACTAGCAATAGCTTGACTTCCACCTGCGCTTACAATTTCTGAGATACCACATTTTTTTGCAGCATACATTACTGCAGGATTTAATTTACCATTTAACCTTGGGTTTGCTAAAACAACTCTTTTTACCTTAGCAATTTTTTTCGCAGGAATAGCATTCATTAATAAAGTCGATGGTAAATTTGCTGGTACATATATTCCAATAGATTGGATAGGAATATATCTATATTCAATTTTATTTTTTTGCTTATCTAAATATTTTATATTTTTATTTTTTTGTAATGAATGGAATTTCAAAATTCTAGAATACGCAAAATCTATTGCTTTTTTTATTTTAGGATCTAGAGACTTTATAGAATTGTTTATTTCGTTAATTGTTGGTTTTATTTTAGTATTTTTACTAAATTTTTTCTCATATTTTATTAAAGCTTTTTGTTTATTTTTTTTTATATCCTTAACAATTTTAATTACGTTATCTGTATTAATTTTGCTTCCAAGTTTTCTTTTCTCAAGTATCAACTTTAATCTAAATAAATAGTTTGAATTTTTACTGTCTAATATTTTTATCATTTAATTTATTTTGGTCCTCAAGCGTTATTTCCAAAACTTCTGTAGATAACGTTATAAATGCATTATTTTTAAATAAAAGAGTAATCTCAAAGTTTTCTCCTACTTTAAAAAGATCAATTGCCATCAATTCTAAAATACTATTTTTATCATTTTGGTCGATATTTTTTGATTTTACACTTTCTACAAATTCGAATTTACAAATACTTTTAATTATATTATTTTTATCTTTTTCTTTATTAAGTCTCTCAATCGATACCAAAAATAGTTTATTTTTTTTTAAAAATTTGATTTCGTTAATTTTTACCTTGCCCTCAGAACAGCATGCAGATACTACCTGAAGACCATTTACATCTTTTGCTATAATTTTTGCAAGATATTTCTTCTCATTCATTTTAAGAAACTCGTCTTATCTTAGCTCCTACTTTTCTCAATTTTTTTTCTATTTGTTCATAACCTCTATCTAGATGATATATTCTGTTTATAGTAGTTTTTCCTTTAGCTATAAGTGCCGCAAGAATTAATGAAACTGATGCTCTTAAGTCTGTTGCCATTAATTCAGCTGATTTAAAGTTTGTATTTCCTTCTATAAAAGCTTTATTTCCTTTTGTTTTTATTTTTGCTCCCATTCGATTTAATTCAGCAACATGCATAAACCTATTTTCAAAAATTTCTTCACTAATTATAGAAAGTTTTTTGCTTTTACAAAGTAATACCATTAACTGTGCTTGTAAATCTGTTGGAAATCCTGGGTAAGGTGAAGTTTTTAAATTTATACTTTTTATATCTTTGGTACCTATAATATTGATTTGGTTTTTTTCAATTTTTATCTTTAAGCCTAATTTTTTAAATATCTCTATTTCTGTTCTTATAATATTAGGATTTATTCCTGATATTTTTAATTTACCCTCTGTTACTGCTGCAGCAATAAGATATGTACCAGCTTCAATTCTATCGGGCATAATATTATATTTTGCTTCCTTAAAATTATTAACTCCCTGAATTTTTAAAGTTCTTTTTCCAATCCATTTTATTTTTCCACCAATACAATTTATAAAATTAATTAAATCTTTTATTTCTGGCTCAATAGCACAATTAGATAAAATAGAAGTTCCTTCAGCCATAGATGAAGCTATAATTAAATTTTCGGTAGCACCTACTGATATTTTTGGAAATTTAATTTTTGTACCTTTTAACTTTTTCTTAGATTTGGCATGAACATACCCATCAACTATCTTATAATTTACACCTAGTTTTGCTAGGGCTTTTAAATGTATGTCTATTGGTCTAACACCAATAGTGCAACCACCTGGAGTAGAAACCTTTGCATTTCCATATCTAGCTAACATAGGTCCTAACACTAAAATACCGGCTCTCATAGTTTTAACTAAATTATAGGAAGCAAAAGTTTTGATTTTATTTTTATTTTGTATTGTTATTGAATTTTTTTTTTTAGAATATTTTATGATAGATCCAATTGACTCTAATAACTTTATCATTGTTTTAATATCTTTTACATTTGGAAGATTATTTAAAATAATTTTTTTATTTGATAAAATGCTGGCTGCCAAAATAGGTAATGCAGCATTTTTAGAACCTGAAATATGTACATTTCCCTTGAGCTTTCTTGCTCCAAAAACTTCTAACTTATCCATTTTTAAACTTTTGGTAACGTGACCTTATTTTCTTGTTCCATATATTTACCCTTACGGTCAGCATAAGTTATTTCAGGTCTTTCATTTCCCTTTAAGAATATAAATTGAGCTACTCCTTCATTCGCATATATTTTTGCTGGCAATGGAGTTGTGTTTGAAAACTCAAGTGTAACATGGCCTATCCAGCCAGGTTCTAAAGGAGTTACATTAACAATTATACCACATCTAGCATAAGTCGACTTCCCTAAACAAATAACAAGAACATCTTCTGGAATTTTAAACTTTTCAACTGTGCTTGCTAAAACGAATGAATTAGGAGGTATTATACATTCTGGTCCTGTTTTAGAAACGAAACTGGTTGGTTTAAAATTTTTTGGATCCACTATTTCAGAGTTTACATTTGTAAATATTTTAAACTCAGAGCTAACGCGTGCATCATATCCATAACTTGAAGTTCCGTAAGATATTTTATTTTCTCTAACCTGTTCATCTTCAAATGGAGATATCATGCCATATTCTTTTGCCATTTTTTTAATCCATTTATCAGATTGGACGGACATTAATTCTTTTTAGTTTTTCGTTTTTTTTGAAAAATTTTTCTTTTTTTTAAATTTTTTTTTAGTGCAATTTCTAATCTACTTATCTTATCTTTTTTATTCATTTATTTTTTATCAGGATTGGTGAGATGATCTAATGTAATGACTTGATCTAATGGAATAGTTTTATCTGTCTTTTCTTCTTTCGAAAAACCTGTTTTAGCTTGTTTCTTGGCTCTTTTTTCTGCAAGCTTTTTTTCTCTCTTAGCTTGCTTTTCCATTGCTTTGGCTCCTCTTGTATTTTTGTATGAATAATGAATCCCCATAACATTTCCTTAACTATGATATAGCCTGTTTTTTAACAAAAAAACATGGCAATAATTTGAAAATTTTTATTTTATACACTAAACATGTAAATAAATTGCCCTTATAGTTAAATGGTATAACGCGACCATGGTAAGGTTGAATTTCAAGTTCGATTCTTGGTGAGGGCACCAAATAAATTAGTTTTTATAAAATTTTTTTCTTAATAAATAAGTTAGAACTATAAAAAAAATAAAACCAATTATTGGAATATAAATATCTTTAGAATTCAAAATAGTTAACAAATTTGGTGGATCTTGATTTAAATTTATAATTTTTTCAATTCCAGCTCCTATACTTACTCCTATAAAAAGTTGTGGTGCCATACCAATCAGCGATCCAAAAAAGAAATTTTTAACTTTTATATTAAATAAAACTGGCAAAATATTTGATATAGCAAAAGGAATACCTCCTATAAATCTGTAAATTAAAAAAAATGAAAATTCATTATTCTTAAATTTTTCTTTTAGTTTAAAAAATCTTTTTGAAAACTTTTCTATAATTAAATCTTTAAAAAAATAGCTTGCTAAAAAATACAATAATGTAGCTCCTGTTGATAAACCAAAAACAACTAAAATTGTTCCTATCCATTTACCAAAAATAAATCCTCCTAATAAAAAAATTGGACTTCCAAAACCTAATAACAAAACCCACAAAATTGTAAAAATAAAAAAAATTAATGAAATTAGAAAAAGATTGCTTTCTTTTAAAGAAATCAAATAGTCTCTATTATTTTTAATAAAATCATAACTGGTAAGTTCTTCGAATGTGAATTTATTAAAAATAAGCCACAAAAATAATATAACTATTAATAAATAAGCTAAGCCTAAAAATATTTTAATTTTTTTATCTTTTTCCATATTTTATCTTTTAAAATTAACTGTACTTTAATACACATATTTCTTATAACTACCGAAATTTTAAATACATTTTATTAAGTTATTATGAAAAGAACATACCAACCGAGTAGATTAGTTAGAAAAAGAAGGCACGGCTTTAGATCTAAGATGAGAACTAAAGGAGGGAAAAAGCTATTAGCCAGAAGAAGAGCTAAAGGAAGAAAAAAGCTTACTGTTTAATGCATATCAAACTATTGAGTCTATCAAAGAATGAGGATTTCAAATCATTGTTAACAGGAAAAAAAATATCTAACAAATATATTAATATTTTCTTCAAAAAACTTTCTAATAAAAGTAATAATTATTTAAATATAAGTTTTGTAACACAAAAAAAATTAGGTAATGCTATTAAAAGAAATAAAATAAAACGAAGATTGAGAAGTATTATGAGTCAAATGATCAAAATATCAAAAATTAATTTCGATTATTCATATTTATTTATTGCAAAAAAATCAATTATAAATGCAAAATATATTGATATTCAAGAAACTATAACAAACGATTACAAAAAAATAAAATAATGAATATTTTTTCTAAAATTATTATTAAAACTATAAAACTTTACCAATATATTTTATCACCTTATCTTGGAAATAATTGTAGATACCTTCCTACATGTTCTGAATATTTTATAGAAAGTCTCAAGGAATTTGGATTTTTGAAAGGATGTTTTTTAGGTTTAAAAAGAATCTTGTCATGTCACCCGATTAAAATATTAGGAGGCGGTGAAGGATTTGATCCAATAAAAAAGAAAATAAATTAAATGGATTCAAAAAATGTCATAGCAGCAATATCTCTTAGTGCGGCTGTAATTATTCTTTATAGTCTTTGGTTTTCTCCAAGTCCGCAAGATTTGAAACAAGTTCAAGAAGAAAAAAATCAAGTTGTGGAAACCACTGAAGCTCCAAGTTTGGAAGTTGAGGAAAAAGTATTAGAAATTTCTAGATCTGAAGCTAAATCAAAAAATCAAAGAATAGAATTTGAAAATATTAGTATGAAAGGTTCAATTTCTTTAAAAGGAAGTACAATTGATGACCTGATATTTAAAAAGTACACTGAAACTCTAAATGGAAATGATCAAATAGTTTTATTGAATCCTCGAAATCTAAATAATGGATATTACGTTGAAACTGGCTGGGCAACTAATAGTGAGAATATAGATGTGCCAAATAGCAAAACCATATGGAAAGTAGTGGGAAATAATAAATTAACACCAAACAATCCTATAAATCTTAAATGGGAAAATGATCAAGGAATAATATTTAATAAAAAAATAAGTATAGATGATGAATATTTATTTACTATTGATCAATCCATTAAAAATACAACAGAAAAAAAATATAATTTTTATCCATATGGTCAAATTATAAGGAATACCGCCCCTGAAGTAACAAACTTTTATATTCTTCACGAAGGTCTTATTGGAGTGTTTGATGACCAGTTAGTAGAGCAAGATTATGACGATATAGAAGAAAAAAAATATTCAGTCAATGCTAACAAAGGATGGCTTGGTATTACTGACAAATATTGGATTGCTAGCTTAATTCCAGAAAAAAATAAAGAATTTAAAGCAGATTTTGAATATAAGAATAAATTTAAGGCTAATTTTATTGAAAAAAACCCAACTACAGTTGGAGCTAATGAAACTAAATCAAATAATATTAAAATCATTGTAGCAGCTAAAGAGGTCAGTGTTATCGATGGATATGCAGAAAAATTAAAAATAGAAAAATTTGATTTAGCTATTGACTGGGGCTGGTTTTACTTCATTGTTAAGAACCTATTTTTTGCAATTGATTACTTTTATAAGCTTACTGGTAATTTTGGAATAGCAATTATTATGATTACTGCTTGTATAAGATTAGCATTTTTTCCACTTGCAAATTATTCTTTTAGATCAATGGCAAAAATGAAAGTCCTTCAACCTGAAATGACAAGATTAAAGGAACTTCACAAAGAAGATAAAGTAAAATTACAACAAGAAATGATGGCATTATATAAAAAAGAAAAAATTAATCCTCTTTCAGGTTGTTTGCCAATTTTAATTCAAATACCGTTCTTTTTTGCAATCTATAAGATGTTATTCGTAACTATAGAAATGAGACATCAACCTTTTTTTGGATGGATAAAAGATTTATCAGAGAGAGACCCTACTTCAATTTTTAATTTATTTGGGATAATACCTTGGGATCCGCCATCATTTTTGTTGATCGGTGCCTGGCCTTGTTTAATGGGAATTTCAATGTATATACAACAAAAACTTAACCCTACTCCTCCAGATCCAATTCAGGCAAAAATATTTATGTTCTTTCCACTATTTTTAACTGTAATCTTGGCACCTTTCCCATCAGGTCTTGTGATTTATTGGACAGTCAACAACGTTTTAACAATGGCTCAACAGTATGTTATTATGAAAAGAACAGCTGTTAAAACAGTACAATAAATGGATTTAGAAAAAATTTTACCCACTAATGGTCCATCTATCGATGAAGTTAAAAAATATATTGAAAAGTACTTAGAAGAAATAATTGTAATTAAATGTGGCGGATCAGTACTACTTGATGAGAATTTATTTAGACAATTCATTGAAGATATTTCAGTAATATATAAGTTGGGATTATCAGTAATAGTTGTTCATGGTGGTGGAAAAAATATAAAAAAAAAACTTGATGAATTAAATATAGAATCAAAGTTTATTGATGGTTTGAGAGTTACGGACGAAATAACTATTAAAGTTGTCGAAGAAGCACTTTTAGAATTAAATTCTGAAATTATAAATAATTTAAAAAATCTTCAAGTAAATGCAGAATCTGTAGCACCTAATAATAAAAATATAATTAAAATTAAACCAGAAAAAAAAGAACTTGGCTTTGTTGGTTCACCAAAAGAAATAGATTTGAAAGGTATTTTAAAAATTATAAAAGAAAAAAAAATTCCAATAGTAGTGCCTATGGGCACCAGCGATGATAAAAAAACCTATAATATAAATGCTGATATTGCTGCTGGCTCAGTTGCAAAAGAATTAAACTCAAGAAGATTATTGCTTATGACTGATGTAGAGGGTGTTCTTGATAAAAATAAAAAACTAATCCCAGAAATTAATTCTTTAATTGCAGAAAAAATGCTTAAAGATGGTGATATTTCAGGCGGAATGATTCCAAAAATTAATACCTGTCTTGATGCTGTAAATAATGGTGTGACGGGTGTAGTTATAGTTGATGGAAGAAAACATCATTCGATATTATTTGAGTTATTTTCTGATAAAGGTGCCGGAACTTTAATCAGAAAATGAAAGATCTAAAAAAAATAAAATACCTAATTCTAGATATGGATGGATGTGTGTACCATCCAAAATATTTAAAAACATTATTTTCTCAAGTATCTAATAGGATGACAGATTTTATCTCACTTAAGCTTAATATTGATAAAATTAAAGCAAAAGAAATTCAAGCAGACTATTTTTATAAGTACGATACTTCTCTCAATGGGTTAATGAAAAATTACCAAGATTTGATAGATCCCAAAGAATTTCTTAAATATGTACACAATATCAATTATGACTGTCTTGAAAAAGATACAGAACTTAGAGAAGAACTAATAAAATTGAATATAGAAATATTTTGTGCAACTAATGGATCTAAGGAACATGCTATAAATTGTATGAAAAAAATAGGTATTGATGATTTATTTGATGGAAAAATCATGGATATTGTTGATTTTCAATTTAAACCAAAACCTAACCCTGAATCTCTTAAATTAATGTGTGATAAATTTCAGATCCCGACCAATGAAGAAACAGTTTATATAGAAGATATTTGTAAAAATCTTACTTCTGAGACAGCTAAAAATATGATCAAAGTTTGGTTTAACAATGATGAGCCAATAAATAACATTGATAAATATAAAGATGTAGTAGATTATAGAATTGATAATCTTGCTTTATTTTTAAAAAAAATAAGGTTATTAAAAGAAGAATAATATTATGAGTGATATAGAAAAAATAATAAACGATGCTTGGGAAATTAAAGATAAAATAAAACCTGATACAGATAAAAATTTAAATGAAGCAGTCAAGGAAATGATTGATAATCTAAATGAAGGCAAAATAACTGTAGCAGAACCTCAGGGAAATGATTGGAAAATAAATGATTGGATACAAAAAGGAATACTTCTTTCTTTTAGAATAAATAAAAGAAAAATTATTGGAGGACCATACAATGCTTGGAATGACTTTGAACACTTACCTGGTAAAACGGCTGGATGGACTGAAAAAGAATTTACCAGAGCAGGTTTTAGAATGGTACCAAATTGTGTAGTACGAAATGGATCTTTTATAGGCAAAGGCGCTGTGATCATGCCTAACTCATTTATAAATATTGGTGGATACTGTGGTGAAAATTCTATGTTAGATACAAGTGCTAGAATTGGTTCGGCTAGTAGACTAGGTGCTAATTGTCATTTATCTGCTGGAGCCGGGCTAGGTGGGATTCTTGAGCCGGTAGGTTCTAAGCCTACTATCATTGAAGATAATTGTTTTATTGGAGCTCTTTCTGAAGTCGTCGAGGGTGTCATTGTGAGAAAAGGGAGTGTAATTTCAATGGGTTGTTATATTGGAAAAAGCAGCAAGATCTACAACAGAATCACAGGCGAAATATCATCAGGCGAGATTCCTGCGGGTAGCGTTGTTGTTCCTGGAACATTACCACCAAAAAAACCAGGTGGAGCAAATCTATATTGTTTAGTTATAATTAAACAAGTTGATGAAAAAACTAGATCAAAAACTAGCCTTAATGATCTATTAAGAGATTAACAATGAAAACTTATAATGAAGTAAAGTTAGCTCAGGAGCTAATAAGATTTCCAACAATTAAAACTGAAGATAAGGGTATAATGAAATTCTTATCAAAAAAACTTAATGATATTGGTTTTAAATGTACAGTAATTAAATCAAAAGGAACCGGACCAAAACTGGCACTAAATTTATATGCGAGATTTGGTAAATCAAAACCTCATATAAATTTTTTAGGACATACTGATGTAGTTGCAAACCTTAATAATTGGAAAATTCCACCATTTAAAGGTGTTGTAAGAAATGGATATTTAAACGGAAGAGGATCTCAAGATATGAAAGGTGGAATAGCTTGCTTTATAAGTGCAATTAGCAAATTTATTAAAAATAAAAAATTTAAAGGATCTATTTCAATTATTATTACAGCAGACGAAGAAACAACAGGTTACGGTTGTCCAGCTACTATTAAATATCTTAAAAAAAGACGAGAAAAAATTGATTTTTCAATTGTTGCCGAACCATCTTCAAATATATCTGTCGGTGATGAAATAAGAATAGGAAGGCGTGGATCCATGAATGGAATTGTAACTGTATATGGTAAAAGTGGTCACTCAGCGTTCACTGGTTCTTATATCAATCCATGCACAGCTTTAGCTAAAATAATAGCAAAATTAAAAAGTGCATCGTTAGATAATGGTACAAAATTTATGCCTCCATCTAACTTAGAATTTACAAAAATAAACGTAGATAATTTATCTGAAAATGTAGTACCTCAATCAGCCAGTGCAAAATTTAATATTAGATTTAACTCTAAACATAAATCAGCTTCTCTAAAGAAAAAACTAAGTAAAATAATAAATGCGGTTGCAAAAAAAGAAAAATGTAAAACTAAAATAGAATATAGAGTGAGTGGTGAAGCTTTTTATACTAAACCAAATAAAGAAATTTATATGGTTAAAAAAATTGTTAAAAAAGTTACAGGTAACTCAGCAAAATTAAATTGTAGAGGTGGTACAAGTGATAGTAGATTTTTAGGTTCAATCCCAAGATTAGAATTAGGATTAAGAAATACAACCATTCATATGGTTGATGAGAGATCACCAATTTCAGATTTGAAAAAATTGACTAAAATATATTATAATATTTTAGAAAATTATTTTTAATGAAAACAGCAATAATTACATCTAAATCTTCCTTAAATCACAATACTGGTTCTGGACATCCTGAAAGTATTTCAAGAGTCACTTCAATACTTGAAACATTAAAAAAAAATAAAAAGTTAATTTGGAAAAATCCAGTTAGTTTTGATAAAGATATCATTAAACAAGCGCATTCTTCTAGTTACGTAGATACAGTTGAAAACGCTTTTCCTGAAAAAGGTTTGGTATTTTTAGATGGTGATACAGTTGTTTCACCTGGTAGTAAAGATGCAACTTTCGATGCAGTTGGTTCTATAATCACTGCAATTGATGGAGTTGAAAATAAAGAATTTGGAGCTGCTCATTGTGTTACAAGACCTCCGGGACACCACGCTGAAAAAAGTAAAGCAATGGGTTTTTGTGTAATAAATAATATTGGTGTTGCTGCAAATTATCTAATTTCTAAATATAAATATAAGAGAATTGCAGTTTTGGACTGGGACTGTCACTTTGGAAATGGAACTTATGATATTCTTAAGTCTAACAAGAATGTTTTTTTTTCAAGCTTGCATCAATATCCATACTATCCAGGAGGTGGAACAGAGGATGAAAAAGGTGAGCATAACAATGCTTTAAATATCCCACTACCAGCAGGCACTAACTCTAGGCAATATTTTGATGCTTATGAGCATATGCTTAAAAGATTAAAAGAATTTAGACCTGAGTTTATATTAATGTCAGCGGGCTATGATGCTCATCGTCTTGATCCATTATGTCAGCTAAATTTAGAGTCTAAGGACTATTATGAGATAACCAGAAGAGCTTTGGAAACAACAAAGGAGTTTTGTAATGGAAAAGTTGTTTCTATTTTAGAAGGTGGTTATGATCTTAATGCCTTGGCTGAAAGTGCGAACGAGCATGTTAACGCACTATTAGAATTTAATTGAAAACAATAAATCTTTGGTTAAACAAACTTTTATGAAGCTTTATAAAATTAAAAAATCTAACATTGATAAAAATGGACGTGGTCTTTACGCTACTAAGAATATTAAAGCTGGAACTAAAATTATAGAATATGTAGGAAATATTATAACAAAAAAACAAACTGAAGATTCAGATAAATTTGATAATTCAAAACCAATTTACTTGTTTAATTTAAATAAAAGATATGATTTAGATGGAGATGTCTCATGGAATACTGCGCGCTTGATCAATCATTCATGCTCAAATAACTGCGAATATGATGGAACTGGTTTAAAAATTTGGGTTGTTTCAAGTAAAGAAATTAAAAAAGACGAGGAATTAACCTGCGACTACGGCTTCGGATTTGACTCCGACTTTAAGCAATTTCCTTGTGCGTGTAAATCTATAAATTGCTGTGGTTATATCGTTAGAACAGAAAGTCGCTGGAGAATTAATAAAAAATTCAAAAAAAATACAAGAATTAGTAGATAATTTTTTCAAGATACAGCCCATAAGCTGGTGCAGGGGGGGCACAATTTTTTCTTTTTTTTGATTTAAAAACGTTTTCAAATTTTTTAATATCCCATTTCTTTTCTGCTAAATATTTTAGACATCCAACCATTGATCTAACTTGATTTCTTAAAAAAGATTTTGATCTAAATTCAATTTCAATTTTCTTATTGGTCACCTTTATAGTTATCTTATTAATTTTTTTTATAGGACTTTTAGCGTAACAATTTGTTGCCCTCATGGTGCTAAAGTCATGTGTACCTACTAATTTTTTAGCCCCTTCTTTTAATAATTTAATATCTAGTTTCTTTCTTATATGCCATGCTCTTTCATTTTCTATAACAGGTGTAGCTAAACGGTTAATAATAAAATATTTATATACTCTTTCTTTTGCAGAATACCTTGCGTGGAAATTTTTATTTCTTTTAATAATATTAATTATAGAAATTTTTTTTGGATTTAAAAAAAAATTTAGAGATTTAATCATTTTATCTATATTTTGAATTTTATTTTCAACATCAAAATGAGCTGATTGTCCGTTTGCATGAACTTCACGATCTGTGCGCCCAGCAGAATATAAAATAATTTTTTGCTTTAATAATTTTGATAAAGTTGATTGAATTATTTTTTGAACAGATTTTCCCTTTTTTTGTATTTGCCAACCTATGAAAGGGGTTCCAACATACTCAATTAAAATCTGATATCTATACATTAAGCAATATTGGTGCCTTTTTTAATTTGGGTACCAAGTAAAAATTCATTTATTTGCTGAACTCTTTTCCCTTCTCGCTGAATACTTAATACTTTTATTGATCCTTCTCCACAACACACCTCAAAATTTTCACTTACTATATTGCCAGCTTTACCATTTGTATTTGATTTTTCTGCTTTTAATATTTTATATCTTTCACCATTAAATAAAAAAAATGCTCCTGGGTAGGGATAAAGTCCATTTATTTTTCCTATTATTTTCTCTGCATTTTCATTCCAATCTATTTTTCCTTCTATTTTTTGAATTTTTTTTGCATAGGTTGCTTTAGAATGATCTTGATCTTTAAATTCTACATTCTCATCAAAAATTTTATCTAAAATATCTAAAATTTTTTCTGAAGCAATTTGTGATAGTTTTTCAGATAATTCTTCTGAATTCATTTTTTCTGAAATTTTTATTGAGTATTGATTGCAAACTGGACCCTCATCTAAATTTTCATTTATTTTCATTATGCTAATACCTGTTTCTTTATCTAAATTCATTATTGACCTTTGTATAGGTGCCGCTCCTCTCCATTTAGGAAGTAGAGAAGCATGAACGTTTAAAAATCCTTTTTTAGGAATATTTAATAAGTTTTTTGGAATAATTTGACCGTAGGAAACTACTATAATGATATCTGGTTGTAATTTTGTAAGATATGATTCTTCTTCAATATTTTTTTTTAAGGATTGAGGAGTTCTCACATCTAAACTTATATTTTCAGAAAATAAATTTACAGATGACTTGTTTAATTTTTGCCCTCTATTAGATTTTTTGGGTGGTTGAGTATAAACAACTGAAATTGGATATCCATTTTGATAAAGCGATTTTAAAATTGGAACAGCAAAATTGGATGTGCCCATAAAAACTATCTTTTTAATCATAAATTAAAGAACGACTCTGTCTTCTTTACTTTTTTGTTTAGATAGTTTTTTTATTATCATTGATTTTTTTAACTTAGACAAATAGTCAATAAATAATATTCCTTCTAAATGATCCATCTCATGTTGAATGCAGGTTGCCAATAAGCCATCGGCTTTTAATATTTTTTTATTACCATGATAATCTAAATATTCTACTTCACAGTTACTTGGCCTATTAACTTCAGCAAATTGATCAGGGACGCTCAGGCATCCTTCAAGATATTTAGATAAGTTTGAGTTTTTATTTTTAATTATAGGGTTAACAAAATATCTTGGTTCTTTTTTTTCACCCTCTTTAGATAAATCCATAACAATAATTCTTTTTGGTATTCCTATTTGAATTGCTGCCAAGCCAATTCCTTTAGCATCGTACATCGTTTCCAACATATCGTTCATTAAATGCTGTTCTTCTTTTCCTACTTTTTCAACAGGTAAAGATACTTTTCTTAAAATTTTATTTGGTTCTGTTAAAATAGTTTTTACTGTCATATTTTAATTTTATTATAATATTTAAATTTTTAAAGGAAGAACTTTTAATAATAAATTGTTTCTAATTAGATCTAAATTTAACTCATTTAATATGTTTGTCATAAAATATAAAGAGTCTGCATCTAAATTTTCTAGATCATCCTCTCCTATTATTTCTACTAATCTAAGCAAAACCATTCCAACTTCTTTATTGTTTAACAATAATTGGATATCTGTTGGAATATTTGATTTATCAAGTTTAAACATATTTTTATACTTTTTTGATATCTCTACTCCATCTGAAACAAGAGATTCTATTAAAATTAAATCTTTAGTTGATATTGTATAATCTTTATCTTTTTTAATTGATTTAAGTAATTTGTTTAAATCATCTTCGGCTTTTTTAATTTCATAACTTTCATCAAAATAGTTAAGAAGTTTGGATTGATGGATTATTTTATTATTAATTTTTATATTTTTTTCTTTTAAGGTTGGCGGTGTAATTTCATCAAGATAAAATGATGAAAAATTTGAAGGGATTTCATCTTCATTTACAGTTGATAAAATTTTTTTTAATTCATTATCAAATGCATTACCTATACCATCTTTTACAAAAGACTGTTTTAATTTGAATGATAAATCTAAAAGCTCATTTGTATCTTTGGTTAAAATTAATCTTTGATAGAGTAAAGCTCTTCCTTCAAAATTTTCTAAAAGCTTATAAGATTGTTTTACATTTAATAATTGATTAATATTGAACTGAAATCTTTTATATAAATCAAATAAGTCTTTTTCTTCATAATTGTTTTCATGAGTTGCTTTTTCTATTAAATAAATCTTTTCAGAATCTTCTAAATCAATAGAATCTACTTTTTCTAATAAGTTTGAAGATGAAAGATATTTCCAAATAAATTTTGGTGTATTTTTGTTTGGCTGATAGATAAATTCTAAATTCGTTCTATGCGATAAATGAAAATTTAAAATATTATCTTCTAAAATTTTATTGTCGGTTTGTTCAATGTATTCCATCAAAAAATTAAACTTATTTTCAAAAAATTCATCATTTGAATCTGTTTCAGCATTTAAATCAAAGAGTAATTGTGCCTCTTCTCTTTTATTTTCATTTATTAAACAGTAAATTTTAAATTTATTTATATAATTATC
>CACDXO010000002.1 GCA_902556825.1 uncultured Pelagibacteraceae bacterium
TACTCAAACAAAAAGATATAAAAAAAATGTTGATGAAGCATATGATAATCTAGAACAAATTGTTATGTTCATAAAAGATTATGAAAATTTACAAAAACTTTCATCTGAAGTTAAAGATCTAAAATATGAAATTAATAATAAAAACTATCAAAATTCAATTTCAATTATAGATAGCCTATTTGAAAAACTAAGTGAAATTTCAGGCACAGAGGAATTTGCCAATAGATTAGATGATCTATATTCTTTAGTTGATAGTGAAGAAATAGATGAAAATAAAATCTCAGATGCAAGTTTAGAAGTATTTATTTTGTTTGATAAGGAAGTAATTTGGAGAAAAGATGCAGCGCAAAATTTAATGCCAGAACTTGAAAAATATAATGAGGTTATTAAAAATAATATTGGTTTAAGGTTACAATCTCGTTTAACAAAAAAACAAGCTAAATTTGTTGCAAGTTGTAACTCTATTCACCGTGATATATCTTTAAATTTCTAATTTAAATAAATGGAAAAAAATATTTTGCCGATTAAAAAAGCGGTTCTAATATTTTTTGTATTCGCTTGTGGATATTTTATATCTGCACTTTTAAGGGCAATTACAGCAACTTTATCTCCTTTATTAACTTCAGAGTTTAATTTAAATGCTGGTGATCTAGGGTTATTAGCTGGTGGTTATTTTTTAGGATTTGCATCTATGCAAATACCTCTTGGATATTTACTTGATAAACATGGACCCAAAAAAGTTGTTTCATCCTTTTTATTAATTGCAATTATTGGTACAGGCGCTTTTGCTTTGTCACAAAGTTTTTCTGGCTTACTTATATCAAGAATTTTAATTGGAGTTGGTGTTAGTGCATGTTTAATGGGACCTTTAACTGGTTATAGAATTTGGTTTGCAGATGAATACCAACAAAGAGCTAATGCATGGATGTTAATGGTACTTTCAATGGGTTTTGTTTTTTCAACATTGCCTGTTCAAATTTTATTACCAGTTATTGGTTGGAGATGGATATTTGGTTCTGTAGCTATTGTAATACTTCTTATTATAATTTTAACATTACTGTTTATTCCTTCATGGAAAAGTGAAGATAGTAAAGATGGAGAGAATGCAGGATCTTTATCAGATGTTTGGAAAAATAAATTTTTTAGAAGTACAATTCCTCTTGGCTTATTTAATTATGGAGGAATGGTTGCAATTCAAACTTTATGGGCCGGGCCCTGGATGGTTAGAGTTACGGGATATACACCATTAGAGAGTGCAACAGGACTCTTTTGGATAAATATAACAATGTTAATTGCCTTTTTTATTTTTGGATACATTTTGCCTAAAATTACAAAACTTGGTCTTGAGTCGATGCGACTAATGAAGTTTGGACTACCAATTAGCTATTTATCATTACTTGTTATAATAATTTCGGGTGAAAATGCAGGCGCATTACATTTTACTATATATATACTTACTTCAATTGTACTAACTCTTACCCAGCCTGCTGTGGCTTTATCTTTTCCAACTAGTTTAGCTGGAAAATCACTCACATCATTTAATCTACTTATTTTTGTAGGCACTTTTATAATGCAATGGGGAATTGGTTTAGTAATTGATTTTTCTCAATTTTTAGGAAAAGGGGAAATCCAAAGTTTTCAAATTTCTTTTACTGTTTATTTAATCATTTGTATTTTAAGTTATTCATATTTTATTATAAAAAATAAAAATGAATAAAAAAAAAATGTATATTTTGTCTATAGTTGGTTTAGTAGTTTTAATTTACTTAATTATTTCATTGATATTATATAATTCTCAAAGAAGCTTATTATATCATCCAACAGAAAATAATTATTCTGGAGATATACTTACAGTTTCAGTAGAAAAAATTAAAATTAAAAATGATGATAATATTGAACTACAAGCCTGGTACCATGAAAAAGATATAGAAAAATATAAAACTATCTTTTTTTTACATGGTAATGCGGGATCTTTAGAAAATAGAATACACAAAATTAATCATTTTAATGACATGAATGTAAATTTTTTAATTATTTCTTGGAGAGGTTTTAGTGGTAATAAAGGTAAACCAACTGAAAATGGCCTTTATATAGACGCAAAGAGTGGGGTTGATTGGCTAAAAAATAAAGGAATTGATGAAGAAAATATTATTATTTATGGAGAGTCGTTAGGCACAGGTGTAGCTACTGAAATTGCACAAAAAAATAATTTTGCAGGAGTAATTTTAGAATCACCATTCACTTCGATGATAGCTGCTGCAAAATCTAAATATCCAATATTTCCTATCAAATTGCTTCTTAAAGATAAATATGAAAGCGATAAAAAGATTAAAAATATAAAATCTCCCATTTTAATTATGCACGGTGAGGTAGATAAAATAGTGCCATTTTGGATGGGGGAAAAATTATATGAATTAGCAAATCAACCCAAGTATTCATATTTTCCTAAATATGACGATCATATGATGGAATTTAATAAAGACTTAATTAACTCAATCAATTTGTTTATTAAAAGTTTAAATTAAGACACAATCTCAACAAATAGTTTACTCAATTAATCAATAAAAAAATTGTGTGAGAAAATTATTAATTTTTTTATTTATTATCTTAACTTGTCAAAATTCTTTTGCTGAACCTAATAATTTAGAAAAAGAAGATTTTTTTTATATTGGAACAATGCAATCTTATAATAAAAATTTTACATTATATTTTAAAACAAGAAGTAAGGCTGTACTAGCTAGAGGTGAGGAATTTAATTATATAACTGATTATCCTCAAGACTTATATATTTATAATAATCGTACTAAATCTGACGAGTCATTAATTTCTTATGACTGGTTTCCATCAAAAGCAAAACAAATAATAGAAAATTATGATTTTCCAGTATTTCCAGAAGATTTTGCATATTATTTATTAAACGATAATAATACTTTAATAATGGTAAGTGCCATTAAAAATATTAATGCTAATTTAGTTTTTGATATCTCTAAAAGAAATTTAAAAAGATATGATAAAAAAAATAGATTAGAGTTTATAATTTCATCAGTTGCAAAGAAATGCGGATATTTAAGTTTAGAGGAAAAGTATAACTGTAATTATTATAAACCTTTAATTTCTAATAATTTAATTAATTAGTTGTAATAAAAGCTTCAGCAAATTGTTCTGCTTTAAAAATTTGTAGATCATCTTCTTTTTCTCCCAAACCTAAAGCAATAATTGGTAATTTATATTTTTTTGCAATTGCAATTAAAATACCACCCTTTGCAGTTCCATCTAGTTTAGTCATAATTAATCCTGTTATTGGAATTATCTTGTTAAATTCTTCGACTTGATTAATTACATTTTGTCCAGAAGTTGCATCTAAAACTAATAAAACTTCGTGAGGAGCATTTGGATCAATTTTTTTTGTTACATTTGCAATTTTTTTATATTCTTCCATTAAATTTTTTTTATTTTGTAGTCTTCCTGCGGTATCTATTAAGACATGTGTAAATTGATTTTTTAATGCTTCATCAACTGCTTTATATGCAACAGATGCAGGGTCAGAACCTTGTGAAGATTTGATGATTTCTACATCTATTTTTTTTGCCCAATTTTCTAATTGTTCAATTGCCGCGGCTCTAAAAGTATCTGATGCTGAAAAAATAACTTTGTTATTATTAGATTTTAATATTTTACCTATTTTCCCTATTGTGGTTGTTTTTCCAACTCCATTAACTCCTGAAATAAGAATAGCATTTAAATTATTTGTATTTTTAAAAAAATTTTCATTTTCTAACGGAGACATTAAATCAATTATATAATTTTTAAGAATTAAATTAATTTCATCAACTTTATTTTTATTTGGATCAATTTTTTTTCCAGAAATTATATTTCTAATTTCTTCAGATGCTGCTACACCAACATCAGATTGAATTAAAAAATCTTCTATTTCATTAAGTGTCCTATCATCAATTTCTTTTTTTATAATTATTTCTTTAAGGCCAGATGTAAAAGTAGAAGCACTTTTTTTAAATCCTAATTTAAATTTCTCAAAAATACCCATTATAATTTTATTTTAATTTCCTTAATATCTGAAACTGGACCTGTCATAGAAATAATTCCATCATATTCAATATTTAAAAAACCTTCTTTGAAATAAATATTGTTATTATTACCAGAAATTTTTTTTTCAAAAGCAACAACACCAGTTGCGCAAGCAGCTGTTCCACATGCTTTAGTCAATCCCGCTCCACGTTCCCACACATTTACCAAGATGTTATTGTCATCTTTTATTTGAGCAAATGTAACATTTATTTTTTCTGGGAATAATTCATGATTTTCAATTAATGGTCCGATTTGTTTTAAGTTATATTTAAAACAATCGTCAACAAAAAAAACTATGTGTGGATTTCCAACATTTAATGCATAACCATTTTTAAATTCTTCATTTTCAATTTTTAAGTTTATATTTTTATGATCTATATTTTTTGATAAAGGAATTTTTTGCCAACTAAAAATAGGATCACCCATTACAATTCTAACACTATTTTCAGAAATTTTTTGAGCTTTTAAAACTCTATTACCAGCTAATACTGCAGCATGTTCAATTTTTTTTTCATCACATATAAGTTTTGCAACACATCTACTTCCATTACCGCAAGCTTCAACTTCTTCTCCATCAGAATTATATATTGTAATTGGAATATAATTAGGAGCTTGAGGATCTGTCTCATCAAGAAATATTAACTGGTCAAAACCAACATTATTTCTTTTTCCTAACTCAATAATTTTTTCTTTAACAATAGAAATTGGATTTTTTCTTCTATCAATGATAACAAAATCATTTCCTAGACCGTCCATTTTAAATGCTTTGAATTCCATATAATAATATTTAACTTATTTATTGACTTTTTGAACCTCTATTATAGTTTATCGCAGTTTCCGCAAAATAAGCAATTTGCGGTGTCTTTGGCAACAAAGAGATCGACACCAGTCTGCGAGGGTTCGCCCACTGGTGCGATAGCTGCTGGATGTAAATATGTTTGAAAATTTGACAAATAAATTTGAAGAAGTTTTTTCTTCTCTAAAAAAAGCTCCATCACTTGATGAAAAACAAGTTGATGAGGGGCTTAGAGGCATAAGACAAGCTTTATTAGAAGCAGATGTAACCTTAGATGTTGCAAAACAATTCATTGAAAATGTTAAACCAAAAGCTTTAGGTCAAGAAATAATTAGATCTACTTCACCAGGGCAAATGGTGGTTAAAATAGTTTATGACGAGTTAGTAAAATTGCTTGGTGAAAAAAATGAAGATATAAATTTAAATGCGGTTCCACCTGTTCCAATGATGTTAGTAGGACTTCAAGGTTCAGGAAAAACAACCACAACTGCAAAATTAGCAAAATTTTTAGAAAAAAATAAAAAAAAGAAAATTATGATGGTTAGTCTTGACGTTTATAGACCAGCCGCTCAAGAACAACTTAAATCTCTTGGTGAACAAAATAATATTTTAACATTACCAATTATTGAGGGACAACTACCAGCAGATATTTGCAGAAGAGCAATTAGTGCAGCAAACTTAAATGGAGCAGAAATAATTTTATTTGATACTGCAGGACGGACTCAAATTGATATTCAAATGATGAGTGAGATTAAGCAAATAGAAAGTATAATTAAACCAACAGAAACATTTCTTGTTGCTGATTCTTTAACAGGACAAGTTGCTGCTGAAGTAGCAAAAGAATTTAAAAATACAGTTAACCTTACCGGTATTGTTTTAACAAGAGCGGATGGTGATGCCAGAGGAGGAGCGGCAGTAAGTATGAAATATGTTTCAAATGTTCCTATTAAGTTTTTAGGTATTGGAGAAAAAATTGAAAATTTAGAAGTTTTTCATCCTGATAGAATTGCAAACAGAATTCTTGGCATGGGAGATATTGTATCTCTTGTAGAAAAAGCATCTCAAGATTTAAGTGAAGAAAATTTAAAGAAGACTGAAGAAAATTTAAAAAAAGGTAGTTTTTCGATGGAGGATTATTTAACCCAGTTAAGACAAATGAAAAAAATGGGAGGAATTGAAGGTATTATGTCTTTTCTTCCTGGCGTTTCAAAAATAAAATCTCAAATGGATCAAGCTGGAGTAGATGAATCAATTATTTCTCAAAATGAAGCGATAATTTTATCTATGACAAAAAAAGAACGAGAGAACCCAAAAATTATTGATGGTTCTAGAAGAAAAAGAATTGCTAATGGCTCTGGAACAGATGTAGCCACTATCAATAAATTGTTAAAACAATTTAAAATGATGTCTGAAATGATGAAAAAGATGTCAAAAGGAAACTTGAAAGGTATGACAGACAAAGGAATACCTCCAGAGCTTTTTAATCAACTAAAATAATAAAAGGAGAATGAATGTTAAAACTTAGATTATCTATGGGCGGAACAAAAAAAAGGCCCGTATATAAAATTGTAGTAGCGGATAGCCGTTTTGCAAGAGATGGGAGATTTATTGAAAAACTTGGATTTTTTAATCCCTTATTACCAAAAGAAAAAAAAGAAAGAGTTGGGCTAGAAGAGGAAAGGATTAAGTATTGGTTAAGTCAAGGAGCTCAACCCACAACAAGAGTTGCAAGAATTCTTGGTGAAAACAAAATGATGGAAATGCCTGCGAAAGGAAACAATCCTCTCAAAGCTATACCAAAAAAAGATAGAAAAAAAGAAGGAGATGAAGCCAAAAGTGATGCCTCAGCTGACGCTCCAAAAGCAGAAGAGAAAAAAGTTGAAGCTCCAAAAGCAGAAGAGAAAAAAGCTGACGCTCCAAAAGCAGAAGAGAAAAAAGTTGAAGCTCCAAAAGCAGAAGAAAAAAAAGTTGAAGCTCCAAAAGCAGAAGAGAAAAAAGTTGAAGCTCCAAAAACAGAAGAAAAAAAATAAAAATGTTTCTTGCTCGAATATTTACACTTTATCCAGAATTTTTTCCTGGACCATTGGGAAAAGGTTTATATGGCAAAGCACTATCTGAAAAAATATGGAAACTAGATACAGTAAATATTAGAGACTATGCAACCGATAAGCATAAGACTGTAGATGATACTACTTATGGTGGAGGTTCTGGAATGTTAATTAAACCAGATGTTCTTGCAAACTCTTTAGACTCAAATTTAAATTCTAACGAAAAAATAATTTATTTAAGTCCGAAAGGA
The DNA here is from genome assembly GCA_902556825.1 of uncultured Pelagibacteraceae bacterium. GTDB lineage: Bacteria > Pseudomonadota > Alphaproteobacteria > Pelagibacterales > Pelagibacteraceae > Pelagibacter. The sequence goes on from CACDXO010000002.1 coordinate 7,182, forward strand.
AAATTATTTAATCAAGAATTAGCAAAAAAACTTTGTAAAGAGAAAACTATTAATTTAATATGTGGACATTTTGAAGGTGTTGATCAAAGAGTTATTGAATCTAGAAATATAGAAGAAGTAAGCATAGGTGACTTTATTTTATCTGGTGGAGAAAGTGCAGCATTTGTGATGTTAGACTCGATTATAAGATTATTACCTGGAGTTCTTGGAAATGAAATATCAGTTGAAGAAGAAAGCTTTGAGAATGGACTTTTAGAGTATCCACAATATACAAAACCTCAAATTTGGGAGAAAAAAACAGTTCCAGATGTATTATTATCAGGAGATCATGCGAAAATTAAAGACTGGCGTTTATCTCAATCTGAGGCTATAACACGCGACCGAAGGCCAGATTTGTGGCAAAAATATAAAAAGAATTAATTTGATAAACTTAAACATGAAAACGATAGAAGAAATCAACATAGCAAACGTAAAGAAAATTTCTGCAGAAAAAAAACTTCCGGATTTTTTCCCTGGAGATATTATTAAGGTTGGAGTTAAAATTACGGAAGGAAAAAGAGATAGAATTCAATACTTTGAAGGCATTTGTATAGCTAAAAAAAATAGAGATTTAAATTCATCATTTACTGTAAGGAAAATATCTTTTGGAGAGGGTGTTGAAAGAACTTTTGCTTTATATAGTCCAATTGTAGATTCAATAAAAGTTATTAGATCTGGAAAAGTCAGAAGAGCAAAGCTTTACTATTTAAGAGATCGAACAGGAAAATCAGCTAGAATTACAGAAAAAATAAAAAAGAAAATAGGAATTGATGTTGAATCAAAACCTGAAGGGGTTACTGAAGAAAATCTAGCACCAGTTGTTAAAGAAAAAACAGCTGACAAAACAGTAATTACCGAAGATAAACCTGAAGCTCCTAAAGCTGAAACAACAAAAGAAGAAATTAAAAAAGATACTCCTAAAGAAAAAAAATAATTTTTTTCTAAATGTCATATACAATTTACGATAAAATTTGGAATGAACATCTTGTGTACGAACAAGAAGATGGGACCTCATTACTTTTTGTTGATAGACATTTAATTCATGAAGTAACTAGTCCACAAGCATTTGAAGGTTTAAGAAGTTTGGGCAGAAAAGTTAGACAGCCAAATCTTACTTTAGCTGTAGCAGATCACAATGTTCCAACAACAGACAGAACTAAAGGAATTTCTGATAAAGAATCAAAAATACAGGTAGAAACATTAGAATCAAACTGTAAAGAATTTGGAATCGAAATTTTTGGAATGAATGATAAAAGACAAGGAATAGTTCATATCATTGGTCCAGAGCAAGGTTTTACCCAACCAGGAACAATTATTGTTTGTGGTGATAGTCATACCGCAACTCACGGAGCATTTGGAGCCTTAGCATTTGGTATTGGAACCTCAGAAGTAGAGCATGTATTAGCAACACAAACTTTAGTCCAAAAAAAATCAAAGAACTTTAGAATTAATGTAAATGGAAAATTACCTATTGGAGTAACTTCAAAAGATGTGATTTTACAAATTATAGGAAAAATTGGAACAGCTGGAGGAACAGGCTATGTAATTGAGTATGCAGGTGGCTTAATTTCTAGTTTGAGCGTGGAGAATAGAATGACAATTTGTAATATGACAATAGAAGGTGGAGCAAGAGCTGGTTTAATTCAACCTGATCAAAAAGTTTTTGATTATTTAAAAGACAAACCAATGTCACCCAAAAAAGAAAACTGGGAAAAAGCTTTAGAATATTGGAGCAATCTTAAATCTGATGAAGGTGCTAATTTTGATAAAGAAATAAATTTAGATGGAAAAGATATTAAACCAATGGTTACTTGGGGAACTTCACCCCAAGATGTTGTTACAATTGATGGAAAAATTCCAAACCCAAAAAATGAAACTGATCCAGATAAAAAAAACTCAATAGAAAGATCATTAAAATATATGGGTTTAAATTCTGATGTTTCAGTCCAAGATATTAAAATTGACAAGGTTTTTATTGGCAGTTGCACAAATGGTAGAATTGAAGATTTAAGAGAAGCAGCAAAAATATTGAAAGATAAAAAAATTGCCAGTCATGTTAATGCAATGGTTGTTCCAGGTTCTGGATTAGTTAAGGAAAAAGCTGAACAAGAAGGCTTAGATAAAATTTTTATAAATTCAGGTTTTGAGTGGAGAGAACCTGGATGTTCAATGTGCTTAGCAATGAATGCTGATAAATTAAAATCAGGTGAAAGGTGTGCCTCTACTTCAAATAGAAACTTTGAAGGTAGACAAGGAAGAGGTGGAAGAACACATTTGGTTAGTCCAGGTATGGCAGCAGCAGCTGCAATTGCTGGAAACTTAGATGATGTAAGAAAGTATCAAAATTAATGCAAAAATTTAATAAACTTACGAGTATACCTGCATATCTTCCAATAGTTAATATTGATACGGATATGATAATTCCTAAACAATTTTTAAAGACAATAAAAAGAACTGGCCTTGGAAAAAATTTGTTCTTTGAAATGAGATATGATGATCAAGGAAATGAGATAAAAGATTTTATTTTAAACAAAAAACCATTTAATCAGTCTAAAATTTTAATTGCAGGAAAAAATTTTGGATGCGGTTCTTCTAGAGAGCATGCTCCATGGGCACTACTTGATTTTGGTATTACGTGCGTAATTAGTTCAAGTTATGCAGATATTTTTTATAATAACTGTTTTAAAAACGGAATATTACCAATTAAAATTGATGAAGAAAAAATAAAGCAAATCTCAGAATATTCTTTAAGAAAAGAAAAAATTAAAATAGATTTAAATGAGCAAAAAATCGTTTTTGGAAATAATGAAATTAAGTTTGATTTAGATCAATTTAAAAAAAAATGTTTAATTGAAGGATTAGATGATATTGCGTTATCATTAGAAAAATCTGAAAAAATTGAATCATATGAAAAAAAATTAAAAATATCTAAACCTTGGATTTTTAATGATTAAAGTTAAAAAAAGAAAATTTTTATTATTACCTGGTGATGGAATTGGGCCAGAAGTTGTTGGAGAAGTTAAAAAAATTATTGAATGGTTTAACAAAAATAAATCTTTAGATTTTGAAATTGATGAAGATTTAGCGGGCGGTACTTCATATGATAAGCATGGAACTCCTATAACAGATGAAGTTTTTTATAAAGCTTTAGAATGTGAGGCTATAATTCTTGGTGCTGTAGGAGGACCAAAATGGGACAATTTAGAATTTTCAAAAAAGCCTGAGAGGGCTCTATTAAAATTAAGAAAAGAGCTGAAACTATTTGCTAATTTAAGACCAGCAATATGTTTTAAACAATTAGTTGATGCCTCAACTCTTAAACCTGAAATTGTTTCTGGATTAGATATTATGATTGTTAGAGAGCTTACAGGTGGAATTTATTTTGGAGAACCAAGAGGAATTAAACCAATTGATAATGGTGAGAGAAAAGGAATTAATACTCACACTTATACTTCAAGCGAAATTCAAAGAGTTGCAAGAGTTGCATTTGACTTAGCCAAGAAAAGAAAAAATAAAGTTACATCGTGTGAAAAATCAAATGTAATGGAAGCAGGTTTGCTCTGGAGAGAAGAAGTTCAAGAATTACATGATAAAGAATTTAAAGATGTAGAATTAAATCATATGCTTGCAGATAACTGTGCAATGCAACTACTAAGAAATCCAAAACAATTTGATGTTATAGTTACTGATAATTTATTTGGAGATATGCTATCTGATCAAGCATCTATGTTAACTGGCTCTTTAGGGTTGTTGCCGTCTGCATCTTTGGGAGCAAAAAACAAAGATGGAAAAATAAGAGCAATGTATGAACCGATACATGGTTCGGCACCTGATATAGCTGGAAAAGGAGTAGCTAACCCAATTGCCACGATACTAAGTTTTGCAATGGCTTTAAAATATTCTCTCGATCTAGATAAAGAGGCAGATGCATTAGAAAAAGCGGTTCAAACTGTTCTAGATGAAAAACTTAGAACTAAAGATATTTTGTCTCCAGGGATGAAGGAAGTTTCAACTTCTGAAATGGGTGATGCGATAATTTCAAAATTGCAATAACTAATCAATTATTCTAAACTTATAAAATGCCAATTTATAATGCTCCAATTGAAGATATGATGTTTCTTTTTGACAAGTTAAGAAATAATAAAAATTATAATGAAATTGAAAAATACAAAGAAGTCAATTCTGAATTAGTAAAAAATATACTTGATGAAGCCGCAAAAATTAATGAAAATATAATTTTACCTTTGGCTAAATCTGGAGATGAAAATCCAACTATTTTGGAAAATGGAGTTGTAAGAACTCCTCCTGGATATAAAGAAGCTTATACTAAATTTATAGAAGATGGATGGACATCACTTTCTTGTGATCCTAAATATGGAGGACAAGGTATGCCAAAAACTGTGAGCGCTTTTTTTGATGAAATGCTTTCATCTGCAAGTTTATCATTTAAGTTATATAGCGAATTAAGTATAGGTGCATACAATTGTATTCATCATCATGCAACTGAAGAAATAAAAAAAAAATATTTGCCAAAAATGGTTGAAGGAAAATGGAGTGGAACAATGTGCTTAACTGAACCAGTTTGTGGAACAGATTTGGGATTGTTAAAAACAAAAGCAGAAGAACAATCTGATGGAACTTTTAAGTTAAATGGGCAAAAAATATTTATTACTTCAGGAGATCATGACTTAACAGAAAACATTGTTCATTTAGTTATAGCAAGAGCAACTGATTCTCCAAAAGGCACTAAAGGAATAAGTTTATTTTTAGTTCCAAAGTTTAAAGTCAACGACGATGGATCATTAGGATCTAGAAATGGAATTTCTACAGGTTCGATAGAAAGCAAAATGGGAATTAAAGGTTCTGCTACATGTGTATTAAACTTTGATGATGCAGTTGGTTATATGATAGGACCAAAAAATAAAGGACTTAATGCTATGTTTACAATGATGAATTTAGAAAGAATTGTTGTTGGAATACAAGGCCTAGGTATTTCAGAAATTGCTTATCAAAATTCAGTAAGTTACGCCAAAGAAAGAAAACAAGGAAAAACAAATAATAGCAAATCTAATAATGGTGCTGATTACATAATTGATCATGCTGACATTAGAAAAACTTTACTAAATATGAAATCTATAATTGAAGGAGAAAGAGCACTTTGTTTTTGGCTGTCACAACAAACAGAAGTTAGTCTTAATCATAATGATGAAAAAGTTAGGCAAGAAGCATCAGATTTTGTTTCCTTAATGACTCCTGTAGTTAAAACAATGTTTACAGATTTAGGAATGGAAATAACAAGCGATGCAATGCAAGTTTACGGAGGCTACGGTTATACAAAAGATCAAGGTATTGAACAATTATATAGAGACAATAGAATTACTCCAATTTATGAAGGTACAAATTCCGTTCAGGCTGCAGATTTAGTATTTAGAAAATTAGTTAATAAAAATGGCGATATAATTGATAAATATTTAAATATGATTCAAAATGATTGCAATATTAAAGACGAAAAAATTAAACCTTTTGTTAAAGATTTAAATGTTCATATAGAAATACTAAATAATTTTACATTATGGATCAAAGAAAAATTACAAAACTCAAAAGATGACGCTAGCGCTGCATGTAATGATTATTTGAAAGCATTGGGATTTGTTTCTATAGCACATGCATGGATAAAAGTTTTGGAGGTTAGCTTTAGAGATTATGATAGTAATAAAGGATTTTATGAAGACAAAATTCAAACTGCAAAATTTTATTTTAAAAGAGTGTTGCCAAGGATGGAAAATCATTTTAAAACTGCCGCTACAGGAAGTGAATACATAATGAATTTTAACTTTAAATAATATGAATCATTACGAAACAAATCTTGATAAAAATGATGCAAATTTTGTTCCACTAACACCACTAAGTTTTTTGGAAAGAGCAAAAGATATTTATCCAAACTATGAAGCTTTGGTATACGAAAATAGAATTTACACTTGGACCGAAGTATACAAAAGATGTACAAAGTTTGCTAGCGCTTTAGAAAAAATTGGTATTGGTGAAGGCGATACAGTATCTGTAATGGCATTTAATACTCCTGAAATTTTTGAAGCTCATTATTCAGTTCCAATGACAGGAGCAGTTTTAAATACGATTAATAGTAGAGTAGATGCAAAAACTGTTGCTTATATTTTAGAACACAGCGAAGCAAAAGTTTTAATCGTAGATAGACAGCTTCACTCAATTATTGATAAAGCATTAAGTCAAATTAAATCAAAACCAATAATTATAGATATTCAAGATAATTTTGCAGACCAATCCTTATTAAAAAAAATTGGAGACAAAGAGTATGAGGATTTTTTAAATTCTGGAGATGATAACTATATTTGGAAAAGACCAAAAGATGAATGGCAAGCAATCTCACTAAGTTATACATCTGGAACAACTGGAAATCCTAAAGGAGTTGTTTATCATCATAGAGGTTCATACTTAATGTCCACTGGTAGTGCAGTTGCATGGAATATGCCAAACAGATTAAATTTTTTAACAGTTGTACCGATGTTTCATTGTAATGGCTGGTGTTATCCATGGACAATTCCAATGTTGAATGGAAAAACAATATGCTTAAGAGCCATAGATATAAAAAAAATATTTGAATTAATAGAAAAACATGAAATTACTCACTTTGGTGGAGCACCAATTGTTTTAAATATGATAACAGGAGCTGCCGAGTCTGATAGAAAAAAATTAAATCATAAAGTTTATGTTTTAACGGCAGGTGCCCCTCCTCCAAGTATAATATTCAAAAAAATGGAAGCTTTAGGGTTTGAAGTAATGCATGTTTATGGACTTACAGAAACTTATGGACATATTTTACAATGCGCTTGGAATGATGAATGGAACTCTTTTGATGAAGATAAAAAAAATGAAATAAAAGCGCGTCAAGGTGTAAGGTATCCAAATACGGAAGATGCTATGGTTATGGATCCTGAGACAATGAAACCAGTTCCAATGGATGGAAAAACGATTGGAGAAATAATGATAAGAGGTAATATTGTAATGAAGGGCTATTTTAAAGACAAAGAAGCAACAGATAAAGCAATGTCAAATGGATGGTTCCATTCTGGTGATTTGGCAGTTACCAACCCAGACGGTTACATAAAAATAAAAGATAGATCAAAAGATATAATAATATCTGGTGGTGAAAATATTTCTTCAATTGAAATTGAAAATACTTTAGCTAAACATCCTAGTGTCTCAATTGCAGCAGTTGTTGCAAAACCTGATGAAAAATGGGGAGAAGTTCCTTGTGCATTTATTGAAAAAGTTAAAGATAAAAATGTTACCGAAGAAGAACTAATAAATTTTTGTAAGGAAACTTTAGCAGGCTTTAAAGTCCCTAAAAAAATTGAGTTTTGTGAACTCCCAAAAACATCAACAGGTAAAATTCAGAAATTTGAGTTAAGAAAAAAGGCTAAAGAATAATTAATTTTAAAAAATATGAAAAATTATTCTATAGCAAGATCTAGAAGACTTAGAAGCACACCTTACACATCTAGAATTGAAAAGCAAGGAGTGACCGCTTACACATCTTATAATCATATGCTTTTGCCAGCTGCATTTGGATCTTTAGAAGACGCATACCATCATCTAAAAGAAAACGTACAAGTCTGGGACGTTGCTGGAGAAAGACAAGTTGAAATTTTTGGGAAAGATTCAGGAAAATTAGTACAACTCATGACTTGCAGAGATTTATCGAAATCTAAAATAGGAAGATGCTACTATTGTCCAATTATAGATGACGCTGCAGGTTTGATAAATGATCCAGTAATTCTGAAACTTGGGGAAGAAAGATGGTGGATTTCAATTGCAGATTCCGATGTAATTTTATTTGCTAAAGGATTAGCAATTGGAAACAAGTTTGATGTTAAAATATTTGAACCAAACGTTGATATATTAGCAGTACAAGGGCCAAAATCATATAAACTTATGGAAAAAATATTTGGAAAAAAAATAACTGAAATGAAATTTTTTGGTTTTGATTATTTTGAATTTTCTGGAGCAAAACATTTGATTGCAAGATCAGGCTGGTCAAAACAAGGTGGCTACGAGATTTATGTTGAACATACAAAATCTGGTCTAGATTTATATGATAAATTATTTGAAGTTGGAAAAGAATTTAATGTCAAACCAGGATGTCCAAATTTAATTGAGAGAATTGAAAGTGCTTTACTATCGTATGGGAACGACATGGATAATAACGATAACCCACTTGAGTGTGGCTTAGATAAATATGTAAATTTAGATACTGAAGTCAATTTTCTTGGAAAAGAAAAATTAAAAGAAGTTAAACAAACAGGCATTAGTAAAAAACTGATGGGTGTCATAATTGATACAAAAGAAATAAATGTATCAAAATCTATAGATCTTGTTGACGATAAAGGTTCAAAAATAGGAGAACTTAGGTCCGGTGTATACTCTCCACATTTTAAAAAAGTAATAGGAATTGCAATGTTAGATAAACCCTATTATGAAGTTTCTCAGGCCTTTAAAATATCAATAAATGATAGTACTTTTGAGGGAAAAGTTTGCGATTTACCTTTCATTTAGTATAACTAAATCATCATGAATATAGCAATTGTTGGTGCAACTGGAAATGTTGGAAGAAAAATATTAGCGGTTTTAGAAAAAAGAAACCTTCCTATAGATGATTTATATTTTGTTGCATCCTCTAAAAGTGCAGGGTCAAAATTAAAATTTAAAGGTAAAGATATTGAAGTTGAAAATTTAGAAAACTTCGATTTTTCGAAAGCAAATATTACTTTTTTTTCAGCAGGAGGGAAAATTTCTGAACAATACGCTCCTATTGCTGCGCAACAATCAGTTGTTATTGATAATTCAAGTTTTTTTAGAATGGATCCTGATGTTCCTTTAATAGTTCCTCAGGTTAATTCAAATGATATAAAAAATATGAAAAAAAATATAATTGCAAATCCAAATTGTTCAACAGCTCAGCTAGTTATAATTTTGAAACCGTTGCACGATTTATTTAAAATTAAAAGAGTAATAATTTCCACATATCAATCTACTTCAGGTGCGGGTAAAGCTCCAATGGATGAACTGCTAGAACAAACTAAACTTGCGTTAGAAAATAAAAAAATTGTTTCAAAAAATTTTACAAAACAAATTGCTTTTAATGCAATTCCACATATTGATACTTTTGTAGACGAAGGTTATACCAAAGAAGAATTAAAAATGGTAAATGAAACAAAAAAAATTCTAGATAAAAATATAGAATTAACTGCAACATGTGTAAGAATTCCAGTATTTATTTCACACGCTGAATCAATAAATATAGAATTTGAAAAAGAATTTACTTTAGAAAAAATTAGCGAAGCTTTAAATGCATCTGATGGGTGCAAAGTTATCGATGAGAGAAAAGATGGTGGATATATAACCCCAGTAGAGGCTACAGGAAAAAATGAAACTTTCATTTCTAGAATTAGAAAAGATAATAGTAATAAAAAAGCGGTTAATCTTTGGTGTGTATCCGATAATTTGTTAAGGGGTGCTGCATTAAATGCAGTTGAAATAGCTGAAGCATATATTAAAAATAAATAATGAAAAATGATAATCCTTTATCGCCACATATCCAAATTTATAATTGGCATATATCATCTTTAATTTCAATTTCTCACAGAATAACTGGCATTATAAATATAATTATTATAACCCTAATTTGTTTTTGGGTGGCATTATTGCTTTTAGGCAATACAAATTATGATTTAATTCAAAAATTCTTTCAAACATATTTAGGTAAATTTTTTATTGTTGGAGCAGTTTGGTCTTTTTCTTTTCAAATTTTATGTGAAATTAGACATTTATTTTGGGATTTAGGATATGGTTTTGAAATAAAAACTTCAAATATAACTGGTTTACTAGCTATATTTGGATCAGTTATTTTAACAATTTTAATTTTAGGAATAAATATAATTTTATGATTAACGCTACAAAAAAATGGATTTTTTTAAAAGTAAGTTCAGTTGCATTAGTTCCTTTAATGTTATGGTTTTTATTTAACCTAGTTTCTTTTTATGACAAATCTTATGAAGAAGTATTATTATTTTTTACTAGCCAACCAACAAAATTTATTTTCTCATTATTTATCATTTTTGCTTATTTTTATTCTGCACTAAGTATTAGTGAGGTTTTTGAGGATTATATTGAGAATGAAAAATTAAAAAATGTCGCAAATAAATTACTATATTTGTCTGCTATAGTAATTCCCATATCAACATTATTTATATTATTTAGATTGAGTTTATGAGTTCATATAAAATTATAGATCACGAATATGACGTAGTTGTTCTTGGTGCTGGGGGCGCAGGTTTGAGAGCCGCGGTTGGCCTTAGTGAGGTTGGATTAAAAACTGCGTGCATATCAAAAGTTTTTCCAACTAGAAGTCATACATCAGCAGCTCAAGGAGGTATTTCAGCAGCCCTTGGGAATATGGGAGAAGATGATTGGAGATGGCATATGTATGATACTGTCAAAGGATCTGATTGGTTGGGTGATCAAGATAGCATAGAATATTTGTGCAAAGAAGCTCCACGAGCAGTCTTAGAATTAGAGAGGTATGGAGTTCCATTTAGTCGTACTGAAGATGGAAAAATATATCAAAGACCTTTTGGGGGAATGACTAAAAATTATGGAAATGAAACTGTTCAAAGAACTTGTGCAGCAGCAGACAGAACAGGTCATGCCATTTTACATACTATGTATGGGCAAGCATTGAAGCATAATACAGAATTTTTTATTGAATACTTTGCTTTAGATTTATTAATGAAAGATGGAGAGTGCAAAGGTTTAATAGCTTGGAATTTAAATGATGGAACTATTCATAGATTTAGATCTCATATAACAATTATAGCAACTGGCGGATATGGAAAAACATATTATTCTTCCACATCTGCTCATACTTGTACTGGCGATGGAAATGCCATGGTTTTAAGAGCTGGTTTACCTTTGCAAGATATGGAATTTGTACAATTTCATCCAACAGGAATCTATGGACATGGAACTTTAATATCAGAAGGAGTTCGAGGAGAAGGAGGATACTTATTGAATTCCAAAGGTGAAAGATTTATGGAGAGGTATGCTCCAAAAGCAAAAGATCTTGCATCTAGAGATGTGGTAAGCAGATCAATAGCAGTAGAAATAAATGAAGGAAGAGGCGTTGGAAAAGAAAAAGATCATGTTCATCTTCATTTAGATCATTTAGATACAGAAGTAATTGAGAAAAGACTTCCAGGAATTTCAGAATCTTCAAGATTATTTGCCGACGTTGATGTTACAAAAGAACCAATACCAGTTGTTCCTACAGTTCATTATAATATGGGTGGAATTCCAACAAATTATAAAGCTGAAGTTTTAACAGTAAATGGTTCAGAAAAAATTGTACCTGGACTTATGGCAATAGGTGAAGCAGCATGTGTTTCAGTTCATGGAGCTAACAGATTAGGATCAAATTCATTAATTGATTTAGTTGTTTTTGGAAAAGCTGCAGCAAAAAGGGCCGCAGAACTAGTGAAACCAGGAACTCCACATGAGGAAATCTCAAATTCAGAGACTGATAAATGCTTAGATAGGTTTGAAAAATTAAGAAATGGAAATGGAACTAATAGAACTGCTGATTTAAGATTGTCTATGCAGAAAACTATGCAGTCAAAGTGTGCAGTATTTAGAACTGAAAAAACTTTAAAAGAAGGAGTAGAGGAAATAAGAAAACCATTTGAAGGAATGGACTCAATATCAGTAAAAGATAAATCTTTAATTTTTAATACTGATTTAGTTGAAACTTTAGAATTTGATAACTTAATAAGACAGGCGATAGTTACAATAGATTCTGCATATGAAAGAAAAGAAAGCAGAGGAGCTCATGCACGAGAAGATCATCCTAAAAGAGATGATAATAACTTTATGAAACACACATTATCTTGGTGTAAAGGGAGTGAAACAAAAATTTCTTATAGAGATGTACATAGATCAACTTTAACAAATGATGTACAATATTTTCCACCTCAAGAAAGAGTTTACTAATGGTACAAATAAACTTACCTAAAAATTCTAAAGTTCAAAAAGGCAAATTTTATAAAGATAAAACAGGTTCAAAAAATATTAGAAAAGTAAATATTTATAGATGGGATCCTTCTAGCGGCGAAAACCCTCGTATAGATACATATGAAGTTGATATGGATAATTGTCCATCAAAAGTATTAGATCTTTTGAATAAAATTAAAAATGAAATAGATCCATCCATTGCTTATAGAAGATCTTGTGCCCATGGCGTCTGTGGTTCATGTGCAATGAATATGGATGGAAAAAATGGTTTAGCATGTACAAAACCTCATAAAGAAATTAAAGGTGATATTAATATTTATCCTTTACCTCATTTAAAAGTTCAAAAAGATTTAATTGGAGATTTAAGTACTTTATATAAACAATACGAGTCAGTTGAACCATGGTTAAAGGTTTCAAAAAAAGATGAAAATAAAGAAAACTTACAATCTATAGAAGACAGATCAAAATTAGATGGTCTTTATGAATGTATAATGTGCGCATGTTGCTCAACTTCATGCCCAAGTTATTGGTGGAATGGAGATAAATATTTAGGTCCCGCAGTTTTATTGCAAGCATATAGATGGATTATAGATAGTAGAGATGAAGATAGAAAAGAGAGATTAAAGAAAGTTGCTGATGAACTAAAGCTTTACAGATGCCATACTATTATGAATTGTACTAATGCATGTCCAAAAGGCTTAAATCCTGCAAAAGCAATAGCATCTATAAAGAAAATGCTTGCAACAAGTTAATTACTTAATTAAATAATTTTGGCCATGAATTTAATTCAACATTTTGTAAATGGAAAAATAATTCCAGGAAAATCAGAGAGAAGAGGAAAAGTATTTAACCCAGCAATTGGAGAACAAGAGTCAGAAGTAATGTTAGGTTTAAAATCAGATTTAGATGAAGCTGTTGGTGTAGCAAAAAAAGCTTTTGAGACATGGTCTTTAAAACCACCAATTCAAAGAGCAAGAGTTATGTTTAAATTCAAAGAATTAATAGAAAAAAATTCTGATGAATTAACTAAAATGATAGTTTCTGAACACGGTAAGGTATATGAAGATGCAAAAGGTTCGTTGATAAGAGGACTCGAGGTAGTAGAGTTTACTTGTGGAATTCCTCAGGTTTTAAAAGGAGAATTTACAGAAAACGTTGGAACAGATATTGATAGTTGGTCTATTAGGCAACCACTTGGTGTTTGTGCAGGTATAACTCCATTTAATTTTCCAGCAATGGTCCCCATGTGGATGTTTCCAATGGCTATTGCATGTGGAAATACTTTTGTATTAAAACCATCAGAAAAGGATCCATCTATTTCAATTAAATTAGCAGAATTGTTTCAAGAAGCTGGGCTACCAGATGGAGTATTTAATGTAATAAATGGTGACAAGGAAGTTGTTGATGCAATTTTAACTAACAAAGATATTAAAGCTGTAAGTTTTGTAGGATCAACACCAATTGCAAAATATATTTATGAGAATGCAGCTAAAAATGAAAAAAGAGTTCAAGCTTTGGGAGGTGCAAAAAATCACTGTGTTGTGATGCCTGATTGTGATTTAGATCAGGCTGTTAATGGTTTGATGGGTGCAGCTTATGGATCTGCTGGTGAAAGATGTATGGCTCAATCGGTTGCAGTTGCAGTTGGAAATATTGGAGATAATTTAGTTAATGAATTATCAAAAAAAGTTGAAGCATTAAAAGTTGGACCAGGTATGGACAAAAAATCTGAAATGGGACCGTTAGTTACAAAAGAACATTTAGAAAAAGTTAAGGGTTACGTTGACCTAGGGGTTAAAGAAGGAGCAAAATTAGTAGTTGATGGAAGAAATTTAAAACTACAAGGCTATGAAAACGGTTACTATATAGGGGGATGTTTGTTTGATCATGTTAAAAAAGATATGAGAATTTATAAAGAAGAAATTTTTGGTCCTGTACTTTCTGTGGTTAGGGTAAAAGATTTTGATGAAGCTACTCAGCTAATTAATGATCATGAGTTTGGTAATGGAACAAGTATTTATACTAGAGATGGAGATGTTGGAAGAACGTTTGCTAGCAATATTAAAATTGGAATGGTTGGTATAAATATACCTATACCTGTGCCAGTGGCATTCCATAGTTTTGGTGGTTGGAAAAGATCTTTATTTGGAGATCAACATATGCATGGAGCAGAAGGTGTGAGATTTTACACAAAACTTAAAACAATAACTTCAAGATGGCCATCTGGATTAAGATCAGATCCTGAATTTGTTATGCCTACAATGAAGTAAGAATATGTCAAAAAAAATATCATTAATTGGTGCTGGACAAATTGGTGGAACACTCGCACACTTAATTGGTTTAAAGGAACTAGCAGATGAAGTTGTAATGTTTGATGTTGCAAGCGGTATTGCCAAAGGGAAAGCATTAGATATAGCTCAATCATCATCGGTCGATGGTTTTAATGTTAAATTATCCGGAACAGATAATTACGAAGATATTAAAGATTCTGATGTAATTATTATAACTGCAGGAGTTCCTAGAAAACCTGGCATGAGTAGAGATGATTTATTAGGAATAAATTTAAAAATTATAAAACAAGTAGCTGATGGTATAAAAAAAAATGCACCTAATGCATTTGTAATATGTATTACTAATCCATTAGACGTTATGGTAATGGCTTTTCAAAAATATTCAGGACTTCCAGCAAATAAAGTCGTTGGTATGGCAGGAATATTAGACAGCTCAAGGTTCAAATTGTTTTTGTCACTTGAACTTAAAGTTCCTGTTAAAGAAATAGAAGCAATGGTTATGGGTGGCCATGGAGATACAATGGTTCCATTACCAAGATTTACAAAAGTTTCAGGAAAACCTTTATTAGATTTAGTTAAAGAGGGAAAATTATCAGCAGAAAGATTAGAGGAAATTAATCAAAGAACCAGAGATGGTGGTGCTGAAATTGTTAAATATTTAGAAAAAGGCTCAGCATTTTATGCCCCAGCAGCATCAGGAGTTCAAATGGCTGAAGCATACTTAAAAGATGAAAAAAAATTACTTCCTTGTGCTGTACAGCTTAATGGAGAGTATGGTGTTAAAAATATTTTTGCAGGAGTTCCAGTCATAATTGGAAAGAATGGTGTAGAGAAGATCGAAGAAATAAATTTAGACGAAAAAGAAAAAAATCAATTTATGCATTCAATAGATGCAGTTAAAAAGTTATGGGAAACAGCATCAGTAATAGATAAAGATCTTTCTAAGTAATAATGAATATTCACGAGCATCAAGCTAAAGAAATTTTAAAAAAATATGGCGTAATTGTACCAGAAGGTGTTTTTTCACACTCGGTTGAAGAATTACTAGAAAAGGCAAAAACATTAAAAACAGAAAAGTTTGTTTTAAAAGCACAGATTCATGCTGGAGGACGAGGAAAAGCAGGAGGTATAAAGATTGTGAATACAATAGAAGAGCTAAATTCAGCGGCTAAAGAAATGTTAGGAAAAAAATTGATAACTCAACAGACAGGGCCTCGAGGAAGAGAAGTTAAAAGACTATATGTTGAATCATCTTCAGAAATTGAAAAAGAATTTTATCTTTCTTGTTTAGTTGATAGAACAAGTTCTAAGATTGCTTTTATTTCAAGTGATCAAGGTGGAATGGATATTGAGGAAGTTGCAAAAAATAACCCAAAAAAAATTGTAACTACTAAAGTTAATTTAGAAGACAAAATATCAGATATAGATTGTGAAAAAATTGTAGAAATATTTAATTTAAGTTTAGATGCAAAAAAACAGGCTATAAATTTGATTAAATCAATATACAAAATGTTTATTGATGTAGATGCTAATCTTGTTGAAATAAATCCATTGATTTTAACTAAAGAAAATAAAATTATTTGCTTAGATGCAAAAATGAGCTTTGATGATAATGCATTGTTTAGAAATCCAGAAATTTTAAATTTAAGAGACTTAAATGAGGAAGAAGAGATAGAAATAGAAGCGAGTAAACATGGTTTATCTTATATAAAATTAGAAGGTAGAATAGGATGTATGGTTAATGGTGCAGGTTTAGCGATGGCAACAATGGATATAATTAAGTTACATGGAGAAGAACCGGCAAATTTTTTAGATGTTGGTGGAGGAGCGTCAAAAGAAAAAGTTTCAGCAGCATTTAAAATAATTTTATCAGATAAAAATGTAAAAGGAATTTTAATAAATATTTTTTGGTGGCATAATGAGATGTGATGTTCTTGCACAAGGCGTTGTAGATGCTGCCAAAGAAATCAAAATTGAAGTTCCTTTAGTTGTAAGATTAGCTGGAACAAAATTTGAGGAAGGAAAAAAAATATTGGATAATTCAGGTTTAAAAATTATATCTGCATCGGATTTGTCTGATGCGGCAAAAAAAGTTGTTAATTCGATTAAATAAAATGTCAATTTTAGTTAACAAAAATACAAAAGTAATATGCCAGGGTTTTACAGGAAAACATGGTACGTTTCACTCTGAACAAGCAATTAAATATGGAACTAATTTAGTTGGAGGTGTAACACCCAAAAAAGGTGGTCAAATGCATCTATCAAAACCAGTTTTTAATTCAGTTAAAGAAGCAAGAGAAAAAACTGGTGCAAATGCCTCCATGATTTATGTTCCAGCTAAGTTTGCTGCCTCAGCTATTATAGAAGCCATAGAAGCATCTATTGAATTAATAGCATGTATTACTGAAGGAATACCAGTTTTAGACATGTTAAAAGTTAAAAAAAAATTAAGTAATTCTAATTCAAGACTAATTGGACCTAATTGCCCTGGAATTATTACTCCGGGAGAATGCAAAATTGGAATAATGCCAGGAAATATTCATAAAAAGGGTTCTGTTGGAATTGTATCTAGATCTGGAACCTTAACTTACGAAGCTGTTGCACAAACCACAGATAATGGACTGGGCCAATCAACTTGTATAGGAATTGGTGGTGATCCTATCAATGGGACAAACTTTATTGATTGTTTAGATTTATTTTTAAATGATGAAGAAACAAAATCTATATTAATTATAGGTGAAATAGGCGGAACAGCTGAGGAGGAAGCAGCAGAGTTTTTCAAAAATCATAAAATAAAAAAACCTATGGTTGGTTTTATAGCGGGAATTACAGCTCCACCAGGAAGAAGAATGGGTCATGCGGGAGCTATAATTTCTGGAGGAAAAGGTGGAGCAGAAGACAAAATAAAAAAAATGGAAGATTGTGGCATAACGATTGCAAAATCACCTGCAGAAATTGGCAAAACACTATTAAATAAATTGTCTAATTGAAATATACTCTTTAAGTACTATACTAAATCATTAAATGTCATCATCAAAAAATTTAGAGTATAAAAAAACGTCTTTTTTATCTAAAAGTAATAGTGCATTCATAGAACAGATGTATCTAAAATTTATCAATAGAGATTCTGATTTACCAGAAAGTTGGAAAAAATATTTTATAGAAATTGGAGAAGAATTTGAAGTTGTTGCAAAAGAAATAAACGGACCATCTTGGAATCCAATTAAGAAAAAAGTGAATTTAGATTTAATACAAGCAAATTTTGATAAAGATCAAAATAATTTATCTAAAGGAAATATAAAAAGTACAATTAATAAAAAAGAACTTTCTGAGGAGAATAGGAGATCAATTAGAGCAGTATCTCTAGTCAGATCTTATAGACAAAGAGGACATTTAATTGCAAACCTTGATCCGTTAGAATTAAGAAAAATTGAATATTTAGATGAATTACATCCAGAAAGTTATGGATTTATTAAATCAGACTATAATAAAAAAATTTACTTAGATGGAATAGCAAATAGAAATTACTCAACTATAAAAGAAATTTTATCTTTCTTAAGAAAAACTTATTGTGGAAAAATTGGCTATGAATATATGCATATTTCAAATCCAACGGAAAGAAAATGGTTTAGAGATAGAGTTGAAAAAGATGAAAATGCTTTACAATTTACGAAAAATGGCAAGGAAGCTATTTTAAATAAAATAATTCAAGCAGAAGGATTTGAAAAATTTTTAAATACAAAATATGTTGGAACCAAAAGATTTGGTTTAGATGGGGCGGAAAGTTTAATTCCTGCATTAGAGCAAATAATAAAAATTGGTAGTCAAAATAATGTAAAAGAAGTCAAAATTGGAATGTCTCATAGAGGAAGACTGAATGTTTTGGCAAATGTTTTACAGAAATCATACAAAAGAATATTTAATGAGTTCGCTGGAGAAATAGACTCTTCTTCAGACGATGATAGCGCTGGTGATGTTAAATACCATTTAGGAGCATCATCAGATAGGGTATTTGATGGTAATTCAGTTCATGTAAGTCTTACGGATAATCCATCTCATTTGGAAGCTGTAAACCCTGTAGTTTTGGGCCAAACAAGAGCAAAGCAATTTTTTCATAACGATAAAGAGAGAAAAAAAGTAATTCCTATATTAATTCATGGTGATGCTTCATTTGCTGGCCAGGGTATCGTTGCTGAGTGCTTTGCGATGTCTGGCTTGCCTGGTCATAATACTGGTGGGACGATTCATTTTATAATTAATAATCAAATAGGATTTACAACAAGCCCAAGATTTGCCCGTTCATCCCCACATCCTTCTGACGTAGCAAAAATGGTAGATTCACCAATTATTCACGCCAACGGCGATGATCCAGAATCTGTTGTATATGCAGCTAGGATAGCTGGTGAATTTAGGCTTAAATTTAATAGAGACGTAGTAGTTGATTTGGTTTGTTATAGAAGATTTGGTCACAACGAAGGAGACGAACCTTCATTTACTCAACCATTAATGTATAAAAAAATTAAATCTCATCCATCCACAGTAAAAATATATGGAAATAAATTAGTTAATGAAAAAACTATTTTATCTGAAGATTTAAACAATCAGATTAAAAAATTTAAAGATCTTCTTGATGATCAATATAAAAATGCAAAAAATTATAAGCCAAAAATTGAGTGGTTTGAAGGAACATGGTCAAGATATAAACCAAGAAGAGGACAAGATAAAAGAGGAGATTCAGGCTATTCAACTACTAAACTTTTAGAAATTTCAGATAAAATACACTCACTTTCGCCTGAGCTAAATATCCACAAAACTATAGTTAAAATTTTTGAAGCTAGAAAAAATTCTATGAATAAAGGAAATGGAATTGATTGGTCTACTGCTGAGGCTCTTGCATTTGGTTCATTATTAGAAGAAGGATATCCAGTGAGACTTGTTGGACAAGATTCTGGAAGAGGAACTTTTAGTCAGAGGCATTCAGTATTAAGAAATCAAATTGATAATTCAAGATATATCCCATTAAATAATATTTCAGAAAAGCAAAAAAATTTTGAAATAGTTGATAGCTTTTTATCTGAATTAGCAGTTTTAGGTTTTGAATATGGTTATAGTTTAGTCGAACCTAATACATTAACTATTTGGGAAGCTCAATTTGGTGATTTTGCAAATGGAGCTCAAGTTATAATTGACCAATTTATTTCTTCAGGAGAAAGAAAATGGTTGAGAGCGTCTGGTTTAGTATTATTGTTGCCACATGGTTTTGAAGGTCAAGGTCCAGAACATTCATCTGCAAGATTAGAAAGATTTTTGCAATTATGTTCGAATGATAATATGCAAGTAATGAATTGTACTACACCTGCAAATTATTTTCATGCTCTAAGAAGACAAATGCATAGAGATTTTAGAAAGCCGTTAGTTATTATGACACCAAAATCTTTACTAAGAAATAAATATTGTGTTTCACAAATTGATGATTTTAGTAAAAAAAATTCTTTTCATAGAGTTTTATGGGACCATTCAATGGATCCAAAAACGAAGGGATTTATTAAATTGAAAAAAAATAATGAAATAAAAAAAGTAATATTATGCTCAGGAAAAATATATTTTGATCTTTTATCAGAAAGAGAAAAATTAAAAAAAGATGATGTTATTTTATTTAGAATTGAACAACTTTATCCTTTTCCAGCAAAAAGCTTAGTAAAAGAAATTAAACCGTTTGCACAAAATGCTAAATTTTATTGGTGCCAGGAAGAGCCAAAAAATATGGGCGCATGGCTGTTGGTGAGAGATTATATCCAATGGACATTAGATTATATAAAAGCTAAAAATAGAGAAATTTCTTATATTGGGAGAAATCCTGATGCAACGCCAGCTACAGGTTATGCAAAAAGACATTTAGCTCAACAAAAAGAAATAATTGATATAGTTTTTAATTAAAAAATGACAGAAAAAATTTTAGTACCTGTACTTGGAGAGAGTATTACTGAGGCAACTGTTTCTAAATGGTTGAAAAGTAAAGGTGATAATATTAGCGCAGATGAACCAATTGTAGAACTAGAGACGGATAAAGTTAATTTGGAAGTTCCATCTCCTATAAGTGGAAAAATAACAGCAATTAATTTTAAAGATGGTGACACTGTAGAAGTTGGTGCTGTTCTAGGTGAAATATCAGAAGGACCTGGAGACCAAAAACAAGAGGACAATAAAAATTTTGAAAAACCTAAAAATAAGACATCTGATAATGTAATTAATTTTGAAAAAGAAAAAAAACAAAATCCAAAAATTTTTGAAAATGAAGAGAATGAAGAACCGTTAGTTTTAACTGAAGAAAAACCATTAACTTCAAATAAGGATGAACCATTAGTTTTAACAAAAGAGATACCTAGTAAACAAAAAATAATTAGTGAAAAAGTATTATCTCCTGCAGTGAGAAAAATTGTAGAAGAAAACAAGATTGATATACAATCGATTAAAGGAACAGGTAAGTCTGGTCAAATTTTAAAAGGTGATTTAATTAGTTTAATGGGATCATCCCCGCAACCATCTGAAAGAAAATTAAAATATGGTGAAGAGGAAAGAATTAAAATGAGCAGACTAAGACAAACCATAGCAAAAAGATTGAAAGAAGCTCAAGAAAATGCAGCCATGTTAACCACATTCAATGAGGTCGATATGACAAATATTATTGAAATGAGAAAAAATAACCAAGAAGATTTTCAAAAAAGATTTGGAATAAAACTTGGTTTTATGTCTTTTTTTGTTAAAGCTTGTGTACTTGGATTAAAATCGTTTCCAGCAATTAATGCGGAGATAGAAGGTCAAGAAATTATATATAAAAATTATTATAATATAAGTTTTGCTGTTGGAACTGAAAAAGGTTTAGTAGTTCCAGTAATAAGAAATGCAGACGAACTATCATTTGCAGAAATAGAAAAAAATATAAAAGCAATTTCTGAAAAAGCTAGAGAAGGAAAATTAACTATTGATGACTTACAAGGTGGAACATTCACAATAAGTAATGGAGGTGTATATGGCTCTATGCTATCAACTCCAATTCTTAATCCACCACAATCAGGGGTTCTAGGAATGCATAATATTGTTGAAAGACCGATTGCAATAGATGGAGAAATTGAAATTAGACCAGTTATGTATTTAGCTTTATCATATGACCATAGAATAATTGATGGAAAAGATTCAGTTTCTTTTTTAAAGTTAATAAAAGAAAATCTTGAGGACCCAGGAAAGTTATTTTTAGATCTTTAAAATGTTAGATAAATTTCAAGCAACTATAATTGGAGGTGGTCCAGGAGGTTATGTTTGCGCAATAAGATTAGCACAATTAGGTATTAAAACTGCATGCATTGAATCTAGGGGAACTCTAGGAGGTACTTGTTTAAATATTGGATGTATACCTTCAAAAAATTTGCTAAATCTTTCAGAAAATTTTCATAAAGCAAAAAATTTCTCAAAAATTGGAATTGAAGTTGGTGAGGTTAAGCTAAATCTTCAAAAAATGATGGAAAATAAAGATAAAGCTGTAATGACTTTGACAAAAGGCGTAGAATTTTTATTCAAAAAAAATAAGGTAACTTATTTTAAAGGAATTGGTAAATTAAAATCACCAACCGAAATAACAATTGTAGATAAAGAAAATAAAGAAACAAATATTCAATCTGATAATATAATTATAAGTACTGGTTCAGAACCTACCCCTCTTCCAGGAATAGAATTTGATGAAGAAAAAATAATATCTTCTACTGGTGCTTTATCATTAAAATCTGTACCAAAAAAAATGTTAGTTGTGGGTGGCGGTTATATTGGTTTAGAAATGGGATCTGTTTGGTCACGACTAGGATCAGAAGTGCATGTTGTTGAATTTTTAGATCATATTACACCAGGTATGGATAAAGAAATTTCAAATGAATTTATGAAAATTTTAAAGAAGCAAGGTTTAAATTTTCATTTAGAAACAAAAGTTGAAAAAATATCAAAATCAAAAAATGGGGTTATAATTGAAACTTCAGACAAACAAGGAAAAAAAATAAAATTTGAAAGTGATGTAGCTTTGATTTCTGTAGGTAGAAAACCTTATACAAAAAATCTGAATTTAAAAAAAGTAGGTATAAAATTAGATGAAAAAAAAAGAATAAAAGTCGACAAGAATTATCAAACAAACATAAAAAATATTTATGCTATTGGCGATGTTATTGAGGGTCCAATGCTAGCCCATAAAGCTGAAGAAGAAGGAATAGCTGTTGCAGAATTAATTTCAGGCCAATCTGGTCATGTTAATTATGAGGTAATACCTGGTGTTATTTATACAACACCCGAAGTAGCTTCAGTTGGTAAAACTGAAGAACAACTTAAAGAAAAAAATCAAAAATATAAAATTGGAAAATTTCCTTTTATGGCGAATTCAAGAGCAAAAGCAATTGATGAACCAGATGGTTTTGTTAAAATTTTAGCCGATGCAACCACAGATAAAGTTTTAGGTGTTCATTTGATAGGCCCGCATGCCGGAGAATTGATTGCAGAAATGGCTATAGCAATGGAATTTGGAGCTAGCTCTGAAGATATTGCTAGAACTTGTCATGCTCATCCTACTTTTTCTGAAGCTGTGAAAGAAGCAGCATTATCAGTAGAAAAAAGACAAATTCACTCGTAGTATATTTTCATATGAAAATATGAAAATTCCAATTTTATTACCAAATATATTTGATCATCCATTTACTTATAAATCTTCTGATGCAAATCTAAAATTGGGAGACTATGTTGAAGTACCATTTGGAAAAAGTACAAAAGTTGGAATTGTTTGGGATGAATTTGAAAAAAATAAAAACAAAGAATATTTAATAAAAAATGTAATTAGAAAATTACAAGTTCCTTCTCTTAATTTGGAAACAATTAATTTTCTAAAATGGTTTTCAGAATACAATATAGTTCCAATAGGAATGTCGTTAAAATTACATTTATTGAGCAACGAGGCTATCGAGACACAAAATAAAGAAGAATTAGAAAAATATAATAAATATGAAAAACCCAATAAAATAAAGCTTTCTAGTGAACAATTAAATTCAGTAAACGATATAACAATAAATGATAATAAATTTAGAGTACATGTAATTCAAGGAACAACGGGATCGGGAAAAACAATTGTATATTTTAATAGCTTAAAAAAAAAAATAAATGAAGGCTTTCAGGGGTTAATTTTGCTACCTGAAATAGGATTAACTGGAGAATTTCAAAAAAAATTCAAAGAGTTTTTTGGTTTTGATGCTGCTATCTGGCACTCATCAATAACAAAAAAAAATAAAAAAATCATTTGGAATGGTATTGCTACAGGAAAAATTAAAGTATTAATTGGAGCAAGATCATCATTATTTCTGCCCTTTTTTAATCTTGGAATTATTATTGTAGATGAAGAACATGACCAATCTTATAAACAAGATGAGGGGGTAATATATAACGCTAGAGACATGGCTATTTCGAGAGCTTCTTTTGCAAATATACCAATTAATTTAGTGACAGCGGTACCTTCTATAGAAACTTTCGATAATATAAAAAAAGGAAAATATTTACATTCGAGATTATATAAAAGATATTTGGACGCAAACCTTCCTAATCATGAAATTGTTAACTTAAATAAAAATAATCTGAAAAATAGTTCATGGATATCTGATAAAACTATTGAAAAAGTAAAAAATCATTTAGATAAAAATGACCAAGCACTTTTTTTTGTAAATAGAAGAGGGTTTGCTCCATACGTTCTTTGTAAAAAATGTTTAAAAGTGCATACATGTCCCAACTGTTCTATAAATTTGGTTTATCATAAAAAAAAAGAAAATCTAATTTGTCATTACTGTGGCTACAAAAAAAAATTAATTAGAAAATGTAATGATAATAAAAATTGTGAATATGTATTCAGTGGACCTGGTGTTGAAAGAATTTATGATGAAGTAAAAAAAATTTTTCCAGATAAAAAAATTACTATTTTTTCAAGTGATACTATGAACAAAAAGTCTTCTTCAGAAATTTTAGATAAAATAAAAAATAATAAAATTCAAATTTTAATCGGTACCCAACTTATTTCTAAAGGATTTCATTTTCCAAATTTAAATTGTATAGTTGTTATTGATATAGATTTAACTTTACAAGGACATGACTTGAAAGCTGCAGAAAAGAATTTACAATTATATCATCAGTTATCTGGTAGAGCTGGAAGGACTGGAAAACCAGCTACAGTATATTTTCAAACTTATAATATTAAATCAAATGTAATATCTCAAATTACAAATATAAATCCCGATATATTTTTAGAAAAAGAATTAATACTGAGAAAAAAAAATAATTTACCCCCATTTGAAAGATTTATATCTATTATATTAAGTGGAAAAAGTGAAAAAAAAATTGAAACATTTGCTTATAAATTGAAAGATAAATTAGAAAAAAATTTAAATGCTAAAATACTAGGACCTGTGATTGCTCCAATATTTAAAATTAATAAGAATTTTAGATTTAGAATTCTGATTAGGTCTAAGAAAACACAAAAGATACAAAAACATCTCTCAAATATTTTAAGTAATTTCAAAAATCATAAAGAAATAAAACTAGCGGTTGATGTTGACCCAATAAGCTTCAATTAAGGCCCTTTAATTAAGCTTTTTTGCGAATGTGTCGCTTGAAGAGATTAATTTCATGTGCTAATTAAATTCAACTTTTAAAAAACCTCATAACTAATAAGGATAAAAATTGAGCGATAAAAATAGACTTTCAGACTCTTCTGCGAAAAGCTATTCCCAAGCGCTTTATGAGCTTGCATCTGAAGAAAAGAAATTAAACGATGTTGAAGAACATACAATTTCAATTATTAAGCTTATTTCTCAAAGTGAAGATTTCAATTCACTAATTAAGGATCCAACGAACAAGCAAGAAGATCAGTTAAATGTTATAAATTTAATTTTTGAAAAATTTAGTTTAAATGATTTATTAAAAAAATTTTTAAACTTTTTAGTCATGAAAAGAAGATTTTTTTATGTTGAAAAAATTCTAAGAGACTTTGTAATGATTTGTTCAAAAAATCGTGGGGAAATTTTTGCAAAATTAACAGTAGCCAAAGAATTAAACAAAAATGAAATAAATAAAATTAAAGATGAGTTGTCACAAAATTTTGGATCAAATGTAAAATTAAACTATAATTATGACCCAAATTTAATAGGTGGATTAATAATGCAAGTAGAAAGCGTTATGATTGATACATCTATCAAAAATAAATTGCAAAAAATTGAAAATAAAATGATAGAGGCTTAAATGGAAATAAATCCTTCGGAAGTAACAAAAATATTAAAAGAGCAGATTAAAAAATTTGGAGATAAGGCAGAAGTAACTGAAGTTGGACAGGTTTTATCTGTTGGAGATGGTATCGCGAGAATATATGGTTTAGATAATGTTCAAGCAGGAGAGATGGTTGAATTTTCTGATGGCTCAAAAGGCATGGCTTTAAACTTAGAAAGTGACAATGTTGGTGTTGTAATTTTTGGTGATGATAGAGCTGTAAAAGAAGGTGATACAGTAAAAAGAACAGGAGCAATTGTAGATACACCTGTAGGAAAAGAATTATTAGGAAGAGTAGTTGATGGATTAGGAAATCCAATAGACGGCAAAGGTGCATTAGATAAAGGTATAAAAAGAAGCAGAGTTGAAGTTAAAGCTCCAGGAATAATTCCAAGAAAATCAGTAAGTGAACCTATGCAATCAGGACTTAAATCAGTTGATAGTTTAGTTCCAATTGGAAGAGGTCAAAGAGAATTGATTATAGGTGACAGACAAACAGGAAAAACTGCAGTTGCAATTGACACTATAATTAATCAGAAAAAAATAAATGAGTCTAATGACGAAAAACAAAAATTGTATTGTATTTATGTGGCAATTGGTCAAAAAAGATCAACCGTAAGACAAATAGAGAAATCTTTGGAAGAGGCAGGAGCTATGGAATATACAACTATAGTTGCAGCAACTGCATCAGATGCAGCGCCACTTCAATTTTTAGCTCCTTATACTGGGTGTGCTATGGGGGAATATTTTAGAGACAATGGAATGCATGCTTTGATTATTTATGATGATTTATCAAAGCAAGCAGTTGCATATAGACAAATGTCATTATTACTAAGAAGACCTCCTGGAAGGGAAGCTTATCCAGGAGATGTTTTTTATTTACACAGCAGACTTTTAGAAAGAGCAGCTAAGCTTAGCGACGAACATGGAGGAGGCTCTCTAACAGCACTCCCAATTATTGAAACGCAAGGTGGTGACGTATCTGCTTTTATACCAACCAATGTTATTTCAATCACTGATGGACAAATATTTCTTGAAACAAATTTGTTTAACCAGGGTATTAGACCAGCAATTAACGTTGGTTTATCTGTATCTAGGGTTGGATCTTCAGCTCAAACCAAAGCAATGAAAAAAGTTTCTGGTTCAATGAAATTAGAGTTAGCACAATATAGAGAAATGGCTGCATTTGCTCAATTTGGATCAGATTTAGATGCCTCAACTCAAAAATTATTAAATAGAGGCTCAAAATTAACTGAGCTTTTAAAACAAAAGCAATACTCACCAATGACGGTTGCAGAACAAGTAATTTCAGTTTTTTGTGGTGTTAAAGGATATTTAGATGACTTAGAACTTAAAGATATATCTTCATTCGAAAGTAAAATTATTGAAAAATGTAAATCTGAGAAACCTGAAATTTTGGACGCGATTTCTAAATCTGGAAAATTGGAAGAAGATACTGAAAATTTATTAGTAGAAACTATTAAAGAATTAAAACAAAACTTTAACTCTTAATAATATGGCTAGCTTAGATGATTTAAAAAAAAGAATTTCTAGTGTTAAATCTACACAAAAAATTACCAAGGCTATGAAGATGGTGGCAGCAGCAAAATTAAGAAGAGCCCAAGAAAATGCTGAGAAAGGAAGACCTTATTCTGAAAAAATGAATAATATTATTCTTAATCTCTCAAGTGGAATATCTGACAAAGAAAATGCACCAAAACTTCTTACTGGAACAGGCGAAGCAAAAACTCACCTATGTGTTGTTTTGACATCGGATAGAGGTTTATGTGGAGGCTTTAACACAAATATTATTAAAAAAGCAAAGCAATATTTTCAAAAAATATTAAAAGAAAATAAAATATTAAAAATTATAACCGTTGGATCGAAAGGTTATGATCAGTTAAAAAGACAATATAAAGAAAATATAATTGAAAAAATTTCATTTAAAGATTCTAAAAATATTAATTATTTTGATGCTGATAAAGTTGGAAAAATTATAATTGATAGATTTGAGAAAAAAGAATTTGATGTATGTGCAATTTTTTATAATCAATTTAAAAATGTTATTACTCAAATACCACAAGAACAACAAATTATACCTTTAAAATCAAATGAAGAAAAAGAGACTAGCTCTAACAGCAGTTATGAGTTTGAACCAGAAGAAGATGAAATTTTGAGTAATTTATTACCTAAAAATATTTCTACACAGATTTTTAAGGCAATGTTGGAGAATTCAGCTAGCGAACAAGGCTCTAGAATGAGTGCCATGGATAATGCAACACGAAATGCAGGAGAAATGGTTGATAAACTTACAATTCAGTATAATAGAAGTCGTCAAGCTGCAATTACTAAAGAACTAATTGAAATAATATCAGGAGCAGAAAGTTTATAATTATGAGAAAAGGAAAAATTACGCAGGTTATTGGAGCAGTAGTAGATGTTAAATTTGAAGGAGAGTTACCTGAGATTTTAACTGCACTAGAGTGTGATAATTCTGGCAACAGACTTGTATTAGAAGTTGCACAGCATTTAGGAGAATCTAGTGTGAGAACGATTGCAATGGATGCAACAGAAGGATTAAAAAGAGGAGATGAAGTTAAAGATACTGGTTCTCCGATCAAAGTTCCTGTAGGTCCCGAAACTCTAGGAAGAATTGTTAATGTTATAGGCGAACCTATTGATGAAAAAGGGGAAGTTAAAACAAAAGAAAGTTGGCCTATACATAGAGCAGCACCAGAGTTTAATGACCAATCAACTGAAACAGAAATTTTAGTAACTGGAATTAAAGTAGTTGACTTGCTAGCACCTTATGCAAAGGGTGGTAAAATTGGTTTATTTGGTGGCGCAGGAGTTGGAAAAACAGTAATTATTATGGAATTAATTAACAACATTGCAAAAGCTCATGGAGGTTTTTCAGTGTTTGCCGGAGTTGGTGAGAGAACTAGAGAAGGAAATGATCTTTATCATGAAATGATAGAGTCAGGAGTAATTAAACCTGAAGGACCTGGATCAAAAGCAGCATTAGTTTATGGGCAGATGAATGAGCCTCCTGGGGCAAGATCAAGAGTTGCTCTAACAGGACTAACAGTTGCAGAATATTTTAGAGACCAAGAAGGCCAGGATGTACTTTTTTTTGTAGATAATATTTTTAGATTTACACAAGCAGGCTCAGAAGTATCAGCCTTATTAGGAAGAATTCCATCAGCTGTTGGCTACCAACCTACTTTAGCAACCGATATGGGAAACTTACAAGAAAGAATTACCACAACTAACAAAGGTTCTATTACATCAGTACAAGCTATATATGTTCCTGCTGACGATTTAACTGACCCAGCGCCCGCAACATCATTCGCTCACTTAGATGCAACAACCGTATTATCAAGACAGATTGCTGAACTTGGAATTTACCCAGCTGTTGATCCTTTAGACTCAACTTCTAGAATTCTAGATCCAAGAATAGTTGGTGATGAACATTATAGAGTTGCAAGAGAAGTTCAAAAAATTTTACAAACTTACAAGTCTTTACAAGATATAATTGCAATTTTGGGTATGGATGAGTTGTCTGAAGAAGATAAATTAATTGTCGCTAGAGCAAGAAAAATTCAAAGATTTTTATCCCAACCATTTTTTGTTGCAGAGGTGTTTACAGGATCTGCAGGAAAATTAGTTGACTTAGAATCAACAATTAAAGGATTTGATGCAATTTGTAAGGGTGAATATGATCATTTACCAGAGGCAGCATTCTATATGGTTGGTACAATCGAAGAAGCAATTGAAAAAGCAGAAAAAATGGCAAAAGATGTTGCTTAATGAGTGAAGAATTTAAAGTAGAAATAGTAAATCCAGAAAAATCTTTTTTATCAAAAGAAGATGTCAGGGAAGTTGTTGTACCTGCGTTCGAAGGCGAAATGGGAATTTTAAAAGATCATATTTCAATAATTTCTTTTTTAAAACCAGGTATAATAAGAGTTTATTCAAATTCAGAGGAAAATAAATATTTTGTTGAGGATGGAATAGTGGAATTTAAAGATAATAATTTATCAATATTAACAAGTTCAATTTACAAAGTTTCAGATCTTGATAAAAATAAAATTGATCAAATACTTAAAGATGCCGAAAAAGAATCTAGTGATAATAATATTGATGACCAAAAAAGATATTTAATTGATCAAAAGATTGAAGTTTTAAAAAATCTGAGTTTAAATTAACTTAATATTTTTAATAATTCTTGCTTAATGTTTTTGTAAACATCTAGCTTAAAATTTACAGCTATCTTTGTTAAATCTTCCAAATCAATCCACTTCCAGTCTAAGAATTCAGGTTTTTTTGTACTTATATTTATTTCAGAATCATTTCCCATAAATCTCATAACAAACCATTTTTGTGTTTGACCTTTAAATTTTCCCTTCCAAATAATTCCTATTAAATGATCAGGTAATATATAAGTTAATTTTTTATCAATTTCTTGAATAAGTTCTACGCTTGTTATGCTAGTCTCTTCTCTTAACTCTCTTAAGGCTGCCTCATAATAATTTTCATCTCCATCAACGCCTCCCTGAGGCATTTGCCAAAAATTTTTTGGATTATCAATTCTTTTTGCCACAAAAACTTTATTTTTTTTATTTAAAACAATTATTCCTACTCCTTTTCTTAGTGGCAATTCGGCAAATTTTTTTTTCATTTATTTACTAGCCATTTAGCAATGTAATAGCAAAATCTAGCTGATTATCAGTTTCTGTACCAATTCTAAACTCATCTGAACTTTCAGTAACCTCTATATCTGGCGTAATACCTGTTCCAGAAATTGATTTTCCTGAAGGCAAGTAATATTTTGAAATTGTCAATCTTATAGCGCCATTATTCTTTAATGGTATAATTGATTGAACCGATCCTTTGCCATAAGAATTTTCCCCAACTACAATTGCTCTTTTATGGTCTTTGAGAGCACCAGCTACAATTTCTGAAGCGGAAGCAGATCCATAATTAATTAAAACTAATAAAGTTTTTCCATCAATTATATCTCCTTTTTTTGCAAAATATTTTCTATTCTCAGATGACCGTCTACTTTTAGTAGATACAATTTCTCCATCTTCCAAGAAAAAATCTGATATTTTTACAGCTTGAGATAACAATCCACCAGGATTGTTCCTTAAATCTAATAAATATTTATTAATTTTATTTTTTTTAAAATTTTTAATTTTATTTTTTATTTGTTTAGAACTATTTTCATTAAATGCTGTGAGTCTTATATACCCAATACTATCATCAATTATTTTCGATTTTACTGATTTTACTTCAATAATTTCTCTAGTAATTTCAAAAACTAATGCTTTTTTTACTCCTTTTCTTCTAATTGTAACTTCTAGCTTTGATCCAACTGGACCTCTCATGAGTTCAACTGCTTCAGATAAAGTTTTACCTTGAACCTGTATTCCATTTATTTTTACAATATAATCTCCAGCTTTTACTCCTGCTCTTTCAGCAGGAGAATTATCCATAGGTGTAATTATTTTTACAACACCAAATTCCATTCCAACCTCAATACCTAAACCACCAAATTTTCCCCTAGTTTCAGTTTCCATTTGTTCAAAAGTTTCTGGAGACATATAAGCAGAGTAAGGATCTAATGATTGCAATACACCGTTAATAGCTGCATCGATTGCATCACTTTGATCTATTTCTTCTACATATTCCTTATCTATTTTTCCTAAAACTTCTCCAAATAAATCTATCTTGTCATAAATAGTTTCATCATTTGCTGCAAAACTTATTTTTGAAAAAATTAAAAAACTTGTAATAAAACAAACTAATATAAATTTTTTTTTCATATAATAATTTTTTCTTTGGGAATTAATTCAGACCATATTTTTTCAAGTTCATAAAATTTTCTTTTTTCTGGATTAAATATATGAACAATTAAATCTATTCCATCTATCAACTTCCAATCATTGCTTTCTTTTCCTTCAATTTTACAATTAGTGATGCCATTATTTTTAAATTTTTCTAAAACCTGTTCTGATAGTGCTTGAATATGCCTAGATGATGTTCCACTAGCAATAATCATATGATCTGCAATTGAAGATTTATTTTTAAGATCTATAGATATTATATCCAGAGCTTTATTCGAATCCAATGTGCTAATTATTATATTTTTTAGATTCGATATTTTTTCCATTAATTAAATAAATTTTATCAAATTTTTCTCAATTTAGAAGATGAAATATTTACTTTTTTAAAATTTACAAATTTCAACTTTCTATTATTAAGCTTTTTAAAAGCTACTGATTGTAATGATTTTGATTTGTAATTTGTCCTATCAAAAACTAAAATACTACACTTTGACGCAATTGCTCTCCATTTATACCATTTATGAAAAAAAATTAAATTATCAGCTCCCATTAATAAAAAAATTTTTGTTCTATTATTTTTTTTTTTTATATAGTTTATTAGATTAATAGTTTTATTTGATTTAATTTTATCTTCATAAAATTTTACTGAAATAAAACTATTTTTTTTTGTAATTTTTTTTGCAAGAGAAATTCTTTTTTTAAGTGTAAACTGACTTTTTGACTTAAAAGGATTTTTTTCTGTAACTGCCCAAATTATTTTATTAATTCTAAATTTTTTTTTTGCTACAATAGAAATTGCAAGATGACCTTTGTGAGCTGGATCAAATGACCCTCCAAGAATCCCAATTTTTTTTTTATAATTTTTTTTCAATTTAATTTCTTACTTGTCCTTTTCCTAGAACTTCATATTTGTATGAGATTAATTGATTTAGTCCTACTGGGCCTCTAGGTGGAAGCGTATTGGTCGAAATTCCCACCTCTCCTCCAAATCCAAATTCACCACCATCAGCAAATTGGGTTGAAGTGTTATGCATTACTATCGAACTTCTTATATTTTTTAAAAAGAAATCTGCATTTTTTTTATTTTTTGTTATTATACTGTCTGTATGCATCGTACCATATTTATTAATATGATTAACTGCCTCTAAAATACTATTTACTGCTTTAACAGATACTTTTGCAGATAAATATTCTGTCGACCAATCTATTTCTTTTGCTGGTTTAAACTTACCACTATAATTTTTTCCAATAGTTTTATCGGCATGAATTTTACAATTGTTATCAGCTAATTTTGATAGCACAGGATTACAAAACTTTTTTATAATTTTTTTATGCATCAAAATTGTTTCTGTTGCACCACATATACTGGTGTTTCTTAATTTTGCATTATGAACAACTTTTATTGCCATATTTAAATCTGCATCTTTATCAATGTAAGTATGGCATATTCCTTCTAAATGTCCGATTATTGGAACAGATGATAACTCTTTTACTTTTTTGACCAAGCTTTTTCCTCCTCTTGGAATAATAACATCTATAAATTTTTCCATTTTTGATAATAAATAATCTACAGATTTTCTATTTTTGATATTTAGTATTTGAACATAATTTTGATCAATATTTTTTGTTTTTAGTGAATCTCTAAACAAATTTGCAAGAACTTTGTTTGAATTAAATGCTTCCGACCCTCCCCTCAAAATTACTGCGTTGCCAGATTTAAAACATAAGCTTGAAACATCTGATGTAACATTAGGCCTACTTTCATAAATTATACCAATTACACCGATCGGAGTTGATACTTTTTTTATAATTAATCCATTTGGTCTTTTCCATCTATCAATTACTTTATTTATAGGATCATTTAATTTAATAATTTTGGATATAGAAGCTTCTATATCTTCGATTTTTTCATGATTTAAGGCAAGTCTATTAATTAAATTTTCTGGAAGTTTTTTTTTCATAGCAAATTTAATATCTTTTTTGTTTTCTTTAAGGATAATTTTTTTATTTTTATTAATTAATTGTAAAAATTTTACCAAAACTTTATTTTTACTTTTGGTATCAACTTTAATTTTAGAAGCTTTTTTTGCTTTTATTCCTATATTTATTAAATTTTCTTTCATTTATATTTCAACCATATCATCTTTATGAACTACTTCCGATTTAGAAATATATCCTAAAAGTTCATTAATTTTATTCGAATGTTGACCTTGGATTTTAATTGTTTCTTCTGATGAAAAAGAACTTAAGCCCCTAGCATATTCTTTTAAATTTTTATCTAATATTTTTATGTGATCACCTTTATTATAATTTCCATTAACTTTTTTAATACCTGCTGCTAGTAAGCTTTTACCTTTTTTAAGCGCATTTATAGCACCATCATCAATTATTAATTCTCCTTTTGGTGATACTGAGCCAATAATCCATTTTTTTCTAGCATCTAATTTTGAAACTTTAGGCAAAAACCATGTGCATTTATTTTCTTCTATTATTTTTTTCACAGGCCTTTCAGCAAGACCATTTGCTATAACCATCATACAACCTGATAATTGACAAATTTTTGCAGCTTCAATTTTAGTTTTCATTCCCCCAGTTCCATGTTCGCTTATACTTTTAGTGGCTATTTTTTCTATACTATTGTCTATATTTTTTATTTCTTTAATTAGCTTAGAGTCTTTAAATAATTTTGGATTTTGTGTGTATAATCCATCAACATCTGAAAGAAGTATCAAACAATCTGCACCTGATATTTGAGCGACACGAGAAGCTAGTCTGTCATTGTCTCCATATTTTATTTCAGATGTTGCAATGCTATCATTTTCATTAACAACTGGAACAAATCCTAATCCAAATAAATTCTCAAAGGTTCTTTTTGCATTAATAGCTCTTCTTCTTTGTTCAGTATCTTCCAGTGTAAGTAAAATTTGTGAAAGGTTAATTTTTCTTGAACTAAAAATTTTATTAAAAAGATTCATCAATTCAATTTGTCCTATTGAGGCAACAGCTTGACTTTTATCAAGTTTTAAATTTTTTTTACTTAAGTTTAATTTTTTACAACCTAAAGCTATAGCGCCAGAGCTAACTAAAATTACGTTTTTTTTCTGTTTTAATAAATCTTTAATATCTTTGGCAAATTCCATTAGCCATTTTTTTCTAATTTTTTTTTTTTCATCAATTAAAATTGTAGATCCAATTTTAATTACGATTGTTTTAGATTTTTTAAGATACATATTTAATTAATTTAGATTTTATCTTTGATATTGATTTTTTATCTAATGTAGAAAGAGTTATTAGTTTTACTTTATGTTTTTTTAAAAAATCGTTTTTAATTTTTTTTACTTCTTTATCTGCCAAAAGATCTATTTTATTTAAAACAACTAATTCGTCTTTTTTTAACATATCTTTACTATAGTTTTTTAGCTCTTTTCTAACTTGACTGTAAGATTTTTTTAAATCCTCTTCTGTTATATCAATTAAATGAAGTAAAGACTTACATCTTTCAATATGTTTGAGAAATTTTATACCCAGCCCTATACCTTCGTGTGCACCTTCGATGATACCTGGAATATCAGCTAAAGTTATTTCTTTATCATCATAAACTGCAACACCAAGATTGGGATTTAGGGTAGTAAATTTATAATTAGCAATTTTTGGAGTTGCACTTGTTATTGCAGCTAACAAACTAGATTTACCTGCGTTTGGCAAACCAATGATACCTATATCTGCAATTGTTTTTAATTGAAGCCAAATCCAAAATTCTTCTCCTTTAGTTCCTTTTGTAAACTTCTTTGGAGCTCTATTTGTTGAGGATTTAAACCTAGTGTTACCAAATCCACCTCTTCCTCCAACCGCTAAAACAAATTCCTCACTTTCTTTTTTAAAATCAAAAATTAATGTTTTATTATCTTCTTCAAATACTTGTGTTCCAACTGGAACCTTAAGATATAAATTTTTTCCACCCCTTCCAGTTTGGTTTTTTCCTTTTCCATCACTACCTCTTTCCGACTTAAAATGTTGTTGGTATCTAAAATCAATTAGAGTGTTTAAATTTCTTTCTGATTTTAAAATTATAGAACCACCTCTTCCTCCATCTCCTCCGTCTGGCCCACCGAACTCAATAAATTTTTCTCTTCTAAAACTGGGTGATCCTGATCCACCATCACCTGCTTTGATAAATATTTTGACTTGATCTAAAAATTTCATAATACAACTCCTTTTAATTTTAAGTTGTATTGATTAATTGGGTTTTACAGAAACAAATGTTCTATCAGATTTAGTTTTTTTAAATTCTACTTTGCCTTTAATTTTTGCAAATATAGAATGATCTTTACCCATACCAACGTGTTCACCAGGAAAAATTTTTGTCCCTCTTTGTCTTACGATTATATTACCAGGTATGACATATTGCCCACCGTACTTTTTTACTCCTAATCTACGACCAGCACTATCACGTCCATTTCGAGATGATCCACCTGCTTTTTTTGTTGCCATAATTAAATCTTACTTTTTTCTTCTTTTGTTTTTTTTATCTCTTTTTTTTCTACTTTTTTTGCTTCGGAAAGTATTGCTCCATCTTTAGCAAAAATTTTTTTTATCTTTATTAGAGAATATTGTTGTCTATGTCCATTTTTTCTTCTTGAATTTTGTCTTCTTCTCTTTTTGAATATTAAAATAGTTCTATTTTTACTATTCTTTACTAATTCAGCTTCTACTTTTGCTCCTTTTACCAATGGAGAACCAACCTCTAATGATTTATCATCTCCATATGCAAGCACTTCGTTAAATTCTATTTTACTTTCAGGCTTACTATTTTTAATTTTTTCAATTTTTAATATATCGCTAGCTTTAACTTTGTACTGTTTTCCACCTGTTTGTATTACTGCAAAAGACATTATAAATCCTTAATTTTTATAAATGGCAATATAGTTCTAGACTTCCTTTAGTCAAGTTGAATAAATTAGAAATTATCCTTTAAATCTCTTAGTTTTGAAAAGTCTTCAAGACTTTTTGCTCTTAAAAAAATATTACATGCTAATTCATCACCAATTGTTGAAGGAATTGTAGGTAAATTTTTTTTTAATTTATGTTCAATTTCAATAATTTTTTTTTTTAAATTTTTATTATCTTTTTCATACTCTGCACAGAACATTGAATTTTTAAGTGTATATTCATGCCCGCAGTAAATTTTAGTTTCAGTAGGAAGTTTTTTTAATTTATTTAAAGATTCAAACATTTGTTCATATGTACCTTCAAATATTCTACCACATCCAAGTGAAAATAAAGTATCTCCGGTAAAAGCAATTTTTTCATTTTCAAAATAAAAACATATATGCCCTGATGTATGTCCTGGAATATGCAAAACTTTTGATTCAAAATCCTCACTAGTCCAGACTTGATTATCTTCAACAAGTATATCTATCTCTGGTATTCTCTCTTTATCATATTTAAATCCAACAATATTTGATCCATATTTTTTTTTTAAATCATTATTTCCACCAACATGATCATAATGATGATGTGTATTTAAAATAAACTTTAAATTAATATTATTTTTTTCAATAAAATCAATAATTGGCTTAGATTCACTCGGATCTATAACACATGCATTTCTGTTTTTTTCATTAATTAAAAGATATGAAAAATTATCTTTAAGACATTTTATTATTTCTACTTTCATTCTACTTTTCTATTACAAAAATACCTAATTGAGAAAATAAATTTTTATAACTTAAATTTTTACTGTTAATTTTTATATTTTTTTTATTACAATAATTTACAAAATCTTTAATAGTACACATATGAAGATTAGGTGTATTATACCACTCGTTTGGTAAATCTTTTGTTATCGGCATTGTTCCTCTAAAAAGTAGATGTATTCTTACTTTCCAATAACCAAAATTTGGTATCGTAACAATTGCCTTTTTACCAACTCTTAATAATTCACTAATTACATTTTCTGGATCTAGGAAAGCCTGAAGAGTTTGACTTAAAATAACATAATCAAATGATGATTTAGGAAACTGTTTTAAATCTTTTTCAGCGTCTCCCTCAATAACTGTTAATCCTTTAGCTACGCACTTTTGAACATTGCTTTTTGATATCTCTAAACCTCTTATATCGTTAGTAATATTTTCATAAATATATTTCATTAACTCACCGTCTCCACAGCCAACATCTAAAACTTTTGATTTTTTTTCTACTAAGTTTGCTATTGTGTTAAATTCTTTTTTCATTTTTTTTATTATATGATGTATTTAAAAAATTTTTTATTGTATTAAGAAAATCAGGAATATTTAATAGAAATGAATCATGACCTTTATCTGATGTTATTTCAGCAAAACCAACATCTTTTCCAATAGAATTTAGGGCAATAACTATCTCTCTATTTTCAGATGTTGGATATAGCCAATCCGAAGTAAAAGATATAATAAAAAATTTAGTATCCGTTTTCTCAAATGCCTTTGAAAGATTTCCATCAAATTGTTTCGAAAGATCAAAATAATCCATAGCTCTTGTTATATATAGATAGCTATTAGCATCAAACCTATCTACAAAAACTGAACCTTGATGTCTTAGATAGCTTTCGATTTGAAAATCTGCATCAAAACCAAATTTTAAATCATCTCTCTCCTGCAGTTTTCTTCCAAATTTTTCTTGTAAACCTTTTTTAGATAAATATGTAATATGTGCCGCCATTCTGGCAACAGCCAGTCCTTTATCAGGAGACTTATTGTTATCCCCATAAAATCCATTTGTCCAATTATGATCTGCCATAATTGATTGCCTCCCGAGTTCATTTAGAGCAATGTTTTGTGCTGAATGACTATGCGTACAAGCTATAGGTATAGCAGTTACAGATTTATCTGGAAAATTGGATACAAATTGTAGTACCTGCATTCCTCCCATTGACCCACCTAAAACTGAAAATAATTTTTTAATCTTAAAAAATTCTAATAAGTGATACTGAGCATTAACCATATCATTAATAGTTATAACTGGAAATTCTGTTCCAAAATTTTTATTATTTTTTGGATTAATGTTACTTGGTCCGTAAGAACCCATACATCCCCCAATTACATTTGCACAAATTACAAAATACTTTCTCGTATCTATTGCCTTACCTGGTCCTATAAGGTAATTCCACCAGCCTTCTTTATTAGTTATTGGATTTATATCTGAAGCAAATTGGTCTCCAGTTAGTGCATGAAATGCTAAAATTGCATTATCTTTTTTATCATTAAGCTTTCCATAAGTTTCGTATGCCAATGGAAAATTAGATATAGTTTGACCGCAATCAAGCTTTAATGGCTTATCAATAATTAATTTTTTTACTTTATCTATATCGTTCATAATTTTTTGTTGAATTGTGAGGTAAAAAAACTTATTTAGCGGTTTTTTTATAGCGCTCGCAATTCAGTTAAATCAGCGCATAAATTATTTACAGGATAGATTTGTATATGTCAATTTTTTAAAAAATATTAAATATTTTATGTAAATAAGTAATTTTTTATCTATAAAGATACAAAATATTGAAAATTATGACTTCGCTTAATTTTAGAAAAATAAATATAGAAGCTTATAAGCCAGGAAGGTCTATATTAAAAAAAAAGAAAAATGTAATAAAATTATCAGCTAATGAATCAGCATTAGGCATGAGTCCCAAAGTGCTGAAAATATTACAAAGCAAAAATTATAAAATTTCTAAATATCCGGATAGCAAAGCAATAGATTTAAGAAAATTAATTTCTTCAAAATTTAAATGTAATTTTAATAAAATTATCTGTGGTTCTGGCTCAGATGAGGTAATTCAAATGATATGCCAACTTTTTCTTAAATCTGGAGATGAAGTAATAGTCCCAGAATATAGTTTTTTGATGTACAGAATATATGCATCAATTGTTGGTGCAAAAGTAGTTTTTTCTAAAGAAAAAAAATTTAGAGTTTCAGTTGAAAATATAATTAAAAGAGTTAACAAAAAAACTAAAATTGTTTTTATAGCAAATCCAAATAATCCAACTGGTACATATTTAGAAAAAAAAGAATTAATTAATTTAAGAAAAAAATTAAATAATAAAATTTTATTAGTTGTAGATGATGCATACGATGAATATATGAAAGATAAAAATTATTCTTCAGGATTAAATATTTTTAAAAATAAAAAAAATGTATTTATTTTAAGAACTTTTTCTAAAATATACGGTCTTGCTTCCTTAAGAGTTGGCTGGGGATATGGTGATAGAAAAATAATTGATGCATTAAATATGATTAAACCACCTTTTAATGTAAATAAAATTGCTCAATTATGTGCGATTGAATCTTTAAAGGATAATATATTTATCAACAAATCAATTAAGCATAATTTATTTTGGAGTAAAAAAATTAAAAATAACTTAGAACAATTTAATATTTTTTGTAATAAAGTAAGTGCAAATTTTCTTTTGCTTAATTTTGATAAATGTAAATTAAGTGCAAACAATGTTGAAAAAAAATTATTAAAGAAAGGTTTAATATTAAGAGATACTAAAACTTATGGGATAAAAAATTGTTTAAGACTAACAATTGGAAACAACTCAGAAAACAAGTTATTTTTAAAAAGTATAAACAGGATATTTAAAAATGTTTAAAAAAGTATTAATAATAGGATGTGGTTTAATAGGTTCATCAATATTAAGAGCCATACATAGCAAAAAATTATCAAAAAAAATTTTAGTATTAGAAAAATCAAAAAAAAATATTTCTAAAATAAAAAAAATTAAGACCAATTGTAAGTTTATTAAAAGTATAAGTAGCGAAGTTTCTGATATTGATTTAGTTATTTTATGTACACCTATGAGCCAATATAAAAAAATAATTGAAAAGTTAAATAAAGTTTTAAAAGCAAATTGTTTGATTACAGATGTTGGTTCTACAAAACAAAATTTAATTAAATTAAAAAATAAAATACTTAATAAAAAATTAAATTGGATATCTAGTCATCCCATAGCTGGATCTGAGGTAAGTGGTCCAGAATATGGAAATAAAAATTTGTTTTCAAATAAATGGTGCGTAATTATTAAGGAAAAAAAACAAAATTCAAAAAAAATTAATTTATTGAATAAATTTTGGAGAAAAATTGGTTCTAAAGTAGTTTTAATGAATTCTGTTAACCATGATAAAATTTTTTCTATTACAAGTCATTTACCCCATTTAATTGCATATAACTTGATTAAAACAGCACAAGACTCACAAAAAATTCAAAGAAAAAATCTAATTCAATACAGCGCTGGAGGATTGAGAGATTTTTCAAGAATAGCAGCATCGAACGAGATCATGTGGAGAGATATATTTTTTAACAATGATAATATAATTAAAGCAATAAATTTATTTACTAAAAATTTAAACTCATTCAAAAAAATAATTCAAAATAAAAATAATAAAAAACTTTTATCTAGATTATCTAATTCAAAAAAAGTAAGAACACAAATTATTCAATTAAAACAAGATGTTTCAAAACCAGACTTTGGAAGAGAATAATTTATATTTTAGAAATTTTTTTGACTTTTAAATTTGCAGTTCTTTCTATTCTTTTTATTGTTTCATTAATTGGCATTATAATAACTTTTTTTTCTGGACCATAAGCATGAATTAATTTTTTTGAATTAATACAAACTGCTACATGTCCTTTCCAATAAATAATATCACCAAGTTTAAATTTTTTTTTTGTTCTATTTCCCTTTTTGTAGCTTATTTGATCAATTGTATCTCTTGGAAAAAACCTTTTGTTAAATTTATAAAAAAGTTGAATTAGAGCCGAACAATCAATACCGTGATGAGTCTTTCCTCCCCATTTATATTTACAATTTAAGTATGACTTAAAAATTTTAGCAAAATTTTTCTCTTTTTTATTTATATGAGTTATATCTTTTTGTTTTATCCATTTATTTTTTTTGAACATAACATAATTTTTTTTTTTCTTTATAATCTCAATTTCACTTGAAAATGGTAAAAAACTATTTGATTTATAAATTCTGGTCTTCAAAGTTTTTACTTTGTGCGTAGGGTTAAATTTTTTAATAAAATTTTTATCCTTTATATAGCCAGTATATCTATCATAAGATGTTTTTATTTTGAGAAAACTTTTTATTTTTTTTAAAATTTTAAATTTTTCACCATAAATGATTTGTGAACTAATTTTGGCATTAATTGATGGTCGTTCATATATGTTTATACAGGAATATGTTGAGTAATAATTACTTTGCACCAATTTTTATTTTATTTCTTATTATCCACAAACAAATTAAAGAAGGAATGACCATTATTGTGGTCAAAACAAAAAAAGTTCCCCAATCCCCATTGAGCCAATCAACTAAAGCCCCTGAAGATGAAGCGAGAGTTGTTCTACCGGCAGTTCCTATTGAAGCAAGTAGAGCATATTGAGTGGCGGTATAAGTTCTATCGACTAATAATGAAATAAATGCAACAAATGCTACTGTTGCAAATGCAGCTGTAATATCATCAGCTATTACAGCAATTGCAAATAATAATTCAGATTTGCCTGTCCAAGCTAAAACTGCAAATAGTAGATTTGTTAATGCCATTAAACCTCCAGCAAAGAACATTGTTTTTATTGTTCCTGCTCTCATTGCCATTATTCCACCTAGTAATGTGAAAACAACGGTTGTTATCCAGCCAAGTCCCTTTGAGTAAATAGCAATCTGTCCTTTAGAAAATCCAATTTCTTTATAAAAAACAATCGACATACGGCCAAGAAATGCTTCACCTATTTTAAATAAAAATACAAAACCTAAAATTCCTGCAGCAATAGCAAATCCATTTTTTTTAAAGAAACTTATTATAGGTCCACCAATAGTTCCTGTAATGTAAGCGATAAAATTAGTTACAATATTGCTAGATCCAAGTTTTTTTTCAATTATTTTATCATTTTCTTTTTGTTTTGCCTGTCTATCAGTTTCAATTGGTTCATGAACGAACATCAAACCAATATTCATTAAAATTATTACTACTCCTAAAACTAAAAAAGTAGCTTGCCAATAATCAGTGATACCTATGTTTTCAAAATATTCTGCTGTAAATAAAGCTACAACTCCACCTAGTTTATAACCAGTCCACCAACCAACTACTGCCATTGCAGCTCCAGCTGCCATGGCTTTTCCTTCATTTTCATTTATTTGTTCAATTCTTAATGCATCAACTGTAATGTCTTGAGTAGCAGATGCTATTGCAATAATTAATCCAACAGTAATTAAAAGAGCCAAGTCTTGTGTTGGGTTTATAAAACTCCAAACTATCAAACTTAGTAAAATTGTAATTTGCATTAAAACTATCCATCCTCTTCTATGGCCTAGTTTTTTTGTTAATAGTGGAATTTGAATTCTATCTATTATGGGTGCCCACAAATAATTAAATGCATAAACACCAAAAATTAATCCTGCCCATCCAATAGTTGATCTACTAAGTCCTTCTTCCTTTAGCCATAGGCTTAAACTGCTTGCAATTAATACCCATGGGAAACCACTAATGGCACCAAGAAGTAAAATTCTTAGCATTCTTATATCTTTGTAAACTAAAAGAGATTGAGTCCAGCTTTGTCTTTTTTCTATCATTTATATCTTTAATATTTTCTCCAAAAAGATGGAATGAACAACACTAATATAGCAAACAACTCAAGTCTACCTAAAATCATCCCCATACTTAAGGCCCATTTGGACGGATCAGATAATGAAGAGAAATTGCCATTAGGTCCAATAATATCTCCTAACCCAGGACCTACATTAGAGATAGAAGTTGCCGCCCCAGAAATTGAAGTAACAAAATCTAAACCTGTTAAAGATAGCATTGCTGCTAAACAGAAAAAAATAATAATATAAAGGAAAATGAATGAAATAACTGATGACATAAACTTATCATCAATATTATTATTATCATACTTAACAACAAAGATACCCCTAGGATAGATTATTTTTTTTAATTGATTAGACAAGAAATGATATAATAATTGAATTCTAAAAATTTTTATTCCACAAGTAGTTGAACCCGCACATCCACCAATAAACATTAATATTAAAAAAAATATTAATGGAAAATTTCCCCATTGATCAAAATCTTTTGTAACATAACCAGTTCCTGTTAAAATAGAAATTACATTGAAGGCAACTGATCTTATGCTTATCTCAATTAAACTTTGTTGTAAAACAGCTAAATAAATAAATAATATTATTATAGAAAATATTACTACTAAAAAAAAAGTTTTAATCTGAGTGTCAGAAAAAAAAATTTTTTTATCCCCACTTAGAAACTTTATATAAGCAATAAAAGGTATGCTACCTAATAATATAAATATCATTGAGGTAATTTCTATTAAAGAACTATTAAAATGACCTATAGAATCGTTGTAATTAGAAAAACCTCCTGTAGCGATGGTTGTCATTGAATGTGTGAGGCTATCAAAAAAGTTCATTCCAAAAATTTTATAAAATAAAGCACATAAAAATGTTAAAGCTGAGTAGATAATGATTAATCTTAAACTTATTTGTTTGGCTCTAGGTAAGATTTTTTCAGCATTATCGTTGCTTGATATTTTAAATAACTGCATTCCCCCAACATTCATTATTGGCATAAGTGTAATTGCCATTACAATTAT
Source organism: uncultured Pelagibacteraceae bacterium (assembly GCA_902556825.1). Lineage (GTDB taxonomy): Bacteria > Pseudomonadota > Alphaproteobacteria > Pelagibacterales > Pelagibacteraceae > Pelagibacter. The sequence goes on from CACDXO010000002.1 coordinate 51,434, forward strand.
TCCTATTCCTCCCAGCCATTGAAGAAGGGCACGCCAGAGCAATATGCTTTTTGGAGCAATTTCTAAATTAACTATTACAGTTGAACCAGTGGTTGTAATACCAGACATACTTTCAAAAAAAGCGTCAGTTATATTTAAATTTAAATCAGAAAATACAAATGGCAGAGAGCCAAAAACAGCTATACTTAACCATGAGAGCGCAGTTAATAGAAAAGCTTGGGGTAAATTTAACTTTTTATCGTGATCCAGGTTTGATAAAAAAAATAAAATACCAAAAATAATCGTAATAATTCCAGAGCTGATAAATGAAGAGTCCAACTCACTATATATAAACTGAATAATTATTGGGATAATCATGGCTAATCCCAAAATTACTTGTAATACTCCGAGTGTAAAAAACACAGTTTTATAATTCGACATTTTGAATGGACATTATTTTATGGTAAATAAATTTCAACTCTATAAGAATTATTAAAACCACGAATTTTATGAGTTATTTTTGTATTTAAACTGTGATTGATAAAGCAAACATAGAAAAAACTAATGCTTGGCCTTTTGTCGAGGCTAAAAAAATTCTCCACGAAAGAAAAAAATATATAGATCAAAAGGGTAAAATAATTTTACAAACTGGTTATGGGCCAAGTGGCCTTCCTCACATTGGTACTTTTGGTGAAGTTGCCAGAACCTCAATGCTTGTTAATGCATTGAATAAGTTAACAGATCTACCTAAAGAAATAATTACATTTTCTGATGATATGGATGGTCTTAGAAAGGTTCCAGAAAATATTCCAAATAAGGATCTTTTGGAAAATAATTTACACAAACCTTTAACAGTCGTGCCAGATCCTTTTAAAAAGTTTAATAGTTTTGGAGAACATAATAACGAAATGTTAAAAAACTTTTTAAACAACTTTAATTTTAAATATACTTTTAAAAGTTCAACAGAACTTTATAAGTCTGGTTTTTTTAATGAAACATTAAAATTAATTCTAAAAAAATATAAAGATATAATGAATATAATTATTCCAACATTAGGCAAAGAAAGGCAAAAAACTTATTCCCCATTTTTACCAATTTGCCCAGATTCTGGTGTTGTTCTAGAAATTCCAGTTTTAGAGATAGATGATAAAAATTCAAAAATTATTTTTGATAATAACGGAAAAAAAATAGAAAAGAGTATTTTGGATGGAAATTGTAAGCTTCAATGGAAGGTAGATTGGGCAATGAGATGGTATGCTTTAGATGTAGATTTTGAAATGTATGGTAAAGATTTAATTGAAAGTGCCATCCTATCTACAAAAATTATAAAAATATTAGGAAAAACTAACCCTTCAGGTTTTGCTTATGAGCTCTTTCTTGATGAAAAAGGAGAAAAAATTTCTAAATCAAAAGGTAACGGAATAACAATTGATGAATGGTTGCAATATGCTTCTCCAGAAAGCCTATCTTTATTTATGTATCAAAACCCAAAAAGAGCAAAAAAATTATATAGAGAAATTGTTCCTAAAGCTGTGGATGAGTATTTAGATTTTATTGAGAAGGGAAAAAATCAAAATGAACTACAAATGTTATTAAATCCTGTCTGGCATGTTCATAATGGTACGATTCCAAAAGAAAATACAATTATGACTTTTTCTATGCTTCTCAACCTGGTTGAAGCTAGCAACGCCAATTCAAAAGAACTTTTATGGAAATTTGTTAAAAAATACAAATCAAATATTTTAGAAAAAGATCATCCAATTTTTGACAAATTAATTGAGTATGCAATTAAATATTTCAATGATGTAATTAAAAAAAATAAAAAATATAAAAAACCTAATTCTGATGAAAGGAAAGCACTAGAAGCATTAATTATAATGTTAGAAAAATGTAATGATGAAATGCAACCAGAGGATATTCAAACAGAAATTTATACAGTTGGAAAAGAAAATGGTTATAAAGAAAATCTGAGAGATTGGTTTAGACTGATCTACGAGGTAGTTTTTGGTGATGAAAATGGACCAAGAATGGGTTTTTTTATTAGTTTTTTTGGTGTTAAGGAGACACAACAATTAATAAAAGATAAAATTAACTGATGTTTTCAAAAATAAGGTCATTAATATTTAAATTAGATCCAGAAAAAGCACACGATTTAGCCATTAAGGCTCTAAAATTTAATCTTGTCTCTCTAAATAAAATTAAAAATAACAAATCAATTCAAACAGAAATTTTTGGAAAAACAATTCCAAATCCAATAGGTATAGCAGCTGGATTTGATAAAGATGCTGAAGTATACAATCCTTTATTTAAATTAGGCTTTGGATTTGTTGAGGTTGGAACAGTGACTCCAATTGGTCAATATGGAAACCCTAAACCAAGAATATTTCGTCTTGAAGAGGACATGGCATTAATAAATAGACTTGGATTCAATAATTCAGGTTCTGAAAAAGTTAAATCTAGAATTATTTCAAATTCTCCCATAGGCTTATTTGGAATAAACATAGGGCCAAATAAAGATACAAATAATAGAATGGAAGATTACTTAATTGGTTTACGTAAATTTTACAATCTTGCAGATTACTTGACTATAAATATATCTTCTCCCAATACTGAAAATTTGAGAAGTTTTCATAATGAAGATGAGTTGAATGAACTATTAAATTTAATTGAAAAAGAAAAAAAAATATTAAAAACTTCAGTACCCATCATAGTAAAAATATCACCAGATATAGAAGATCAAAATATTAATACAATCTCAAATTTACTTTTGAAATATAACGTTGAAGCATTAATAGTTTCAAATACAACTGATAAAAACAGAGAAAATTTATCTAATATTAATAAATTAGAAAAAGGAGGTTTGTCAGGAAAACCTTTAGAAAAAAGATCAAATGAATTAATTAATAAATTTTACAAAATTTTAAAAAACAAGGTAAAAATCATCGGCGTAGGAGGAGTTGATTCTGGTCAGAGTGCTTATCAGAAAATAATTAGTGGAGCTAGTTTAATCCAACTTTATACCGGTATGATTTATCAAGGTCCGAGCATTGCTTTAAAAATAAGTCAAGAATTAATAAATATTTTAGATAAAGAAGGAGTTAAAAATATATCTGATATAGTAGGAAGTAAAAATTGATCTTGACTGGTAACTTTAGAACACCTATACAGTCATAAATTTTATGTCTAAAAAATGTGAACTCACTGGAAAAATTCCTCTTAAAGGACACAAGGTTAGTCATGCCAATAATAAGACTAAAAGAAGATTTTTACCTAATCTTAAGAAAGTAAGATTTAAGAGCATTGTTTTAAATAAAAGCTTAAAATTAACTGTATCTAATGCGGGTGTTAGAACCGTAGATAAAAAAGGTAGTTTTGACCAATTTATTAAAAGTGCTAAATCAGGAAATTTATCTCCTAGATTAAAAAAATTAAAAAAATCATTACTTAGTAAATCTGCTTAATGAATAGAGTTTTTATAACACTTTCATTTTTAATGGGAGTGGTTGTTTTAACATCCAACTATTTAGTTCAGTTTCCAATTAATTATTTTGGTTTCAATGAAATATTAACTTATGGAGCTTTTAGTTATCCGATAGCTTTTTTAATAACCGATATTTCCAATAGATTTTATGGAAAAACATATGCAAAAAAAATTGTATATATAGGTTTTGCTGTTGGTATTTGTTTCACGCTTTTATTTTCTACAAATTTTGCAGATTTAATTTCAATAAGAATCGCAATTGGTTCAGGTACAGCTTTTATAGTTGCTCAATTGCTTGATGTTCAAATTTTCGATCAACTTAGAAGAAAAAAATGGTTTGTAGCTCCTCTAACATCTTCTTTAATTGGATCTACTGTTGATACTTTTTTATTTTTCTCAATATCTTTTTATGCAACTGGAATACCTTGGTTTACTTTATCATTAGGAGATTTGGCAGTTAAAATTTTTGTTGCTCTAGTAATGCTAATTCCATTTAGATTGATGCTAGGGCAAGTTAAAACAATTTAACGATTATTTGAATAAAAATTTATAGGATAAAATCTTATAAGCTAATTTTGCTACTAAAAAGTTGTATGAATTAAATCCTTTAATTGGAGCAAGTTCATTTATGTCTGCACCAACAATATTTGAATTTTTTATAGCTATCTTTATTATTTCTAAAGTTTCGTCCCAAAAAATACCACCTGGTTCAGGCGTGCCAGTTGCAGGCATGATACTTGAATCAAATCCATCTACATCAAAAGTTAAATAAACTGTTCTATTTTTAATCATTTTTTTGAATTTATTTAAATTCCATTTTTTCTTATCTTTTGCCCAAAAAATATTAATTCTAGAGGAATTTTTTTTCAAATAAGGTATTTCACTCCTAGATATATTTCTTATACCAAAAGAAATTACAGAAACATTTTTATAATCCAAACATCTTTTAATTGCTGATGCATGTGAAAATTTTTCTCCATTATAACTTTCCCTTAAATCAGCATGTGCATCAAAGTGTAATAAGCATAACTTTTTATATTTCTTTGCGAATGGAGCTATACAACCAGGTGTTATTGAGTGTTCACCTCCAAGAGTTAATGGAAAAATTTTCTTATTTAAAATTTCTTCATTTATTTTTGACATTTTATTTAACGCTTTATTTATATTTTTATCTATTTTGAATGGTTTTAATGTTTTAATTCCAATTTTTTTGTAAGGTTCACAGTTTAATTCTTCATCATATAATTCAACTTGATGTGAGGCTTTAATAATTTCTTTTGGGCCATTTTTAGTTCCACCACCGTAACTAACTGTTTTTTCTAAGCCAAATGGAACAACAATAGCTTTTTCTTTAATTTTGAACTTGTTGTCAATTCCAAGAAAGCCATTTTTGTTTGATAAGAAATTCAATTTTTATCCGAATATTTTTGAAAAATTTTTCCTAGTTCTGATCTTCCAATCACCATGGTGATAAGCATCACTTGCTATTAAGGGAAGAACACTAGTTGCTTCAGCAAAAACCATTTGTTCTTTTGTTACATCAACTTTGCCCCATGAACTTGCTTCTTTTAAGGTAGAACTACTGCACGCCCCATCTCTTGAATCAGCAACTGTTATTTGAACAGCATACTTATGCATATCTACTTCTTTTCCTAAAAGTTCAGCACAAATTACTGTATCTTGAATAAAGTTTTTTGGCACACCTCCACCAATCATAAACAATCCAGATCCTTTTGATCTAATTTTAATTTCAGTTAGTTCACGAAACTCTCTAACCGAATCTATTGTGATATGTTTTTTAGGATTTTTTTCTTGATGCATTACTAATCCAAATCCAGCACTTGAATCTGTAAAAGCTGGACAGAAAATTGGAACATTATTGTCATACGCAGTTTCAATTAACGAACCTTTCTTTTTTGCATTATTTTTTAAATATTTTCCAATTTCACTAATAAACTCTCTTGAAGTATAACTTCTTGGTTCTAGATTATCTGCTATTTCACATATTGTTTTATCACACATTTGTAGTTCATCTTCATCGATGTAAGTATCATAAATTCTATCAATATAATTTTTTCTTAGCTCAGTATCATCTTGAAATTGCGAACCTTGATAATGTTTAAATCCAAGAGCTTCAAAAAAATCCATATCAATAATTGATGCACCTGTAGCAACTATCGCATCAACCATATTATATTTAATCATATCTCTATAAATATGCATGCATCCAGCAGCAGAAGTAGATCCAGCTAGAGTTAAAAAAATAGTACATTCTTTGTCTTTAATCATATCATTAAATATATGTGCGGCATTTGCAGTTTCTCTTGAAACAAAAGACATTTTTTTCATTGATTCAATTATTTTTCTTGCATCAAATGAGGTTATATCAATGTGTTCGACTGGAGAGTTTAGAAAATCTTTTTTACTGTTATGTCCTAAATTTTTTTTATCTGACATTTAAGCAACAAGAAATTTTTTTTCAATTTCTTTGTTATACAAAGTCATTATTGGACTATCTTCTACTTCAATTATATTGTCTGAGTATAGGCCATTAAAATCTGTTCTAAATGTTAGACCATAAGCGCCAAGCTGTCCAAGCTCAATATAATCATTTTCCTTAATATTGTTTGGCAAGATAAAAGGTCCTTTCATATAATCCATGCTATCACAGGTTGGACCATAAAAATCAAAAGAAGTTAATTTTTTTGAAATAATTCTTCCGTTAGTAATTAATTTTGATGGATAGACAATATTAGGAAACCCTGCATCAAATAGTGATCCATATGTTCCATCGTTTATATAAAGTTTTTGTTTTTTTCTTAAATTTACTCTAACTATTGTTGAACCACTTTCTGCAACAATTGCTCTACCTGGCTCACAAATTATTTTAGGTAATTTTTTTAGTTTTAAATTTTCCAAGGCATCTTTAATTTCTTTAAAATAGCTTTCAATAGATTGAGGAATTAAATCGGGATAAATTGTGGGGAAACCACCGCCTACATTAATGAAGTCCGGAACGATTTTTGTACGTTTAATTATATTTCCAATTTCAGATATTCCTTTTGAATAAGAAATAGGATGCATACATTGTGAGCCTACATGAAAACTTAATCCTATTTTTTTTGCATATTGTTTTGTTAATCTAAGCAGACCTATAGCTTCTGATTGGATAGCTCCAAATTTTTTAGACAAATCAATTTCAGCATGCTCATTAGAAACTGAAATTCTGACAAATAATTCAAGATCTTTTGCATTATTTGTGCTTTCTAAAATTTTGATTAACTCATCCTTTGAGTCTAGTGAATATGCTCTTACACCATATTTAAAATATGATTCTTTGATGCTTTCTCTACTTTTTACTGTATGCATAAAAGAGCACTTGGCTGATTTACTAATATTTTTTATAGTTTTAATCTCATTAATTGAAGCTACATCAAAGTTATCGATACCACTTTCAACAATAGTTTTTAAAACTAATGGATGGGGATTTGTTTTTACAGCGTACAAAACATCTCCAGGAAATTTATTTAGAAAAAACTTTGACGATAATTGTATAGACTTTTTTCTTATACAATATACCGGTTCATTTGGTTTCAGTTGATTTACTAATTCCTCAACTGTTTTAAATTTTTGCATATAAGCCCCTCAAAAAAAATTTAACAAAAAAAATCTGCATATCAGCTATGCAGCTTTCATAAATCCAGCATTTATGGGATATGGACACTAATGTAAAGTAAATAATGCTATTGAAATTAATTTTTTAATTGCCATATAAAAATTATGACTAAATCAGAAAATATTAAAAATATAAGTGAATCAGAGGATAAATCACTACTCATAGTTGATGACGACAATCCATTTAGGGAGAGATTGGCAAGAGCCATGGAAAAAAAAGGATTTAAGGTTTCTCAAGCCGAGGGTGTAAAAAGGGGTATTAATTGTGTTAAGCAAGAAAAGCCAGCATTTGCAGTTGTTGATTTAAGGTTGAATGATGGAAACGGACTTGAGGTTGTAAAAGAAATTCAAAACTCTAATTCAAAAAGCAGGGTTGTAATGTTAACTGGTTACGGAAACATACCAACTGCTGTGGCAGCTATAAAGCAAGGAGCCATAGATTATTTATCTAAACCAGCAGATGCTGATGATGTAGAAAGAGCCTTATTGGCAGATCCCAATAAAAAAGCTGCTCCACCAGATAACCCAATGTCAGCAGATAGAGTAAAATGGGAGCATATTCATCGTGTATTTGAACTTTGTAATAGAAATGTTTCAGAAACAGCAAGAAGACTTAAAATGCACAGAAGAACTTTACAAAGAATTCTTTCTAAAAGATCTCCTAAATAAATTTTCTTAATTTAAAAATATTTTTTGAGATTAAAGTTAAAATAATAATTTTAAATAATTCTGCTAACAAGAAAGGAGCTACTCCTAGCTGTATTATTGGTTTGTCCCAACCTATTAAAGTTCCTAGCCAAAAAACTCCCAAAATATAAATTGTAGAAACAGAAATTAATAATTTAACAAAATTGCTTAATATGTTTCCTTTATAATTGAAGTATCCAGCTAAAAAGACTGCAAATAAAAAACCTATTAAATATCCCATTGTTGGGCCGGTGAAATAAACTAAACCAACACCTTTTTCAGGAGAATTAGAAAAAACTGGAAATCCAATAATACCCTCAAATAAATATAGACTGACAGTTGCTAAGCCTATTTTATAACCAAAGGACATGCCTAAAAAAAGTACTACAAAAGTTTGCATTGTCATTGGGACTGGATAAAAAGGAATTTTAATTTTTGATGATATGGTTAAAAGAACAGAACCTACAAATATTATTAAAATATATTTTAGTATTTTTAAGTTTTGAGATTTAACTGCTTCCATTAATATATAATACTATTTTTGAACAGGAATATCTAGTTTTTTGTTAGTCTTAAAAATACATCTTCTAAATCACCATCATCCGTAGAAATATCTAATAATTTAATTTTTTGTTCATTTATAAAATTTATTATTTCACTCATATTTAAAGCACTTTTCTCATATGACACAACAAGTTCATTGTTTTCGTTTGATAATACATTTAGAGATTTTAAAGAATTATTATTAATATTAACGTTCTTATCTACTGCAAATCTTACAATTTTTGTTTGTATTTTTTTTAATAAATTTTTTGTAGTATCTAAAGCAACCAAGCTACCTTTATTCAAAATGCCAATTCGATCACACATTTGCTCAGCTTCATTTAAATAATGAGTAGTCAAAATTATGGTTACACCTTGCTTATTAAGTTGTTTTACATTTTCCCAAAGGTTACTTCTCAATTCTACATCAACACCAGCAGTTGGTTCATCTAAAATAATTATTGGTGGTTTATGAACTAATGCTTTAGCAACTAATAAGCGTCTTTTCATTCCACCAGATAAAGCCCTAGTATAACTTTTAGATTCTTTTTCTAAAGATACTAACTTTAAAATAGTTTCAGTAATTCTATCTTTTTTTTTAATTCCATACATTCCTGCCTGAAGTTCTAAAATATTCCATGGTGTAAAAAATGGATCTACATTAACTTCTTGAGGAACAATTCCTATAGATGCCCTAACTTGTCTAGGGTTTATATCTAAATTAAACCCCCAAACATTTACTTCTCCAGATGTCTTTATTGTTAAACCAGCTAAAATATTTATAAAGGTACTTTTTCCTGCACCATTAGGACCTAATAAACCAAATATTTCTCCTTCATTCACTTCTAAGTTTAAATTTTTAATGGCCTGTACTGGTTTTGAACTATTTTTTGAGTAAGTTTTATTTAAATTTTTTACATATAAGACATTTTTTTTGTTCATCTATCGTTATACATTTATAACATTAGTATAAATTAAGATAACATTATTTTATGACTAAAATAAAAAATACGGATCATTTTTATCTTATAGATGGTTCTGGATATATATTTAGAGCTTACTATGCTCTTCCTCCTCTATCTAGAAAAAGTGATGGAATGCCAACAGGAGCTGTAAGTGGATTTTGCAGCATGTTGTTTAAGTTACTAGAAGACTCCAAATCGTTTGAAAACAAAGATAAGCCAACTCATTTTGCAGTAATCTTTGACTCAGCAAGAAAGAATTTTAGAAATGAAATTTATTCAGATTATAAGGCAAATAGATCTGATGCACCAGACGATCTAATACCTCAGTTTGAATTTATTAGAAAATCAGTTAAAGCATTTAATTTACCATCAATAGAATTAATCAATTATGAAGCAGATGATCTTATTGCAACGTACGTAGAACAAATTTTAAAAGAAGGTGCAAAAGCAACAATTGTTTCATCTGATAAAGATTTAATGCAATTATATAAAAAAAATATCCGAATTTATGATCCAATGAAAAATAAGTTTATTTCAAATGAGGATGTAAATAATAAATTTGGAGTAAACCCAGACAAAGTAATTGATGTACAAGCTTTAGCAGGAGACAGCAGTGATAATGTTCCTGGAGTTCCAGGAATAGGAGTAAAAACTGCTGCAGAATTAATTAATCAATATGGAAACTTGGAAAACTTATTAAAAAATGCAGATAAGATAAAACAAAATAAAAGAAGAGAAACTTTAATTCAAAATAAAGATAAAGCAATTGTTAGTAAAAAATTAGTTACACTTAAAAAAGATGTTCCAGTAAAAAATAATATTTCAGAATTTGAGTTAAAAGAAATAGATAAAAATAAATTATATAGTTTTCTTAGAGAGATGGAATTTAATAGGTTATTGAGTTCTGTTATTTCAGCTTACGGTGAAATAGAATTTTCAAACAAGACAAAAGATATTATTAAAGAAGAAAAAAACTATAAAATTTCTAATAAAAATTATGAGTTAATAAAAAAAGAAGAGGACATAGATAAATGGATAAATGATGCTGAGGAAAATGGAGAGATTGCTGTTGATACCGAGACTAACTCTTTAGACCCTCATCAAGCAAAGTTAGTTGGCATATCTTTTTCTACAAAAATTGGCAATGCTTGTTACATTCCCATAGGACATACTGAAGGCAAAAATCTTGAAGAAAAAAAAGTTATTAAAAAAATTAAGCCAATTTTAGAAGATAAAAGTATAAAGAAAATAGGCCAAAATATTAAATTTGATTATATAATTTTTCATCATAGAGGAATAAATATGAATGCAATAGAAGATACAATGTTAATGTCATACGTTTTGGATGCTGGTAAAAATAGACACAATATGGATTTACTCTCAGAAATTCACTTGGATCACAAAACCATAGCTTTCAAAGATCTTGTAGGAACTGGAAAGAAACAGATTAATTTTAGCGAAGTAAAAATTGATAAAGCTAAAGATTATGCCGCCGAAGATGCAGATATAACTTACAGATTATATAAAATTTTTTCTAAAAATATAAAATTAGAAAAACTGCTAAATATTTATGAAGTTTTTGAAAAACCATTAATAAAAATTTTGGCACTAATGGAAATTTATGGTGTTAAAGTAGATCAAAAATTTCTCCAAGTTCTTTCCAATAAATTTGAAAAAAAAATTAGTAGTTTAGAAAAAGAAATTTACAAAATTGCAAAAAAAGAATTTAAAATTGGTTCTACAAAACAGCTTGGAGAAGTCATGTATAATGAAATGAAAATTTCATCATTAAAAAAAACAAAAAAAGGTAGTTATGCTACTAGTGCACAGGTATTAGAAGATCTTGCTTTTAAAGGTCATGAACTTCCAAAATTAGTTTTAGATTGGAGACAAGTAACAAAACTTAAAAATACTTATTCAGATTCTTTACAAGGTCATATAAACTTTAAAACAAAAAGGGTTCATACATCATTTTTATTAGCGGCAACTTCTACAGGTAGACTGGCTTCAAGTGATCCAAACTTACAAAATATTCCAATAAAATCTGAAGATGGAAAAGAGATTAGGAGAGCTTTTGTAGCAGAAAAAAATAATAAATTAATTTCAGCAGATTATAATCAGATTGAAATGCGAATCTTAGCAGATCTTGCAGATGTAAAAGAGTTAAAGAAAGCATTCAAAAATAAAGAAGACATTCATTCACTTACCGCAAGTCAAGTTTTTAATACCAATATTACTAAAGTTGACTCTGATATGAGAAGGAAAGCAAAAGCAATAAACTTTGGAATAATTTATGGTATTTCACAATATGGGCTAGCAAAACAAATTGGTGTTTCTAATATTGAAGCAGAAGAATTTCTAAATTCATATTTTTTAAAATTTCCAGAAATAAAAGACTATATGGAATCCACAATCAAATTTTGTAGAAAGAGCGGATATGTAAGTAATATTTTTGGAAGAAGAACTCATATCACAGGAATTAATGATAAAAATTTTAATATAAGGAATTTTCAGGAGAGAGCAGCAATTAATGCACCTATTCAAGGATCAGCTTCTGAAATAATGAGAATGGCGATGATAAGGGTGAGTAAAAAATTAGATGAAATTAAAGAACTAAAATGTAAAATATTATTGCAAATACATGACGAATTAATTTTTGAAGTTCATAAAGACGATATAAAAACATACTCTCAAATTATTCAGGAAGAAATGTCTAGTGTTAAAAACAGTAATCTACACTCTTTTTCAATACCGTTGTTAGTCGATATTAATGTTGGTAATAATTGGGGAGATCTACATTAATTTTGAAGTATTGCCCAAATTAGAACAATTTAGTATTTTTAGATAGTTTATGAAAGAAACAATCGCATTAATTGATGATGATAGAAACATACTTACAAGTTTAAGCATAGCTTTAGAAAAAGAAGGTTTTAAAATTCAAACTTATCTAGATGGTGAAAGTGCTCTAGTTGGTCTTACAAGAACACCACCTGATTTAGCTGTTATAGATATAAAAATGCCTAAGATGGATGGCGAGGAATTGCTAAAAAAATTAAGAAAAAAAACTTCTTTACCTGTAATTTTTTTAACATCCAAAGATGATGAAATAGATGAGCTATTAGGATTAAAACTAGGTGCAGATGATTTTATAAAAAAATCTGGTGGATTTTCAATTAAGGTACTTATTGAAAGAATAAGATTACAATTAAGAAAAAAGAATCCAAGTAATATTGAAGAAACAAAAAATGTAATCAATCATGGAAAGTTAAGGCTAGATCCTTCCCAGCTTGAATGTGAGTGGGATGGAAAACAATTGCCAGACAAACTTACAACAACAGAATTTTTAATTGTTCAAGAACTCGCAAAAAGACCAGGCATTATTAAAGAAAGATCACAATTAATGGATATTGCTTATAGAGAAGATACTGATATTGAAGATAGAACAATAGATAGTCACGTAAAGAGAATTAGAAAAAAATTTAAAAAAGTAGATAATAATTTTTCAGCTATAGAGACCAGATATGGAAGCGGTTATCGTTGGAATGTAAGTTAATGTTAAGTAGTTTCATAAAAAATATTTCTATTCTTAAAAAATTTTTATTTATAAATCTGATAGTTTTTATAATTTTTGGAAGTTTAACCGCAATTTATTTAAAAGGAATTCAGCCTAACTTAATTAATAAAAAAACTTCAAACCAT
>CACDXO010000003.1 GCA_902556825.1 uncultured Pelagibacteraceae bacterium
ATTTCCTATTGCCATTATTATAATTCCAATAGTAGCGATCCCAATAGCTGCCCAGACATTTATAGATATTGTTTCTTTTAAAAATAAAAAACCTAATAAAGCTGTAATAAATGGCATTGCAGCAAGACACAGAAGGGTTATTGCTGCTGATGTATTTGTTATTGACCAAATAAAAGTAATCATTGCTGCTGCTAATCCACAACTACCTATAATACCAGAAACACCTATTTTTTTATAATTACTGATAAATTCTATTCCTTCTTCCATATACAAGTAAAGATTAAGCAAAATAAATATTACCATTCCTCTCGTAAATAAATATTGCCAAGGAACTGTGTTAGCTTCATCAATATTACGAACGACATAAGGACCAAATGACCAAAAAATACCAGCCATTAGAACTACTGGTATAGCAAGTTGAGGATTCTTTAATTTTTCCATTTTGGATTATTAATACCTATTAATTAAATCCACAACAAAATTTGATTAATTAATATAAATTTAATTTATACCTGTGAGTGTATAACACTTAATATAATCATTTTTTTTGAAATTAGCTTTTCCGTTAGGAAATAATCCCCATGCATTTGACTTGGTAAATGGTTTAATTCTAAATGACTCTTGTCCTTTTTGAACTTTAAACTCTGCTATACCTTTCTTTGAAAATGATATTTGGCCTTTAATAAATCTAGTAAAATTTTTTTTCTTTTTAAACTGTGTTTTAAGCCTAGTATTTATAGGTTTATTTTCATTTACCTCGGTAGAAAAAAACAAATATGGTAATACAAAAAACCTAAAACATGCTGCAGAAGAAATTGGATTTCCGGGTAATCCAAAAAAAGCTTTATTGTTTATAAATTTAGCAAACATTAGTGGTTTTCCAGGGCGTATGTAAGCACCTTTAAAAGAATACTTTGATTTAAATTTTTTAATAATCATAGGAACAAAATCAAATTTACCTGCTGATACTGCGCCCGATGTTAAGATTAGGTCATTTCTTGATTTTAAGTTTTGTTTAATTTCATTTTGAAATTTATTTAGATCATTATCTCTTAAAATTTTCTTTTCTACAAAATTAAAAGGTAAATTTTTTAAAAGAGATTTTAGATAGTAACTATTTGAATTTCTAACTTTCCAGTTGGGTAACTTTCTACTATTAGATATTTCATTTCCAGTTGTGTAAAAAACTATATTTGGTTTTTTTTTCACCATTATATTTTTTATCCCTAAAGTTTTAAATGCTAAAATATGTTGAGAATTTATAATTTCTCCTCTTTTAATTACAATTTCACTCTTTTTAAAATCCGATCCCAAGAATCTTATAAAATTATTTTTTTTTATTTTTTTATTTATAATTAAATACTTTGGTTTTGTTCTGCTTGGAAAAAATTGTGCCTGTTCTACAGGAATTATAGTATCAAATGGTTTTTTTATTATAGCTCCTGTCATCACCTCAATTACTGAAAATTTAGGTATTTTTTTAATATTTGGATTATCTCCTGCAGCTAAAGTTTTTATAATTTTAAATTTTAAAGATTTTTTTTTACTAAGATTCTTGGTCTCTTTTGAATTAATCGCAAATCCATCAAACGCTGTATTGTTTGCTGCGGGATAATTGTTAGGTGAATTTAAATTAACTGCTGAAATTCTATTAATCGATTCCTCAGCTGAAACTTTTTCTGAATATATTTTTAATTTATTTTTTTTTAGTTCTAAAAGTGCTTTTTTATAATGTATCATTTTAAATCTTATCTAAATTTTCTTTTGCTTTTTCTAAATCTTTTTTTAGTATTTATATTTAAAAATCTATCAAATTTTTCTTCGTTTATATTAATATTTTCATAACCAATCTTATCAGCCCATAACTCTACTTTTCTAAAGCTATTTTTTATATCTTTTTCTAATATTTCAATTAAATCCATTGACCATAAACCAAAAATATTATGTCTTTTTTTATTACTATTTAAAAAAATAAGTTTTTTTGATGTTTGTTTAACTTTATTTTTTAATTCACTTATTAATTTAATATCAAAAAAAGGTGTGTCACAAGGAAACGATGCTATCCATTTATAGTTTTTTTTATTTTTTATAACCCATTTCATCGCTGTGAGTATACCTACCAATGGTCCAAGCTGCCCTTCTATACAATCTTCTACAAGATGAATTTTATTATTTTTAAAATTGAATTCTTTATTATTTGAAATCAGCAATATTTCAGTAAATTCATTTTCTATTTTATTTATAGTGTGATCTAATAAAGTTTTATCACCTAATTTTGCAATTGATTTATCTTCGCCAAATCTACTTGATTTGCCCCCTGCTAGAATTATACCTAGAATGTTGTTTTCAATCATTAAAAGAAATATAAATTATTAATTGTTTATTAAAAGAATTTAAAATGGATCTTAAAATTTTACAAATTGCGTCAAATACTGAAAATAACAAAGTAATTAAAGACCACACTCATAAAGCGACACACAAAAACGCTATTTGTGGAGATCAAATGGAAATAAGCTTAAAAGTTAAGGAAAATAAAATTGTAGACTTTGGATATCAGTGCAAATCTTGTGTTTATTGTCAGGCCTCAGTGAGTCTTTTGTCAAGTAATTCAATTAATAAACCAGTCGAAAGTATTAAAAGTTTATTAAATGTAATTGAAACTTTTTTTGAAGACAATCTTGTAAATATCCCAAAAGAATGGAAAATTTTTAAAAAAATTTTTGATAAAAAAAATATTGCTAGAAAAGATTGTTTGTTATTACCTTTTAAAGCAGTTTCAAAAGCATTAAAATTATAAAATGAAAAATTCACTTATTATAAAAGCTTTAATTGCTGGTTTGTTTTCTGCAATTACAATTGGTGTATTAACTCTTCTTACATATAAAACAGAATTTGGAATTTTTTTAATTGCTTCTTTTGGCTCTACAATGGTTTTACTTTATGGATATCCTGAAAGTCCATTTGCACAACCAAAAAATATTTTTTTTGGTCATCTAGCAACATCTTTGGCTGGTCTGTTTGTTCTTTATTTTATTCCTTTGCCTTTATATATTAATTTACCCATAGCGGTCGGAGCGGGTGTGGCTTTGATGATTATGTTAAATATAACTCATCCCCCAGCGGGTGGTAATCCCATAATTGTAATAATGGGTAGTGTATCTTTAGATTATATAATAAATCCAATTATTTCAGGTACTATTATTGTTTTAATTTTTGGAGTAGCTTTAAATCGATTGATTTTAAAAAAAAAATACCCTTTGTAAATGGATATTAAATATAGTGTTGTAAAGTTAAAAGGAAAATCTACAGAAGAAATAAAAGATTCTGTTTCGGTAGAAGAACCTCTTGAAATGAATCTTAAATATAAGGTTGATGGAAAGTGGGAAACTGAACAATTATCCATTACAATGAGAACGCCAGGAAATGATGAAGATTTAATATCTGGCTTTTTATTTAATGAAAGAATAATAGAAAATTTTTCTGATATAGAAAATATAGAAAAAATAGGAGAAAAAGTAGGAGATTTTAATATTCAAAATAAAATAGTTGCAACTATAAATAATACTAAAAACATTGATATCGCAAAAATAAAAAGAAATTTTATAACTAATTCTTCATGTGGAGTTTGTGGAAAAACCTCTCTTGAAACAGTTGAGGTAATTAAAGAAAATAAATTAGATATCTCTTATCCTAAAATTAAAAAAGAAATTATTTTAAAATCTCCAGAACTGCTAACTAACGAACAATCTGAATTTTCTAAAACAGGTGGCATTCATGCAAGTTCTTTGATCGATAAAAATGGAAAAGTGATTGCAACAAGAGAGGATGTTGGAAGGCATAATGCTTTGGATAAACTTATAGGTCACTCGCATAAAGAAAAACTAATTGATAATCATTCTCAATTTATTGCTTGCTCAGGAAGATTAAATTTTGAATTAATTCAAAAAGGATTAATGTCTAATATTGGTCTTATGGCTGGTGTTGGTGCGCCAACGAGTCTTGCTATAGATCTAGCTAAAAGGTTTAAAATGACATTATTAGGCTTTGTAAAAAAAAATAGTTTCAATATATATACAAACAAAGAAAGAGTTTTATTTTAACTATATGTCAAAAAATATAAGCAAATTGTCTGGAAGAATAGGTTTAAAAGATAATTTATTTCAAAAACTATCTGAAAGGTCTTTAAATTCCAAAAACGGTGAAGGAATGAAAGAGATTGCAGATAAATATCATGTGGGAGTTTCTACTTTACATGGAGCTGAGAGTTTCTACGAATTTTTAAGACCTGCTCATAGAGAGAAAAAAGCTTTTGTTTGTAATGGAAGTGCATGTATGTGTGCAGGAACACAAGAGCCATTAAAGAAAAAATTAAAAGATAAACTTGGAGATGACAAAGTTGGTGAAATGTTTTGTTTAGGATACTGCTATGAAAATAATGCTTTCCATTATAATGGGCAAAACTATGCTGGAAACGATATAAATAAAATTGATGATATAATTAAAGGTAAAGATTTAGAACAAGAAAAATTTTTTTCAAAGAGCTTTGCTTCAACAAGTTTTTTAATGGATGATGAGACTTCAGATCTTGATAAGTTAAAAAAACATTTAGTAAAATTTATAAATGCTGACAAACAAGAAATAATTAAATCTCTTTTAGATTCAAATTTAACTGGTAGAGGTGGTGCTGGTTTTCCGACTGGAATGAAATGGGACTTTTGTAGTAAAGCAAAATCAGAAAAAAAATATGTTATTTGTAATGCAGATGAAGGTGACTCTGGGGCTTATTCAGATAGATATTTACTAGAAGACCAACCTTTAAAGGTAATATTTGGTATGATTATCTGTGGCTATGTTATTGGAAGTGATGAAGGAGTTTTATATATAAGGGGTGAGTATCCTAAATCAATTGAAGCCTTAAATGCTTCAATTAATTTATTAAAAAATGAAGGCTTGCTTGGAAATAATATTCTTGGAACAAAGTTTTCTTTTGATTTAAATATATGTATTGGTCAAGGGGCATATATATGTGGAGAAGAAACTGCATTGATCGCATCTATAGAAGGTAGAAGAGCTGAAGTTGATGTCAGACCTCCCTTCCCTGTGACCGAAGGATTATATAAAAAACCTACTGTTGTTAATAATGTAGAAACTCTTGCGGCAGCAACTGGAATTCTAATAAATGGATCAGAAAAATTTTCTGCTATTGGAAATAAAAAATCAGCAGGTACAAAGTTAGTTTGTCTCGACAGTTTTTTTAATAATCCAGGTGTTTATGAAATTGAAATGGGAACGCCAATGAAAAAAGTTTTATATGATATAGGTGGAGGATTTAAAGAACCGATAAAAGCTTTACAAGTTGGGGGGCCTTTAGGAGGAGTGATACCTATAAAAGAAGTTGAAAAATTAAATCTTGATTTTCAGGAATTTACAGCAGCTGGTTTTATGTTGGGCCACGCAAGTATAGTAAGTATACCAAAAGATTTTCCTATGGTTGATTATATTCATCATTTATTTGAATTCACTGCAGAAGAATCATGTGGAAAATGTTTTCCTGGAAGACTTGGTTCTTACAGAGGAAAAGAGATGTTTGATCAGTTAAAAAATAAAACATCCAAAATCCCCCTAAAACTACTTAATGAATTGTTAGTAACAATGAAAAAAGGTTGTTTATGCGCCTTATGTGGGGCAATACCTACTCCTATAATGAATATACTAAAGTATTTTGGGGATGAAATGAAAAATGATATGATAAAAGAAAATTAATGAGCTCAGAAAAAAGAAAAATTGCATATATAGATGGTAAACCATATGAAATTGGTTCTAAACATACTTCTATTTTAAAATTTGTTAAAAGTTATCTTGGAGAAAAAAAAGTACCAACTTTATGTGACGACCCTAATCTTGCTCCTTATGGAGCTTGTCGAGTTTGTTCAGTTGAAGTTGCTTTGGAAAAAGATGGACCAACAAAAGTTGTAGCATCTTGTCATACTCCTGTCGGTGAAAACCAACATATTTTTACCAATAATGAAAATTTAACAGATCTAAGAAAAAATATTGTTGAATTAGTTTTAACAGATCATCCAATGGAATGTGGAACTTGTGAAGTAAATAATAATTGCGAACTTCAAGATGTTGCTAACGACTTAGGAATATCTGATCATAGATATAATAGTCCAAAACAACATAAAGGTATTCCAAGAGATACTTCTCATGATTATATGAGAATGAATCTAGATAATTGTATTAATTGTGGAAGGTGTGTAAGAGCTTGTGATGAAATTCAAGGTTCATTTGTATTAACAATGAGCGGCAGAGGATTTGAATCTAAAATTACAACAGATAACGATATGTTGTTTGGAGATTCATCTTGTGTGTCATGTGGTGCGTGTGCTCATACATGTCCAACAGATGCAATATCAGATGTGTTTCAATCAAAATCAGTTGCCGTTGATGAAAAAGTAAGAACTACATGTTCTTATTGTGGTGTTGGTTGTAACTTAGAAGCTTCAATTAAAGATAATAAAGTTATTGCAATAGATACTCCAAAAGAAACAGAAGTAAATGCGGGACACACATGTATTAAAGGTAGATATGCATTTGGTTTTTATGATCACCCAGATAGATTAAAAACTCCATTAATTAAAAGAAATGGCAAATTTGAAGAGGCATCATGGGATGAGGCATATGACTTTATTAAAAAAGAATTAAATAGAATTGTAAAAGCAAATGGTCCTGACGCAGTTGCTGGTATTTCTTCAGCTAGATGCACTAATGAAGAAAATTATGTTTTCCAGAAAATGATCAGAGCAGCAGTTGGAACTAATAATATTGATTGTTGTGCAAGAATTTGTCACTCACCTACAGCTTGGGGAATGCAACAAACTTTTGGTACTGGAGCGGCAACAAATTCTACAGAAGATATTTACCATGCAGATTTATTTATGGTTATTGGAGCTAATCCAACAAATGCTCACCCTGTAACAGGTGCAAAAATTAAACAACAAGTAATGAAAGGTAAAAAACTAATAGTATTAGATCCTATTACCACTGAACTTGCTAAACTTGCTGATTATCATATTAAGTTAAGACCTGGAACGAATGTGGCTGTATTAAATATGATGTTGCATTTTATTATAAAATCAAAACTTTATGATAAAGACTTCGTCAGAGATAGAACCGAAGGTTTTGATAATTTTTTAAAAGAAATTGAAAAACAGGATGTTGATCAACTAGCAAAAGTTGCGGGTGTGGATAAACAAATTGTTAAGGAGGCAGCTATTGCTTATGCTACAGCGAAAAATTCAATGGAGTTTCATGGTCTTGGGGTTACTGAACAAGAACAAGGATCTAAAACTGTAATGTTAATTGCTGATCTTGCGATGATAACTGGAAATATTGGAAGAAAAGGAGTTGGAGTTAACCCTTTAAGAGGACAAAATAATGTACAAGGAGCTGCTGATATGGGATGTCAGCCTCACCAAGGAGCAGGATATTTTGAAGTTTCAGATAAAAAAAATCAAAATTTTTATACAGAAAAATATGGAGTGGTTCATCCAACAAAAGCTGGGTTAAAAATTCCTCAAATGTTTGATGCAGCCATCAACAAGGAAGTTAAAGCGGTTTGGATAATAGGAGAAGACATTGTCCAAACAGATCCAAATAGCGCTCATGTAGTGGATGCCATGAACTCTCTCGAGTTATTAGTAGTTCAAGAAATTTTTATGAGTGAAACTGCAAAACTTGCGACTGTAGTATTACCAGGAACAACTTTCTTAGAAAAAGATGGAACATTCACTAATACTGAAAGAAGAATTCAAAGAGTTAATAAAGCAGTTCCACCACTACCAGGAACAAAGCCAGATGGTGTGATTGTAACTGATATGATGCAAAAATTAGGATTTGACCAGCCAACTTACGATGCTGATCAAGTATTGGCTGAAATAGCAGATGTTGTTCCATTTTTTAAAGGAGTGACAAGAGAAAGATTAGGAAAACTTGGTTTACAATGGCCTGTACAGGAAGATGGTACTGATACTCAAATTTTACATAAAGAAACATTTAAGCTTGGAAAAGGTAGACTAAAAAGTTTTGACTTTAAAGAGTCCACTGAAATTGAAACTAATCAAAAAGATTATCCTCTAATTTTAACTACAAGTAGAGTTCTTCAACATTATAATGCTGCTACAATGACGAGACGTACTAGTAATATTAATATTGTTTCAGAAGATGTATTATTAATACATCCTAAAGATGCTAAGAAAAGAGATTTAAATACTGGTGATATTGGTAGACTTTATTCTGGCCGTGGTGAAGTAGCTTTAAAAGTAGAAGTTACTGATAAAGTTAAAGAAGGAATTGTTTTTACAACATTTCATTTTCCTGAACATATGGTTAACATGGTGACTGGACATGGTAAAGATGAAGAAACTATGTGTGCTGAATATAAAGTTTCGTCTGTAGAAGTCCAAAAAATATCAAATCAATTTAAAACCGAAGTTAAACCAAAAGAAAACCAAGCAGAAGTAAGCTAATTTAAAATGACCATTGGTTGGCGCTTTGATAATACTTATTCAAAGCTACCTGATCCTTTTATTTCTAACACATCTCCTATTCCGGTAAAATCACCAGAATTAATTATTTTAAATGATAATTTATCAAAACAATTAGGACTAAATTTTTCTTTGGTTAACAAAAAAGAATTATCAAATTTATTTTCAGGAAATTCACTCCCAGAAGGATCTAAATCTATTGCACAAGCTTATGCAGGTCATCAATTCGGTCATTTCACTATGCTTGGAGATGGCCGAGCAGTTTTGATGGGTGAGCATATATCAAAAAATAATGAAAGATTTGATATTCAATTTAAAGGATCAGGACAAACACCTTTTTCAAGAAATGGTGACGGAAGAGCTGCGCTAGGGCCAATGTTAAGGGAATATATAATTAGTGAAGCAATGCATTCTTTAAATATACCAACAACAAGAAGTATGGCGGTAGTTAAAACTGGTGAAGATGTAGTAAGAGAAAATATATTACAAGGTGCCATACTAACCAGAGTTGCTTCTAGCCATCTAAGAGTTGGAACATTTCAATATGTTGCTATGAGAAATAATGAAAGTGAACTAAAAACTTTAGTTGATTACACAATAAATCGTCATTATCCGAATATTAAAAAATCTAAAAATAAAGCACTAGATTTATTAAAAGTTTTAATTGAACTTCAAATTGACTTGGTGGTTAATTGGATGAGAGTTGGTTTTATCCATGGTGTTATGAACACAGACAACATGTCTATCTCAGGTGAAACTATTGATTATGGCCCATGTGCCTTTATGGATACTTATGATCCACAAACTGTTTTTAGTTCAATAGATGAATTAGGGAGATACGCTTATTTCAACCAACCTAGTATCACTAAATGGAACTTAGCAAGATTTGCAGAATGTTTAATATCTCTTATTGATCCAAAGAAAGATAAAGCAATTGAGATTGCTACTGAGGCAATAAATAGTTTCGACAAAAGTTATGAGACTAAATGGATTAATATGATGAGGGATAAATTAGGTTTATTTGGTCAAGATCAAAAAGATCAAGTTTTAATAATAGATTTATTAACTTGGATGCACAAAAATAAGGCTGACTATACAAATACATTTTGTTTTTTAATGGATGAAAATTTTCAACACAATAAAATCTATAATGATGAAAACTTTCTTACATGGAAAGATAGATGGAAGGAAAGATTAAAGCTGAATAATAATACGCCTGAAAAGTATTTAAGTTTAATGAAGTCAGTTAATCCTTTAGTTATTCCGAGAAATCATAAAGTTGAAGAAGTATTAGAATCTGCAAATAACAATGATTTATCTCCATTAAAAAAATTAATTAATGTATTAGAAAAACCATATGAAAAAACAAAAGAAAATATTGATTATCAATCCCCTGCTCCAGTTAGCGATAAAAAATATAAAACTTTTTGTGGTACTTAATAATATTATAAAACGTAAGGTTCAGGCCTAACCTTATTATCTAAAACTCTTTCAACAGCAAAATCACTAATATCAATTGTTTGATATGATCCAGTTGTAATTAATTCAGTTAATGCTCTGCCTATTCCTGGAGCTTGCATTAATCCTCTGCCGGTAAAACCTGATGCTAAATAAACATTTTCATATTTAGGATGCTTACCAACAACGGCATTATTATCTAATTTATTACAGTCATAATATCCTGCCCATCCACCAGTTAATTTTAATTCTTCAAATGCAGGAATTCTTTTTGCAAGAGCTGGCCAAACTAACTCTTCGAAATCATTCCATGCAGGCTCCAAATCTTTTGCATCAAATACAGAATGAGGTGATCCGGCTAAATATTCTTTTCCCTCTGGTCTCCAATAAACGCCTGTTGTTAAATCTCCGGTTAAAGGCATTTCGGGAATATGTTTTGGGCACTTAACTCTAAATACAGTATGTTTTTGTGGAACTACTGGAATGTCATCTAACAATTCTTTTGTCCAACACCCAGCTGCCGAAATAATAGTTTTAGCTTTTATTTCTGAAATACTTTTTACTTCACCTTTAATAAACTCTGCTCCAAGTTCAATAGCCTTACTTTTTAAGGCGCTATGAAACATAAATGGATCAATCCAGCCTTCACTTTTATTATCTGTGAAAGTTGCTGTTTCAATTCCTTCGTTATTTATATACGGAAATATTTTTGTTAATTCAGAGCCTTTAATATTTTTGGTTCCTGCTTCACAAGCTTTATGATTTTCTAATGCCCTGTATTGTTCTTCAGCATGTTCAGGTCCAAACATTAATAAATATCCATTTGGGACCATGCTTGCAGTGGGGTTAGGATTTTTATCCGTTTTTAGCAATTCTGGTATTTGGTAAATAAATTCTCTAGCAAATTTACCAAGCAAAATATTCTCTTTTTGAAAAAATTGTCTTCTAAAACCACCAAGTGATAGAGGGAAAGATGCATTTTTGTATGTTGGGTCTCTTTCTATAACTTTTACTTTTCTTCCTTCTTTCGATAAGAAATAAGCACTTGCTGCTCCAATTATGCCACCTCCAATAATTACAACATCATCCATATATAAATATTATAAATTTAATTTATTCATAAATATAACTATGTAAATATGTTATAGTTTTAAATCATGAAAAAAGTAATATGGATAACTGGTGCAAGCAGCGGGATTGGTAAAGCTTTAGCATTAAAATTTGCGAATGAGAACTGGAGTGTTGCAATCTCTGCTAGAAGAGAAAATATTTTAAAAGAAATATCCGAATCTCATGAAAATATTAAATCTTTTCCATTAGACGTTACTGATCAAGTAAAATGTAAAGAAGTATTTGAACAGATTAAAAGTCATTATGGGGATGTGGACATCTGTTTTTTTTCTACTGGAACTTGGAATCCAAAAAAAGAGAAGGATATAGATGTTGAGCAAATAGAGAATGTTTTTAAAGTTAATTTCTTTGGAACAGTTAATAGCATTAAAGCTGTTGAAGAGTACTTCAAAAATAAGAATGGCGGTATAATTACTATTGTATCCTCAATTGCTGGATATAGAGGCTTACCTAATTCGACAGGATATGGTCCTTCTAAATCTGCTTTAAACAATCTAGCTGAGAGCTTATATTTCGACTTTGGAAGGCACAATGTAAGAGTTTGTTTGGTTTCCCCAGGTTTTATTAAAACACCAATGACAGACAAAAATGATTTTAAAATGCCATTTTTAAAAACTTCAGAATTTGCAGCTGATAAAATTTATGATGGTTTAATAAATAAAAATAATTTTGAAATACATTTTCCTAAAGAGCTTACATTAACCCTTAAGTTGTTTGGCCTTTTACCAAGTAAAATTTATTTTTACTTAGTGAAAAAACTTACAAAATTTCAAAAAAAAAATTAATCTTTAACAAACATAACTGTAAGTTCAGCAACTTTTATACCAAACTTAGTCATTGTTGCTCTGTTAATTGCAACTCTTTCATCTTGCATAAATATCCAGTCATCAAAAGTAATTTTCATTTCTCTGCCTTTTACTGGAACTAACAAAACATACTCAAATTTAAATGCCGGTCCATATGAATAGCCTTTAGCAGTTCCCACAACATCTCCTGCTGTACCTTCATAATTATGTTCGTCAATTTTATCAATTTTCCATTGTCTTGTTTGGATTTCTCCATCATTCCAAATAAACTTTTCATCTAAAATTAGTTGTTTACCGTCCCATGTACCATTAAGATCAGCAGAAAATTGTCGTGTTACCTTTCCCGATCTATTTTGTAAAATTCCCCAAGCTTTTACGTTGCCTGACATATATTCTTCTATAATTAACCTTGGTTTTTGATCTTTAAAATCTGTTGGCTTCATATTATTTCCTGAACAACTAGTTAATAAAATTGTTACAATTAATGCAAATATTATTTTCATTTTTTTATTTGTTACATAAAGAAAATTGTATTAAATCTATATTTTTTGATTTAAAGCCTGCTTCACAGTAAGATAGATAAAATTCCCACATTTTTTTAAAATTTAAATCAAATCCTTGTTCTTTAATCAAGTCCCACTTTTTATTAAACTCATTTCTCCAAATTATTAAAGTATCGGAATAGTGTTTTGAATACGAATTATACCCATTAAATTTTAATCCATTATCTTCTGCGTATTTATGCAAACTTTTTTTTGAAGGTAAAAACCCACCAGGAAAGATATATTTCTGAATAAAGTCTTGTTTATTTTTGTATCTATCAAATAAACTATCATCGATGGTAATTGCTTGTATTCCAGCATTACCGTTAATAGAAAGATTTTTTTTAATAGTATTAAAGTAGCTTTGTAAATAATTCTGACCAACAGCCTCAATCATTTCAATTGATGCTATAGAATCATATTTTCCTTTTAAATCTCTATAATCTTTTATTTGTATATTAATTTTTTCATTAAGACCTATTTTATAAATTCTTTCTTTAGCAAATTCATATTGCTTTTTAGATATTGTAATACAATCTAATTTAACATTATAGTTTTTACCTAAATATTCTGCAAATCCTCCCCATCCACAACCAATCTCTAAAACTTTGCTGTTATCTCTTGGTTTTAGAAGATTAATTAACTTTTGATATTTGTTATTTTGAGCGTCAGACAAATTTTGGTTATCATTCTCAAATATTGCACTTGAATAAGTTAAAGTTTCATCAAGCCATAAGGAAAAGAAATCATTTCCTAGATCATAATGTTTGGCAATATTTGCTTTACTTCTTTTTTTGGTATTTTTAATAATTTTATTTTTTAAAAAATTTATTGCAGAAAAATCTAAAATTCCTGAGAACTTATAAATTAATTTTATATTTTTTGCAGTAATCTCTATTAAATTTGAAAGATTATCAGTTTCAAAATAACCTTGCATGTAACTCTCTGCTAGGCCAATGCTACCATTTCTGATTAAATTATAATTTAAATTTGGATGTTTAATTTCTATTTTTGCTTTAAGCTGATCATTTTTATTTCCAAATTTTAATGTTTCACCATCAAAATTTGTTATTTCTAAAAAACCATGTTTTATATTTTTTAGTGTTTTAAAAACTATTAAATCTGAAATTTTATTTACGATCATTAATTTTCAATACTTATATTATTTTTAATATTTAATTTTTTTTTCACAAATTTAATACCTTTAATCCATAATTTAAATGCTTCAAAATGTATTGCGGCAATAATTTTAAAAGTCATTAATGGATGGCGTAAATAAGATAAAATTAAGTTTTTATTATTAAAATCAATTCTTATTCCATCTTGCGATGCATAAAGAAGCTTCCCTTCATCATCATATTGATCGAT
Source organism: uncultured Pelagibacteraceae bacterium (assembly GCA_902556825.1). Taxonomy (GTDB): domain Bacteria; phylum Pseudomonadota; class Alphaproteobacteria; order Pelagibacterales; family Pelagibacteraceae; genus Pelagibacter. The sequence continues at coordinate 13,855 of CACDXO010000003.1, forward strand.
AATTATTGAAATTTTGTTATCCGGCTTTAGAATCTTAAAAAAATATGTACAATTCATTTCAATAAATGGAGAAACATGAAATTTTTTTTTACATGTATTTTTAATTAAATTATCATTTTCATTTATTTTAAATATATAAGTGTGTTGTTCACCAAAGGTATTTTTAACTTCATATAAAATCGATATTAATTCTGATTTTTTGTTATAAATAAAAAAAACACTCAAAGGATTAAAAACATACCCAAAAATTCTAGGATAACAAAAAAGTTTAATTTTAATTTCATCTGTATTTATTTGATTTTCTATTAGATTTTTTATAACCCATTTCTTTAATGATGTTCCATCTCTAGGGCCATGATCTACATCGTAAAAACTAATAATATTAAATTTATTATGTGAAAAAATTTTTAATGATTTATCTAATAAATTTATCTCAGATAGATCTAATAATATCGAAAAAACTTTATATTTGAAAAAATGAATTTTAGGTTTAAATCGCTTATGAATTACATTACCAATATAGATTGAAGATTCTTTAATCATTAATGTTTTTCATCATTTCAATAGAAGATTTTAATCCATCTTCATGAAATCCATAACCAAAATAACTTCCACAAAATAAAATATTTTCTTTATTTTGGATTAAATTGAGTTGATTTTGATGGTCTAGCGCTTGGCTATCATAATAAGGATGTGTGAATTTAACTTTTTTAAATATTTTACTTTCTGATATTTCTGAAAAAGGATTGATAGTTAAAAAAATATTTGTGCTAATATTTAAATTTTGTAATTGATTAAGCCAATATGTTACTGATGTTTTTTCATTATTATCTATATTCATAGAAGAATTCCATGAGCACCATGCTTTTCTATTTGTTGGCATAAATGATTCATCGGTATGAATAATCGCCATATTTTCCCTATATTTAAAGTTTTTCAATATTTTAACTTCATCTAATGTAGGTTTTTCAATCAATTTTAATGCTTCATCTGCATGCGTTGCAATAACTACTTTATCATAGTTAAAAAATTCATTTTCTTCTCCATAAAATATTTTGATGCCTCGTGTATTTCTTTGAATTTTATTTATAGGGTAGTTTTTAAAATATTCTCCAGATATTTGATTAATTATTTTGTTTACATAAGTTTTACTTCTTTTAGCAACTGTATACCATTGGGGTCTATTTTTTAATTTAAACAATCCGTGATTTTTAAAAAAATTAATAAAAAACTTTAAAGGCATTTGTGAAGCTTCATAAGGTGGCATCGACCAGATTGCAGACACCATTGGTATTATATGATAATTAACAAAATAATCAGACAGCTTTATACTTTTTAAATATTCTCCTAGAGTTCTTTTATCTATAGTATCAATATTTAGTTTTTCACAATTATTGTAAAAACTAATTATTTCAAAAAACATCTTAATAAATTTTGGTTTTAATAAATTTTTTCTATTTGAAAAAATACCGCTTAATCCTTTTCCACAATATTCAATATCGCTATCTTTTACTGATACAGAAAATGACATATCGCTTTTTTCAATTTCAATTTTGTTTTCCAAAAAAAAATTGATTAAATTTGGATATGTTTTTTTATTAAAAACCATGAATCCTATATCAACAGCTACTTCCTTGTTATCTTTAACTGGAATTTTAATAGTATGTGCATGACCTCCGAAATGATCATTTTTTTCAAATAAATCTACGTGATGTTTCTTTGATAAATTATAAGCAGCTCCTAAACCTGATATTCCTGATCCAATAACTGCTATTTTCATCAATTTTATGATTTTCTCCAGGCAATAATATAAGCCTTAGTCCCTATCTTAAAATATTTCTAACATAGAAAATAAATCTCTTCCAACTAAATTAATAGTTTGGATTACAAATAACATCAAATTAAATAGCTAAATTAGTGAGTTTTAGCTATTGAGGCAATTTTATCTTTTAGAGCTAATTTTTTTTTCTTTAATGATCTTAAACTAGTCCATGAACTCGATGTTCTGTCGTTCAGCCTTGCCTTTGTTATTTTTTTAATTTGGACGTCTATTTGTTTTTTTTCTTTTGATAAGTCTTTAATTAAAGACATAATAATCTTATACCATAAATGAAAAAAAATTTTAATATGATATAAAATTATTATACAATTTTACGGTTAAAGAATTGCAATACAACCGCGAATAAAACAATAGATCCTCCAACTAAAACAACTAAAGGTGGAGTTTCATTTATAAATAACCAAGCCCAAAGTGGTCCTAGAATGGCTTCAGTCAACATAATGATTCCAACTAATGCTGAAGGGGTAGTTTTTGCACCAACTGTTATAAATATGAAACCTAATCCTACTTGAAAAAAGCCTGCAATAAATCCTAAAAATATATCGTATGAAGAGACTATAATTTGTGATGAAAAGAAATATCCCAGAATAATTGCACCAATACCTGCAATTAATTGTAGTGGTATCATATCTACATTTGGATATTTTCTTACAGTTAATATGAGGACAGCAAACGAAATAGGCATTATAAATGCAGCAATGTTCCCAATCATTTGTCCGGAATTTAAAGAACCGCCAAGCATTAAAAATATACCGCTAAATGCAAGAACAATTGAAGTAATTGTTAAGATTGATATTTTTTCTTTGAGAAATATATAACCAAATATAGCTAGAAAAATCGTTTGAGTTTGAATAATAAAATTAGCATTTGCTACAGTTGTATTATACATGGCAAAAACATATCCTGCATACCCACAGGATAAAACTATTCCACCAAAAAAACCTGGTAAGCCTATTTTATAAATGGAATTAAAAAAATTTTTTTTATAATTTAATAATAAAAAAAACAAAACTACGATCGAAAAGAAAACTGATCTCCAAAATAAAATTTGCCAAAGATTTGCTCCTTCAAATGATTTAACAATTAATCCACCAAAACTTAATGTGCATGCACCTAAAAATACTAAAAAAGGACCTGGAACCTTATTTAAAAAATTCATCTTATTTGATTTAATATATTTTTAGTTTCAATTTCATATAGTTTGTAAAGATTTTCTGCTTCGTTCAATTCAACTAATTTAAATTTGATTTTTGATCCAGGATTTAATTGGGTTAGTCTATCATGATCTGCGGATATAACTACTGCAATCTTCGGATAACCGCCAACTGTTCCATAATCAGATAACATAATAATTGGATTCCCATCTCCAGGAACTTGAATAACTCCTTTTATTAATCCTTCTGATTTAATATTTGTTTCAAATATATTTTCAATTTTTGGACCTTCAATTCTCATACCCATTCTATCTGTAAGTTTTGATACTGTGAATTCTTTATTAAAGAAGTTATTTGTTCCTTCTTCTGAGAAATAATTAAAATTTGTTCCCTTTAATACTCTAATAAATTCAATTTTTGAGTGCAAATAGTCAATTCTTTTTTTCTGAAATTTACTTTCTTTATTTTTAACAAATAATTTTTGATTTAAACCAAATTTAATGCCATCATTTGGTCCTATCTGTGCCATGGTATTTATCGAAAAACTTTTCCAAAATGATTCTATTTCAAAACCTCCATTTATAAAAAAATAACCATAGACTGATTTATTTGTTGATATAATATCGATCTGATCACCATCATTTAGTTCAAATGTTTCATAACATTGTCCCTCTTCTACCTTTGAATTAACTCTTAATATTTTAAAATTTACGTTTCCTGTAATAGCAGCAATTACTTTTGAAGATTGTAGTTTTAATAACGGACCTTGATATGCAAATTCTATAGCAGAAATATTATTATTATTTCCAACTAATTTATTTCCTATCAAATAATTTCTTTTATCCATCGCACCACTCATTGGTATTCCAATATGGTGCTGGTTAAATCTACCTAAGTCTTGAAATGTAGAATTAATTCCTGGTCTAAGTATTTCAAAATAATTTTTACTCATTGTATTTTTGATATTCTTGTTTGCTGATCTTGTAAAATGTTACTCTGTCACCAGGATTAATTAGTGCTGGATTTTCTTGATTAGATTTATCAAAAATTTTAACAGGAGTGTTGCCAATAATATTCCATCCACCAGGACTTTCGTATGTATAAATATTACAAAATTGTTCAGTTATGCCGATTGAACCCTTGGGAACTTTTACTCTTGGTGTCTCCAATCTATTTAATCTTATATTTTCCCTGGTATCTCCTAAAAAAGGCATACCAGCTATAAAGCCTGTCATGTAACAATAATATTCTTTATCAAAAAATGAATTATAAATTTGATCATATTTCATTTTAAGTTCTTTGCTTAATCTTTTTATATCTAATGAAAACTCTTCATCAATACAAATAGGAATTTTAATTATTTTACTATTTTGATTTTCTTTATTGTCTAATTTTAAATCTATAATTTTATTCTTTAATTTTTCATAATTAGTAACAGATGGTTCAAATGAAACTATTAATTTATTATAAGAGGGAGTTATATTTGTTATGCCTTCTATTTTGAGTTCTTTTAAGTTCTTAAAATATTTAATTACATTTAAATTAGTTTCTTGATCAATTTGATTGCCAAAATCACAGTACACTGCTGCGTCACCAAGATTTGTTATATTTTTGATCATGACATGTTATACTCCTACTATTAATATTATGGAAATTAATATCAATTGTGATTTGGGAGAAAAATCAAAGCTTCATTCAAATGAAAGTGACCCAGAGTTACTTAAAATTGTTAATTCAGCTAATATAGCTTGTGGATATCATGCAGGAGATAAAAATACAATGAATGAGGTAATTAAAATATCTAAAAATAATGGTGTAAGTATTGGAGCACATCCTTCATTCAAAGATCCTGAAAATTTTGGAAGAGAAAGAATGAATTTGTCTGCCAGTGAGATTAGAAAACTTATTATCGATCAATACGAAATCTTAGAGAATATAGCAATTAAACATGGAGAAAATGTCACGCACATTAAACCTCATGGTGCTCTCAATAATATGGCCTGTGAAGATATTGAACTAGCAACTACGCTGGCAAAAGCTATTAATGAAATTAGTAAGGAACTAATTTATTTAGTTCCAACTGGTTCTAAAATGGAAGAAGCAGCTAAAAAACTTAATATGAAGATAGCCTGTGAAATATTTGCTGATAGAAACTATGAAGATAATGGCAATCTTGTATCAAGAAAAAAACCTCATGCATTAATTACTAATCCTGATGAAGCCAAAAAACATGTTCTTAGTATGGTAAAAAATCAGGCACTAAATTGTCACAGTGGAAAACAGATACCTTGTAAGATCGATTCTGTTTGCATACATGGTGATAATGTAAGTTCTTTAAACACAGCCAAATCTATAAAATTAAATTTAGTTGAAAATGGACTTATATTAAAACCATTAAGTGCTATGAAAAAGTTTAACTAATGATAAAAAAATTTATATTAATTTTTATAATTGTTTTTGGATTTTCTAACTATTCTTTGTCAGCTGGCTCATCAGATAATAGTGTCAGTAAAACAAAATCAAATTATGAAAAAGCAGTTACTCTAATCAAGTCAGCAAAAAAATATGATAAAAAAGGCAAGTTTGATAAAGCAGAAAAAAGATACAAAAAAGCTTTTAAATTATTAGTGGTATCAAATAAAAAAAAACCAAATAACCCTGACACTTTAAATTATTTAGGATTTACTTCGAGAAAACTTGGTGATTTTGAAAAAGGAGAGAATTATTACCTTGAGGGTCTTGCTTTAGAACCAAATCACGTTGGTATTAACGAATATTTAGGAGAATTATATTTTGCTACAAATAGAATTGAACTTGCTAAAGAAAGATTAAATGTTTTAATTAATTGTAACTGCGAGGAGTACAAAGAATTGAAAGAAATCATTGAAGGAACAAAGAAATCAAAGTATTAATAATAAACCTTGATTGAACAGTCTATAATACTTACTCAGATAATTTTTATCGATGTCATTATGGCAGCTGATAATGCCATAATTATTGGCATGATAGCGGCAAGCTTTGCTCCGAAGCATCGAAATCAAATAATTTTGTGGGGAGTTTTAGGCGCTCTTATCTTTAGAATAATTTTTGCTTTCTTTGCATCTTATTTATTTGGATTTGCTTATGTTAAAATTATAGGAGGACTGCTTTTAGTATGGATTATTAATGATCTCAGAAAAGATTTGTTCAATTTAAAAAAAATTAAGTCGCCCACTAAAGTATCCAAAGAACCTTCATATATTCAAAGTGTATATAAAGTTTTATTGGCTGATATCACTTTAAGTTTTGATAATGTAATAGCTGTAGTTGCCGCTTCAAAGCACAACTTTAATTTAATGATCTTTGGATTGGTACTTTCAGTCCTTCTTGTAGTCACGCTTGCTAGATTTTTTGCAGATAAAATTAAAGAGCATCAATGGTTTGGTTATCTTGGTTTAATTGTAATATTGATTGTAGCTATCCAATTAATTATTGGAGGCTTAGGAGATTTAGGTATCTTAGAAATCAATCAAGCCTTTAAAAAATTCTTCTAATTATAAGAGTATTTTTTTGTTGGATATTTCTTACTTAAAACTTCTTTTTTAAAACTTCTTGCTGCTTGAGAAATATTATTTTTAACTCTTCCAAATTTTTTAACGAATTTTGTTTTTGTTTCATTTAATCCTATTAAATCATCAATAACAAGAACTTGTCCGTCACAATTTTGGGATGAACCAATACCTATGGTTGGAATTTTCAATGATTTAGTAATTTGTTTCGCTAGCGTTGTTTCTACACATTCTAAGACTATAGAAAATACACCTTTGTCCTGAAGCAACTTAGCATCATTAAAAATTTTATTTCTCTCTTTAATTTTTTTTCCTTTAAATTTAAATTTCCCTTTAACACTCTGAGGCAATATTCCTAAGTGGCCCATCAAAGGAACTTTATTTTTAATTAAATACTCTACTATTTTAATAATTGATGATCCTCCTTCTATTTTAACTGCATCACAATTGGTTTCTTTTATAATTCTTTTTGCATTTTTAAGAGCTATCATTTTGTTTGAGTATGTATTGTGTGGCATGTCAACAACCATTAAACTATTTTTAATTCCTAATCTTGCACTTTTAGAATGTTCTATCATCTGGTTTAAAGTTACTTTTCTAGTAGTAGAATAATTATAAAGAACTGAACCTAGTGAATCTCCTACTAAGATAATGTCGGTATATGGATCAATTGCTTCGGCAACATTTTTTGAATATGAGGTTAGACATATAATCTTAGACTTATTTTTTTTTTTTAATATTTTTTTTATTTTTGAAATCATTCTAGTTCAATAGTGCTCGGCGGTTTTGATGTTACATCGTATACTACTCTATTTACACCTCTTATATTATTAATTATTTTATTTGATACAAGCTGCATAAACTTTTTATTAAAATTAAAAAAATCAGCTGTCATTCCGTCTTCTGAAGTAATTGCTCTTAACAAACATATATATTCATAAGTTCTATTATCACCCATTACACCAACAGTTTTAACTGGCAATAAAGCTGCGTAAGCCTGCCAGATTTTATTATATAAATTATTTTTTTTTAATTCTCCTATATAAATATGATCTACCTCCTGAAGAATTTTTATTTTTTTATCTGTAATAATCCCAGGCATTCTTATAGCAAGTCCGGGTCCAGGAAATGGATGTCTTAAAACAATTTCTTTCCCTAGCTTTAATTCTAAGCCAAGTTTTCTTACTTCGTCTTTAAATAAATATTTTAATGGTTCCACTAATTGTAGCTTCATTTTTTTTGGCAAACCTCCAACATTATGGTGTGACTTTATTTTTGAGGTTTGGCTACCAGTAACAGATTTGCTCTCTATTAGGTCAGGGTAAAGAGTTCCTTGTGCCAAAAATTTTATATTTTTTATTTTACTCGCGTGTTTTTCAAAAATTTTAATAAATAAATTTCCAATTATTTTTCTTTTCTTTTCAGGATCTGAAACATTTTTAAGTTTTGATAAAAAAATATTTTTTGCGTTTACATAAATGAGATTGATTTTAAATCTTTTTTTAAAAGTACTAATTACTTGTTTTTCTTCATCTTTTCTCAATAAACCTGTGTTAACAAATATACAGATTAATTTATTTCCTATTGATTCTTTTAATAACTTTGCGACTACGCTACTATCAACACCTCCTGATAAAGCGCAAATCACTTTTGAATTTTTTACTTGATTTTTAACATGTTTAATTAAATTTGATTTTTGATGCTTTGATGACCAATTTCTTTTTAATTTACAAATTGAAAAAACAAAATTACTTAATATTTTTTTCCCATTTTTAGTATGAGTAACTTCCGGATGAAATTGAATTCCAAATAATTTTTTCTTAAAATTTTCAATCATTGCAAATTTAGAATTCCTTGTTGATGCTATAACTGAAAAACCTTTAGGTAGCTTAGAAACTTCATCAGAATGGCTCATCCAAACATCGCATGTATTATTGCTATTAAAAAAATCTTTGGTCAGTAAACTTTTATTTTTTTTTTTAATAGTAGCTAAACCAAATTCTCTAAATTTAGATTTTTTAACTTTTCCACCCAGTTTTTTAGATAATATTTGATGCCCAAAGCATATACCTAAAGTTGGAATCCCTAAATTTAGAATTCTTTTATCAAATCTTATTTTACTAGATTGATAAACATTTAGTGGTCCTCCTGATAAAATTAAACCACCCACGTTATTATTAAATATATCATTTAATCTAATTTTATTATGACTAATTATTTTTGAATAAACACCCAGTTCCCTGACTCTTCTTGCTATTAGCTGTGTAAATTGTGAACCGTAATCTATGATTAAAACCTTAGTAAGATTTTTATCAAGATTCATTTTTAACATTAATATTGCTTAATCTCTCATCGATAGAATTAATCTTGAAACATAGAGAACTGCAAATAATTTTAAAATTTTTTTTAAGCTCTTCTACTTTTTTTATATCTGATTTTTCTAATTTAATATCTATCAACATATACATTGCTTCTTCATTATCAGGTTCTAACAAAAGAGTTGTATTTATATTTTTTTCTTCTTCAATTTCATTGTTTTCACTTTCAAATATTTTTGCTAAATATAAATAGGATTTAGAATCCTTTGGATTAAAAACTATGTTTCTTTGAAAAAGAAATTTAGATTCTTCGATCTTTCCTTTATCGAACAAGGTTTTTGCTTCTTGAAAAAAATTTTCATTGGCTAAAACTTTAAAATTAAATGAAATAAAAATTATTAATAAATATTTAATTATTTTTTGCATATATTTTATTTTAAGACTTGATCTATATTATGTACCATACTTTCATAAAATCCAGCTTTAGTTATTTTAACAAATTTAGGTTTGTTTCTTAAATCTTTTATATTTTTTGATCCTAAGTATCCCATTGATGATTTGAGACCTCCCATTAATTGATAAATAATTTTTTCTACAGATCCTTTGTATTTTACTAAACCTTCGACACCTTCAGGCACATACTTTGATGTATCTTTTTGTTTTTTTTGAAAATATCTATCAGCTGAACCTTTGTTCATTGCGCCTATTGATCCCATTCCTCTAAAACTCTTAAAATATTTACCATTTTTTTTTATTAATTTTCCTGGAGACTCATTCGATCCAGCAAACAGTGACCCAATCATGACTGCATCTGCTCCAGCTGCTAGTGCTTTTGATATATCGCCTGAAAATTTAATTCCACCATCAGCAATAAGTGTAATTTTTTTATTAACTAATCCTTTTTTAGCATCTAGGATTGCACTCAATTGAGGAACTCCAATTCCTGCAACAATTCTAGTTGTACAAATTGATCCTGGGCCGATACCCACTTTAATCGCGTCAACACCTAGTTTAGATAAAAATTTAGCTGCTTCAGCTGTCGCAATATTTCCTGCGCATAAAGTTGTTTTTTTTGACTTTAATTTTTTAATTTTTTTTATTATTTCTGCTACCTTTTTTGTATGACCATGCGCAGTATCTACAACAATTAAGTCAATTTTTTCTTTAAGCAATGCTTCAGCTCTTTTAATTTCATTTGGACCTGTTCCTACAGCCGCTCCCACTTTTAAATCTTTAGATTTAACTTTTTTAATTTCTAATATTTGCTTTTTTATATCTAAGTTTCTGTGAATAACTCCTATTCCTCCTAACTTTGCAATTTCAATAGCCATACTGGATTCTGTTACTGTATCCATTGCAGAAGAAATTATAGGAATTTTAAGTCTTAAATTTTTTGATAATTTTGTTTCTATTATTGCTTCTGAGGGAAGAATTTCAGAGTATTTTGGAGTAAGCAAAACATCGTCATATGTAAGGGCTTCTTTTATAGGATCCATGTCCTTGTATATATGATTCTTTAAAAAAAAAAAGAGTAACTAACGTAGCATGCTGCAAACTATAAAACTTTCCTTAGATTCTTTTCGACTAGCGCTAGGTTTGAAAACTTTATTTTTTTTAAATATTTTTTTTGATTCATCAATAATCTCATTAAATGTAGAGCCTATAAAGATTTTGGATACAAATATTCCATTTTTTTTTAAAACTTCTTTTGAAAACCTCATGGCATCAAGACATAGTTCGCTTGTTTGAATAGAATCTAAATTTTTATTTCCTGTAGTATTTACAGCCATATCAGAAATAATTATATCTATATTTCCTTGAAAAAAATTTAAAATTTTTTGTTTATAAATATCTTTTGTAAAATCACCAGTGATTTGATAAGTATTTTTAACCTCTTCAAATTTTTTTAAATCAATTGATGCCAACTTAATATTTTTATAATTCTTTGATATATACTGCGTCCAACTTCCAGGAGCAGCACCAAGATCTAAAACTGAAACTCCATTATGAAATATTTTAAATTTTTGATTTATCTCTTCAAGTTTATAAACTGCTCTAGATCTATATCCTTCTATTTTTGATTTTCTGACATAAACATCTCTTCTTTGCCTATTGATCCAATTTTTAGAAATTTTATTTTTTTTCAATTAATTTTCAAATCTTAAACTTTTTGAAATAGTTCTATTAGATAAAGTTTTAATATCTATCTCAACACTTTTATCTACTCTCATGTCTTTACCATCTTTCCATAATCCTGCTGCAAGATGCATAATACCAATTTTAGTATTAGGTAAAAAAGGTTCTACAAAAAATTTTTTTTGCTCATCATACTTAGGCAATAAATTACTAGCTATCCAATTGCAATTTAATGGAAGAAACTCAGTTTCCATTTCATCAATATAAACGCTCATATTAATTGCAAGACCTTCTGATCCAAAAATTTTACCTGAGCTTAATGTTTTTGTTAAATTTTTTTGCCAATTTTTCCAGCATGGTGAATTTTCTTCTAGTGAAAAAACTCCAATATTTAAATGTGGAGCAAAAGCAAGTTTTCTTGCATTTTCAATTCCAATCTTAGAACTAATCGCATGTTTAAAGTTTTGTGATTTAATTACAGCAATTTTACCAAATAACCATTTTACCTTTGACATTATTTTATAACCTGGCCCCATCGTTTGTGTTATTCCTAATTTACCACTCTCACAAGCTTTGAAATATAGCTCAACTGAAGACCAATCATGTACCCAGGCATCACAATCAATCCATAAATATTTTTTATATCCTGGAAAATATTTTGGTAAAAAGGCTCTTGATACTTGACTTTTTAACCATTCTTTTTCCCTTACTTTGTATCCTGGAACTTCTATGTCCCATTCTGCTTTTTTTATTTCACTAACTTTATTTGATAAAATTTTTTTTTGTTCATCTGAAAGTCCTGCATCAAGAATACATATATCCACTTCTTTTCCTTTAGAAAATTTTAAAATTGAGTCCACTAACTCATTTAATAAATCAAAATAGTTTGCGTCGGCTAGAGAAACTATTGTATTATTTTTCATCTATAAAATATCTTCATGCTCTTCGTTTAAAATATCTTGATCTTTAAACTTTTTTTTCAAATTATTATAATGAATAAAACTGATAGGTATCATTATAAAGTATATTAATCCTGATATTACGATCGCATTAAAAGTATAAATTAACAATAAACCAAAATATGAAGCTACAGCTAACAAAAGAAATATTGTCATGTTTCTAGGAACAGATATCTTTTTCAATGCATAAGTTGGAACTTTGCTTATTAACAAAATTGAGACTATTACAAATAATATTGGAACAAAAAAATCATAATTTATTTTCAATATTTGAATATCACTTAAACTATATATAAGTGGCATCAAAACTATAACTCCTCCTGCTGGGGAAGGCGCTCCTTCAAAAAAATTATCTCTCCATGATGGTTCTTTTCCAGAATTTACGTTAAATCTTGCCAATCTTAAGGCTACACAAACAACATAAATTAAACAGATTAACCACCCAATTCTTCCTAGCTCATTCAGTTTCCAGAAATACATTATAAAGGCAGGCGCAACTCCAAAACTAATTACATCAGTTAATGAATCTAGCTCTTTCCCAACTTTCGAGGTCCCTTGTATAAGTCTTGCAATTCTTCCATCCAGTCCATCTATTATTGCGGCAACTATTATTGCAATAATAGATAAAGTAAACTTTTCATCAAAAGCAAATTTAATTGAACTTAATCCAATACACACCCCAATAAGTGTAAACATATTTGGCAAAATTACCCTTGTCTTTTTATCACTGACTATTTTAAAATTTTTTTTTTGTTGTTCCATTTATTTTTTCTTTGCTAGCAATGTTTCTCCTGCGACAGTTTTTTGATTAACTTTTACTAATGGTTTATAATTTTCAAAATAAATATCTGCTCTACTTCCGAATCTAATCATTCCTATTCTTTCTCCCTGTTTGAGTTCTTGACCTTCATGAGATTCATTTACAATTCTCCTAGCAATCAATCCAGCAATTTGAACTACAATAATATCTTCTCCAGAACTATTTTGAACTTTATAGTAATTTCTTTCATTTTCTTCACTTGCTTTATCAAGAGAAGCATTAAAAAATTTCCCAGGTTTGTAAACAATTTGTGAAATTTTTCCTGCGCAAGGAATTCTATTTACATGGCAATCAAACACGTTCATAAAAATACTTACCTTGGTAAATTTTTTGTTCTCAAGTTCAAGTTCTTTAGGTCCATTCGTTTCTTGTACTTGTAACACTAAGCCGTCTGCTGGACTTGTTAGGTAATTGTCATCATTTATTGAAACTCTATCTGGATCTCTAAAAAAATAGTAAACCCAAATCGACAATACAAGTCCAATGAAACCCAAAAACCCATGAATAAAATATAATATTATAGTTGCAACTATGAATATAAGTAAAAATTTGTATCCTTCTGTATGTATTTTTGGAAAAATTTTATCTAGCATATTTATTTCTTTTGATAATTTTTAGGTTAATATGTATATAAAAACTCGAAATTCAATTACTTAGATACATCTAAATATGAGCAAAATTAAGGTAAAAAACCAGATTGTGGAACTTGATGGTGATGAAATGACTAGAGTCATATGGGAGTTTATTAAAAAAAAATTAATTCTTCAATATTTAGATTTAGGAATTGAATACTATGACTTGGGAATGAAAAGTAGAGATGCAACTAATGACCAAATTACAATTGATTGTGCAAAAGCTATCAAAAAAAACGGGGTAGGAATAAAATGTGCAACCATCACTCCAGATGAAGCAAGGGTAAAAGAATTTAATTTAAAAAAAATGTGGAGATCACCTAATGGAACGATAAGAAATATTTTAGGTGGAACAGTGTTTAGAGAACCAATCATCTGCAAAAATATTCCTAAATTGGTTCCAAGTTGGACTAATCCAATTTGTATTGGTAGACATGCATTTGGGGATCAATATAGAGCAACAGATTTTAAAGTTCCTGGCAAAGGAAAATTAGAAATAAAATGGACCTCAGAAGATGGCAGTGAAAAAAAAGAATTTGAAGTATTTAATTTTCCAGGACCTGGTGTTGCGCTATCAATGTATAATTTAGATCAATCAATAAAAGATTTTGCCAGAGCATGTATGAATTATGGACTTAATAGAAAATGGCCAGTTTATCTTTCTACAAAAAATACAATATTAAAAAATTATGATGGTCGGTTTAAAGATTTATTTCAAGAAGTTTTTGATAAAGAATTTAAAGAAAAATTTAAAGAAAGAGAAATAACTTATGAACATAGGCTTATAGATGATATGGTAGCATGTGCCATGAAGTGGAATGGAAATTATATTTGGGCATGTAAAAACTATGATGGAGACGTTCAATCAGATACTGTGGCTCAAGGTTTTGGGTCTTTAGGTCTTATGACCAGTGTATTAATGACTCCCGATGGTAACACTATAGAAGCTGAAGCTGCACATGGAACTGTTACTAGGCATTATAGACTACACCAACAAGGGAAAGAAACATCAACAAATCCAATAGCATCTATATTTGCATGGGCAAGAGGTCTTTACCATAGAGGAAAGATGGATAATAACGAGGAACTTAAAAAATTTGTAAAAACTTTAGAAAAAGTCTGTATTGAAACAGTTGAAAGTGGCTTAATGACAAAAGATTTAGCAATTTTGGTTGGTCCTTCAAGTAAATATCTTACAACAAATCAATTTTTAGATGTGATTGATGGAAACCTTAAAAATAAGCTAAATTAAAGATTTAATTTGTTCGATAGCATTATCTATTTTTGAACTATCAATTCCACCAGCTTGAGCAAAATCAGGTCTACCCCCTCCTCCTTTTCCTCCAATAATTTCTGATCCAACTTTGACTAATTTGACTGCATCATATTTTTTTGTTAGATTTTCAGTAACACCAATTGCTAATCCAATTTTTTCATCTTTAATTGCAAAAATAACTATAACGCCTTCGGTTAGTTCTTTTTTTCCATTATCAACAAGTTTTCTTAAATCTTTAGGGGGTAAATCAATTACTTTTTGAAATCTAACTTTGACATTATTTATAGTTTTGTCATTAATAATATTTTTTGATTTATCGCTTAAAGTTAATTGGACTAAAAGTTGTTCATAATGCTTTGTTAAATCTTTAATTAAAGTTTGCTGATTTTCATTAGTGATATTAGGTTTTCCACCTAATTTGATTATTTTTTGGGATAAATCTTTAATTGTTTCTTCACTTTTCTCATTTTCAAGATCACTGAGTTTTTCTTTTTTATTTAAATATTCTTGTAATTGTTTCTCTCTTAAAGCTTCTACTCTTCTCACCCCCGCTGCTATTGAAGATTGGCTAATAATCTTGAATTTTCCAATATCACCTGTATTTCTTACATGAGTTCCACCACACAATTCTGTTGAAAAATAACGTTCTTTTTCACTACCCATTGATAAAACTCTAACTTCATCTCCATATTTTTCGCCAAAAAGAGCTAATGCTCCATTATTAACAGCTTCCTTTGGCGTCATAATTCTTGTTTTTACTTCAGATTTTTTTTCGACCATAGAATTTACAAAATTTTCTATTTTTTTTATTTCATCATTTGAAATAGGCTTCATATGACTAAAATCAAATCTTAATCTATCTGGTTCAACTAAGGATCCTTTTTGAGTAACGTGAGTACCAAGCACTCTTCTCAATGACTCATGTAATAAGTGAGTTGCGGAATGATAAGCTCTAACATCGTTTCTTCTATTTACATCAATTTTCATTTCAACATTATCATTCACTTTAATAGAACCTTTGGTTACTTTACCATAATGAACAAATAAGTCTCCTAGCTGCTTTTGCACATCATGTACTTCAAATTTAAATTCTCCAGAGGTAATTTCTCCAGTATCTCCAACTTGGCCGCCAGACTCTCCATAAAAAGGTGTTTGATTTGTAATTATCATGCCTTCATCATTATCGGATAAGCTTTTTGCTTCTTTGTTATCTTTTAATAATGACAAAATCTTTCCTTCAGCATAGTCCGTTTCATAGCCTAAAAATTCTGATGGACCTAATCTATCTTTAATTTCAAACCATATCTTATTGACTGAACTATCGCCTGATCCTTTCCAGTTTTTTTTAGCAAGTTCTCTGCTTTCATTCATTAAAGTTTCAAATTTTTTATTATCAATTTTTAATGATTTATTTTTTAAAATATCTTCAGTTAAGTCTAGAGGAAATCCATATGTGTCATATAATTTAAAAGCTACTTCACCAGGTAAAACTTTATCGATTTTTGAAATTTCTTCATTTAGAATTTTCATACCTCTTTCTAATAAAACTAAAAATTTTTCTTCTTCTGTCTTTAAAGTTTCTTTTATTAAAGACTCTGCTCTTACAAGTTCAGGATAATTTCCTGACATTTCATCCATTAAAGTTTTAAAAATATTATAAAAAATTGGATGTTTCGATCCTAGTAAATGAGAATGTCTCATCCCTCTTCTCATAATTCTTCTTAATACATAACCTCTTCCTTCGTTTGATGGTAAAACACCTTCTGCAATTAAAAATGAGCTTGCTCTAAGATGATCAGCAATAACTCTAAAACTAGAAACATTTTTTTGATCAGGTTTAACTTTAACTGCTTCTGAAATTGAATTAATTAATTTTTTAAAATGATCTGTTTCATAATTATCATGTGTGCCCTGAAGCAAAGCTGCAATTCTCTCTAGCCCCATTCCTGTATCAACAGAAGGTTTTGGTAAATTTATTCTTTTTTCTTTGGAAATTTGTTCAAACTGCATAAATACCAAATTCCAAATTTCGATATATCTATCTCCATCTTGGTCTTTTGTACCAGGTAAGCCACCTTTAAGATGATCTCCATGGTCATAAAATATTTCAGAACAAGGTCCACAAGGTCCTGTTTCACCCATTGACCAGAAATTATCTGACGTTGCTATCTTAATTATTTTATCTTCCCCTAATCCTGTTATTTTTTTCCAAAGATTAAGAGCTTCTTCATCTTCGTTAAAAACTGTGAAATAAAGCCTATTTTTGTCTAAACCAAAGTCTTTGGTTACTAAATTCCAAGCTAGTTCAATTGCTCTTTCTTTAAAATAATCACCAAAAGAAAAATTACCAAGCATCTCAAAAAATGTATGATGCCTTGGTGTATAACCAACATTTTCAAGGTCATTATGTTTTCCTCCAGCTCTTACGCACTTTTGGGATGTTGTTGCTGTTTTATAATCTCTCTTTTCTAAACCAGTAAAAACATTTTTAAATTGGACCATGCCCGAGTTTGCAAACATTAGGGTTGGGTCATTATTTGGAACTAAATTACTTGATTCCACAATTTTATGACCATTCTTCTCAAAATATTTGAGAAAAGTACTTCTAATTTGATTAAGTGATTTGTCTGCCATATTTCTAAAATACAGCTTTTTTATATGATGTCTATATATCTATAGGGAAAAAAGGCGCCCAAAAGAGCGCCTTTTAATAACTAAAAGTTATATGCTAATTTTTTTTTGTAGGTGCTTCCTCTGGAGATTCTACTTTTTCTTTCTCAATCGGATTGCCTTCAATTTTTTTAGAAATAAGACCGGCTTTTTCTCTAATAGCCATTTCTATTTCTGCTGCAGCCTTAGGGTTTTGTTCAAGGAATAATTTTGCATTTTCTTTTCCTTGTCCAATTTTTTCTCCCTTATAGGCATACCAAGCACCTGATTTTTCAACTATGTCTGCTTTTGCTCCAAGATCAATCAGTTCTCCAGTTTTACTTATTCCTTTTCCATACATTAGGTCAAATTCAACTACCTTAAATGGTGGGGCAACTTTATTTTTAACAACTTTTACTCTAGTTGCATTTCCAATAATTTCCTCTTTATCTTTGATGGCACCTATTCTTCTTATATCCATTCTAACCGATGAATAAAATTTAAGTGCGTTTCCTCCTGAGGTTGTTTCTGGACTTCCAAACATTACACCAATTTTCATTCTAATTTGGTTAATGAAAATAACCATTGTGTTTGTTCTTGAAACTGAACCAGTTAGTTTTCTTAATGCCTGACTCATTAATCTTGATTGAAGGCCTACATGATGGTCTCCCATCTCCCCTTCAATTTCAGCTCTTGGTGTTAATGCTGCTACAGAATCAACTACAATAACTGACATTGATCCTGATTTTATTAAAGTATCAGTAATTTCTAAGGCCTGCTCACCAGTATCTGGCTGGGAAATTAATAACTCTTCAGTATCAACACCTAATTTTTTTGCATAAACTGGATCTAATGCATGCTCTGCATCAACAAATCCACAAATACCACCAGCTTTCTGTGCTTCAGCTATAACTTGTAAAGCTAACGTTGTTTTACCAGACGACTCTGGCCCATAAATTTCAATAATTCTTCCCTTAGGTAATCCCCCAATACCAAGCGCAAGGTCTAAGCTTAAAGATCCTGTTGAAACGGATTCAACATCCATAGCTTTTTGTTGGCCTAATTTCATTACAGATCCTTTTCCAAAATTATCTGTAATTTGGCTAATTGCTGCTTCTAGAGATTTATTTTTTTCTTTGTTTTCCAATTCTTTATCTTTAGTGGATTTCACCACTTTTAAGTTATTTTTAGTCATTTTTTGCCTCTTTTTTTAGGTTTTTTAACAGTCGAATCATGACTTAAATGTACACATTTTGTTCTCATTGGCAATAAAAATGTTTCTTTAGCTCAAAAAAACCCCAATTTATTTGATTTTTAAATAGTCGCTATTAAGCAGACCTATTGATCTAAGGAGGTTAAATTGAGAAAGAAGATAATTTCTTTCTGAATTAGCTAATGAAATTTGAGCATTTAATAAAAAAGAATTCGATTGAATAACTTCTAGTGTTGTTCTTCCAACCCCGCTTTCATACTCAGCAGTAATTCCTTCATTTGCAATTTCGGCAGCTCTAACTTGCAGTTCAACTGAATTTAATAAACTTTTACTTGATTGAAAATTTGACCAAGCACTTGCAACATTTGTTTCATTTGACCTAGTTGTGTTATCTAAAAGCAATCTTTTTCTAGTTTGTAAATTTTTATTTTTTTTATATTTAGCTCTATTTTTTCCACCAGAATAAAAAGGCCAGGATACTGTTGCTTTTAAAATATCTTTTTCTCTTTCATCATATGTAGAACTTAAGTCATCGCTATAAGATCTTTCAAAAGAGAGTTTTGCTGTCGGTGATAAATCTGATTTAGCAATGATTGTATCTTTTTTAGATTGTTCGTATTCTAATATGGCAATATTTAAATCTGGATTATTTTTTTTTGATAATTCAATTGCTGAACTTAAATCTGCTGGCATAACAAAATTTATTGTAGAATTTTTTTCTAACAAATTAGAGTTTGATAAAGGTCCAATTATATTTTCGTAATTTAATTTACTTGTTAAAACTTCATTTTGTGCCTGTATTACTTTTGCCTGTGCTTCTGCTAAAGATGATTCAGATTGGGCAACATCTGAAAGTGTAACTTGGCCTCTTTCAAGTCTAATACTATCTGTCTCAACTTGCCTTTCCAACAAGCTGACGTTTGCTTGATTAATTTCAAATTTTTCATTTGCTAAAATAAGTCCTGTGTAAGCCTCGATAGCTTTATATAAAATATCTTGTTCTTTTTTTAATAATTTTGCTTTTGCAAGTTTAATACCAATTATATTTCTATCATGCTCAGCATTTCTTCCAAAATCTACCAATGTTTGTTCGATTGTTATTGAGGTTGATAATGGATCAACATCAGTAATTGAAGCGTCTCCACCTGATTGATTTGTTAATGTATTTGTATTTTCTTTACTTTTGCTTCCACTCAAAGTTAAGGTTGGAAGATAGTCTCCTTTTGAAATATTTAAATCTTCTTCTGAAACTTTTATATTTTCTCTTTCAGCATTTAGTTCAGGGTTATTTGTATAAGCTTGGATAAGAGCTTCAGGAAGTGTAACTGCAAACACCTTCGGTATAAAAAAAATTAACGAAATTATAACTAAAATTATGTTTTTCATTTATCTATATTTAATTGAATTAATTTGATGATTACTATTTAATTTCATTACAATCGAGGCATATTTTGGCGCATCTTTAAACATGTTCTGTGTAATTCTTTGATATGTTTGCATAAAATTTACTATATCACTTCTATTCATAATTCTTAAATTTCTTTTATTTTTTGATTTTAACCAAAGTATTTTTTCTTGTTTTATTCTCCATTTTTGAAGCATTTTAAAATTATTAGCTCTAAGATAAATTATTTCATTAATTTGTTTAAACAAATTTTTATAATGTGTTTTCAATTGAATATTAACATATTTTCTCCAAACTAAATTTTGATCTTGTGTTTTTTCTAATGAATTTATTGATCTAACAAGCTCTGAATTTTTTTGAGCTTTTGCACCAACACACCAGCCTTCAAAAATTACTACATCTGGTCTTGAATTAATTTTATACCATAACTTTCTATGATATCTATCATCTTTTGATTTATCAAATTTTGGTAATCTAAATTTACTAAATTTTTTATTTTTAATTTTTTTAAAAAATTCGTAAATAATTTTATAATCATGAGTCCCTGGCACTCCCCTTGTCATTAGCAAAGGGTGTTTTGTAATTGATAATTTTTTTCTATCTTTTCTAATTTTATAAAAATCATCAATAGAAATTTTAAAAACTTTAAGTTTAAAATATTTTATTAGTATTAAAGATATTATTGAGGCAATTGTAGTCTTTCCAGTCCCTTGTCCTCCTGATAAACCAATAATCAATGGGGATTTTTTATTTAATTTTTTTTTAATCCAAAAGCTTAAAGGTATTAAATAAGATTTAAGCATCTTATTTTTATTTTTAAATTTATTTGTTTTTGTTTCTTGTGAATTTATAAATTTAAAACAATCATTCTTTACTTTCTCATAACACTCAACAATATGCTGCATATAAAAATTATTTTTTTTGATCTAAAGGATGGTTCTCTCCATCATTAACTGGAACATTTTCTATTTCAAATGGTTTTATGCCTTCAACGCAAGCAATATTTATACCATAGATTTTTGGATTACTTCTTGGTCTGTTGTGAGTATGAATGCCACAAACTTTACAAAAATAATGTTGGGCAGTTTTTGTTTTAAATTGATAAAGTGTTAAAAGATCTTCTCCTTTAGCTAATTTAAAATCATCTGGTCCAACCACTCCTATAATATATCCTTTTCTTTTACAGATAGAACAATTGCAACGCATAATTTTTTCAAATCCTTTTTCTGGAACATTTACTTCTGCTTCAACTCCTCCGCAATGACATGTTAGTTTTTTCATTTTTTCTCCTTTATTTTATGACCCTTTTCTAAAATCCCACGGGTATTGAAAAGTCATTGACCACATTCCCAATTTATTTTCTTTTGCAAAATCTTCATCTTTGATAAATTTTTTTGAATATTTTCTGTAGGCAAAAGCATATCCTTTTCTAACTAAAAATTTTGACAAGCTTTCACCATTAACAAAACATTCGGCAAGTGTCCTTTTATAAAAATCTTTTTTTTTTCCAATACAAGTTGGCATATTGTTTCCAATCTTTTCAATTAATAATATCTTTGCCAACATTCCACACTTTACTTCCTCATTATCCTTCAAACAAGTTTGCTTTAACTCTGGTGTATCAATGCCTTCAAAACGTATCTTCTCGCCATTTAAAACTATTGTGTCACCGTCTATAATTTTAAGACTATTTGCTAATGAAATATTGCTAGACAATAAACTTATAACCAGCAGTACAAAAAGCTTTTTGATATTTAACATGATTTTTAAACTACTCTTGGTTAAAGTTATCCACAAGGCCACAAAATGTGGTTTCAATGTTCACCTTTTGATTCACTTTTGATTCACTTCCAGACTCAAAATACAACCTGATTGACACCATTGAATAACTTGTATATTAATGAGAACAAAAGAAGAACATTTATGAAGCTTACAATACCTTACTATTTACACAAAGCGGGTGCGGGTTTTCCGTCTCCTGCAACAGATTATATTGAGGAAGATATTGATCTAAATGTTCATTTAATCAAAAATGTTCCAGCAACTTTCATCATAAGAGTTCAAGGAAAATCAATGGTCGATGTTGGTATTAATAATGGAGATTTGTTACTAGTTGACAAAAGCCTAACACCAAAAAACTTTTCAACAGTTATAGCAAATGTTCACGATGAACTTGTAGTTAAAAGTTTTGTTAAAGAGAGAGATAAAAAATTTTTAACGTCTGGATCTAAAAATTTTGAGGATAGAATTTTAATTAATGAAGAAGAAGATATTTTTATTTGGGGAGTTGTAACTTATGTCATCCATTCAACATACTAAAAAAATTGCATTGGTTGATTGTAATTCTTTCTATGTTTCGTGTGAAAGATTATTTAATCCTAAAATAAGAAAAAAACCTGTTGTTGTCCTATCAAATAATGATGGCTGTATTGTTTCAAGATCTAACGAAGCGAAAGCATTAGGAATAAAAATGGGAGAACCTTATTTTAAGGCAAAAGACATTATTATTAAAAACAACGTTCAAGTTTTTTCATCTGGCTATTCTTTGTATGGGGATATTTCAAGAAGAGTGATGCGAACTTTAAAACGTTTTAACTCTGATATGGAAGTCTATTCAATTGATGAGGCTTTTTTAGATTTGTCAAATTTTCCTGATGATGAAATAGAAGACGTTGGAAAAGAAATTAGAAGTACAGTTTTACAATGGACTGGTATTCCAACAAGTATTGGGATTGCTAAAACAAAAACATTAAGCAAAGTTGCAAATCATATTGCTAAAAAAAAAGAATCTGGAGTTACAAGTTTAATTGGAGTTAAAAATATTGATCCAATACTAGAAAAAGTAGAAATCAATGATGTTTGGGGTGTTGGAAGGCAATTAACTAAATTTTATCATCAAAATGGAATTTACAATGCTAAACAATTGAAAAATATGTCTAATACTTGGATTAAAAAAAGTTCTAATGTTTTAAGTTCTAGAACTGCAATGGAACTTAGAGGTATTACTTGTATTGGTTTAGAAAAAACTGTATCAAAAAGAAAGAGCTGTGTAGTGTCACGTTCATTTGGTCAAAGAGTAGAAAAATTTCAAGAACTAAAAGAAGCTATTGCAAATTACTGTTTAAACGCTTCAGAAAAAATTAGATCAGAGTCTTTAATTGCAAAATCAATAACTATTTTCATTAGAACAAGTCCTTTTCAAAATAAGTTTGGATATTATTCAAATTCGAAAACAATTGATTTTCCAATTGCAACAAATAATAGTATCGAAATAGTTAAAACTGCCTTGGTTGCTTTAGAAAATATTTTCAAAAATGGTTATCGTTATCAAAAAGCAGGTGTGCTACTAACAGGACTGTCAAATGATGATGGAAAAAAGAATTTATTTTCATCTGAAAAAGATGAAAAGATAAATAGTTTAATGAGATCAATTGATAATACAAATTACAGATATGGAAGATCCGCAATAAGTCTTGCCAGTGCAGGGGTTCAAAAGAGGTGGAATATGAAAAGAGAGCACTCTTCTAGAATAGATACGGCAGATTTTTATTCGCTACCAACGATTAGAGCGATTTAAACAGTGTTGATTTTAATACCTTTTAGTAAAAAATCTGATAGTTGATTTGCTACCATTTCAGCAACTACAATTGACGCTTCAGTTGTAGAAGCAGCTATGTGAGGTGATAAAATTGCTTTTGGATTATTAAACAAGATATTTTCTTTTGCGGGTTCTTTTGAAAAAACATCTACAGCTGCTCCTGCAATTAAATTTTCATTTAAAGCTTCATTTAAATCTTTTTCATCAACAATATTACCACGCGCAGCATTAATTATATAAGATGTTGGCTTCATTTTCTTATAATGTTCTTTAGTGATCATTGGTTTTCCATCTTTAGGAGCCTTACAATGAAAACTTATAATATCACTTTTACTTATCAAATCATCAAAGCTTACATTTTCTACGTTTGGATAATCTTTTTTTCTAGATTCTAGCGACTTTGAATTAACCAATATTTTTATATCGAAGCCTTTAACAAGGTTGCTTAATCTTACTCCTACATTTCCAAAACCTACGATTCCTAATGTTTTTTTTGAAAGTTCAGTACCTTTAATATTTTTTTTCTCCCACTGACCTTTATGTGTTGTTTCATTAGCAAAAGGAATTCTTCTAAGCACAGACATTATTAAAGCAAATGCATGTTCAGCAGTTGCATTAGCGTTTCCACCGGGAGTATTCATAACAATCATATTTTTTTCCTTTGCCATCGGAACATCTATATTATCTACACCTGCACCAGCTCTTCCAATTACTTTTAAATTTTTTGCAGCTGCAATTATATTTTTAGTAACTTTTGTAGCAGATCTAACAACCATCCCATCATATTCTGGAATAATTTTAATAATTTCTTCTTCTGATAAACCTGTTTTTACATCTACAGTTATATTATTTTTTTCAAAAATTTTTTGAGCAACATTGCTCATTGAATCTGAAATTAAAACTTTAGGCATTATTTTTTAAAGAATTATATGCCCAATCAATCCAAGGTAAAAGAGCTTTCATGTCACTATTTTGAACAGTTGATCCACCCCATATCCTTATGCTAGGTGGTGCTTTAGGATAGCCATTAATATCATTTGCAACGCCTTCTTTTTCAAGAAGTGAGAATAATTTTTTTAATACTCCTCTTTGATCTTCTTCATTATGTTTTGTAAACCATTCGTCTTTAATTAGAACTGTAATGCTTGTTGAAGATCTAATATTTCTATCTTCACACATAAATTTGAAATTATCGCTTTTTTCAATCCATTCTTCTACGATTTTTAAATTTTTATTTGAAATATTTACTAATTCTTTAGTGCCTCCTACCGATTCAACCCAGTTCAAAGCATCCAAACCATCTTCAACACAAATCATTGATGGTGTATTAATTATTCCTCCCTCAAATATGCTTTTAATTAGTTTTTTTTTATTTGCTAATCTAAATAATTTTGGAATTGGCCAAGGTGGTATATGAGTTTCTAATCTTTCAACAGCTCGTGGAGATATAGCTATCATTCCGTGAGCAGCTTCTGCACCTAAAACTTTTTGCCACGACCAAGTAATTACATCAAGTTTACTATAATCCATATCCATAGCAAAAATACCTGAAGTAGCATCACAAATTGTTAAACCTTCTCTATCATCAGGTATCCAATCACCATTTGGAATTCTGACACCAGCCGTTGTACCATTCCAAGTAAAAACTACATCGTTTTTAAAATTAACCTTAGATAAATCAGGAAGAATTCCATAATCAGTTACATGGCTGTTTACATCTTTAATTTTTAATTGATCAAGTATGTCTATTACCCAGTCTTTTCCAAAATTTTCCCATGCTAAGACATCAACACCTTTAAGTCCTAAAAGAGACCATAGAGCAGCCTCTAAAGCTCCAGTATTCGACCCAGTCATTATTCCTACGTGGTATCCATCAGGTAATTGAAGAATTTTTTTTGATTTAACAATAACTTCGTTTAACTTTTCTTTACAAACCTTGTGTCTATGCGATCTTCCTATAGGCGTATTTTTTAAAGCATCTATAGTCCAACCTGGGCGTTTTGAACAAGGTCCGCTAGAAAAATTTGGATTATCAGGTTTTGCGCTTGGTTTTTCCATAAATTAAGTTTTTTAGATATATTTCTTTTTAAAAAAATATATCACTATTTTTTTTATATATATTTTTTAGCAATAAATAATGAACAATTGACGCAGCAATACATTATTAAAGAGAAAATAATAAATTTTATTCAAAGTCATACGCCACTAAACCATCCAAAGGTTTGGGATCAAACCAAGTCGATTTAGGAGGCATATTTAATTTTTTATCTGCAAAGTTAATTACATTTTCCATTTGAGTGGCAAATAAAGCAAAACCAACTTTTGCTTCACCTGAGTCTACTTTTTTTTCAATACCATCCAATCCATGAAAACCTGCTAAAAAATCAATTCTATTATCATATCTTGGATCCCCGATTCCTAAAGTAGGTTCTAATAGATAGTAGTGCAGTAAATTTATGTCTAAATTAATAATATGAAATAAATTTTGATGAGGTTTTTCTTTAAGTTCTAAAGAATACCATTGCTTTTCTAAATACATTCCAAATATTTGAGATTTTTCGGGTTTGTATGAAGAACTTTGTTTTTCAACTTTGAATTTTTTTTTAATTTCTTTAATAAAATCTGAAGGTGAATATCCATATAAATCTTTTATAAGTCTATTGTAATCAAGTATCCTTGCCTGGCTTGTTGGAAAAATTGCTATCATAAAATAATTATATAATTCACTTCCAGTATGATCGTGGTTTTTGTGCTGCTTAAATTTTGAAAGTTTTAACAATGCATCCATTCTATGGTGTCCATCTGCAATATAAATCCTATTTATAGAATTAAACAAATCAGAAATTTTTAAAACTTTATTTTCTTCGTCAACAACCCACATCTCGTGCTTACTTCCATCCATACCATCAAAAGAATATTCTGGGGAATTAACTAACTCCTTTTCTACTAAATCGTTAAGTTGTTTATTGTCGGGATAAACAGCATATATAGGACCTATTTGCGCATTTAAATTGTCCATTTGTTTCATTCTTTTTTGGGATCTTTCAAAAAATATTTCTTCATGACCTCGTATATGTAAGTTGTCATAAGCAGACAATTTTGCAGTTCCAACTATTCCTACTTGTGAATGATTTCCTGTTGATATTTTATATATGTAAAATGAATTTTTTTTATCTTTTTTTAAGATTAATTTTTTTTTCATTAATTCAAATTGTTCTTTAGATTTAGAATTATCTTTTTCACCAAAAACATTTAAATAACTCCAAGAATTATTGTTTTTATGATCTACAACAGAATCTTTTGATAAATGATCTGTGCTAGAAACAGCAACAGATGAGGCGTTTTCTTTTGTCGGTCTTAAGCCTTTAAATGGATTTATAAAATACATGGAGCTATTTAATTAATAGAACTGGATAGAGCAACTCTATTTTTTAGATATAAATATTAATAATATTGATTAATTTTTTTTATTATGCAATTTTAGGTAGTTTTTCTAAAGCTTTATTTGCATCAGCCTCATTATATTTGTCATCCGAAAGCTTATTATTGAAATAATCTCCATAGGCTTGCATATCAAAATGACCATGACCACATAAATTGAAAAGAATAGTTTTCTTTTCACCATTTTTTTTACATTCAAGTGCAGCATCTATTGCACCCTTAACAGCGTGTGTAGCTTCTGGTGCTGGAACAATACCTTCAGCATTTGCAAATTTTACACCTGCTTCAAAGCACTCTTTTTGACCGAAAGCTTTTGGTTCAATAGCTCCTATATCAGTTAAATGACTGACCATTGGGGCCATACCGTGGTATCTTAAACCACCTGAATGAGTTGATGGTGGCATAAATTGAGATCCTAAAGTATGCATTTTGACTAATGGTGTACGCATTCCTGTGTCTCCAAAATCGTATGCAAACTTACCTTTAGTTAAAGTTGGGCAGGACTTTGGTTCGCATGCTATTACTTTAACATCTTTTTTTTCTCTAAATTTTTTACCAAGAAAAGGAAATACTAGCCCTGAAAAATTACTACCTCCTCCTGTACATCCAACTAATATATCAGGATAATCATCTGCCATTTCCATTTGCATTATTGCTTCATTACCAACGATAGTTTGATGCATTAAAACATGATTTAAAACACTCCCAAGAGAATATTTTGTATGCTCATCTTGCGCAGCCATTTCAACTGCTTCAGATATGGCTATACCTAAGCTTCCAGTGTTGTTTGGATCTTTTTCTAAAATTGCTTTACCTGTTGGAGTTCTATTTGATGGACTAGCATAACAATTTGCTCCAAAAGTTTGCATAATCATTTTTCTATATGGTTTTTGTTCATAACTAACTTTAACCATGTAAACATCAAGTTCGATTTTAAAGATTGAACATGCAAATGCTAAAGAACTTCCCCACTGGCCTGCACCTGTTTCGGTTGTAATTTTTTTTGTACCTTCTTCTTTATTAAAAAAAGCTTGAGCCACGGCTGTGTTTGGCTTGTGACTTCCTGTTGGGCTAACACCTTCATATTTATAATAAATTTTAGCTGTTGTATCTAATGCCTTTTCTAGTTTTCTTGCTCTGTACAATGGTGAAGGTCTCCATTGTTTGTAAATTTCTCTAACTGGTTCTGGAATTTCTATTTCTCTATCCTGTGAAACTTCTTGTCCAATAAGTGCCATTGGAAATAATGGGGCTAAATCATCTGGTCCAATCGGTTTAAGTGTACCGGGATGAAGAACTGGAGAAAGTGGTTTTGGAAGATCAGCTGAAATATTATACCAAGTTTTTGGCATTTTGCTCTCTTCAAGAAAATATTTAATTCTATCAGTCATATTTTATAAAAGTATTTTCTTAACTTATTTAATGAAATGCAAGCTTAAAATAAGACCAAATATTTATTCATTTAACTTAGTATATGGTAATTCTATGCATTATTCTATTACCCTTAAAGGGAGTGGCTTGATGCAACATTGATCTATTGTCCCAAATGGCTAATTGATCTTTTTCCCACTCCAAAGAGTATTGGAATTTCTTTTTAACTTGATGTTTAAATAAAAATTTTTTTAATTTTTTTTCTTCTTTTTTATTTATATTGTTAAAGCCTATAAAATGACCTGGACTACAAAATATACTTAACTTTTTATTAATTTTTTTTATTATTTTATGTTTAGAAATTAATTCGTTTTTTTGTTTACCTTTTTCTTTTGTTCTTTCCTGTAATGTAACCGATATAGGTCCTTCAGAAGAATAAATTGCTTTTAGATTTTTTAATTTTTTTTTTATATTATGAGGTAGATTTTTGTAAGCTAAATATTGTGAAGAAAATTCCGTATTTGCCTGTCCTTTTCTAGGCACTAATTTCGATAACAACATTGTAAATCTAGGAGGCTTTTTTGTATAAATTGAGTCAGTATGGAATTGCTCACCAAAACTTGGTCCCTTATCTGTAGCTTTTCTTTCAACTACAGTTATTTTGCTATATCTGGAATTTAAACCTTTTAACCTTGGATAATCTGCTGGAATTCCTAATTTTTTTGCAAAATTTAAATAATTGCTTGAAGATAGATTTTGATTTCTGAAATAAATTATTCCACAATTGTTTAATACAGATTTAATTTTTTTTATTTCAGCACTTTTTAAATTTTTAACATCACATATTATTTCTGCTGCAATTTTATTTTTTTTTAGAATTACTTTAATCATATATTAGTTCCTCCAAACAACAGGAAACCAATCAGTCCTTAAAGTTTCTCCTGACTTTAAATTAATGCCAGTAAATGGAGGTGATGTTTCTCCACCACGGTCTAAATAACGTACATCATCACCTGTAAAACGCATGGAGAAAGCACGTCGTCTATCTTGAGAATTATTTCCAGATGCTCCATGAACAATTTTAAAATTAAATAAAACAGCATCACCTAGTCTGAGATTAGGTATCATTATTTCATTATTTAATGAATCAATGCTAGGCATTTCCATAAAATCATTTTTATTTTTGTACCACGGTTTATCATTCGACCACTTTGTAGGTTGAACAAGTTTAGGCCATTTATGAGAGCCTAATATTAATTTTAAAGTATTTTCTTTATTAACTTCGTCAAGAGGTATCCAATAACTTCCAGTATCTTCTCCATCGACACAATAATATGGCATATCTTGGTGCCATGGCGTTGGTTTACTTGTGCTAGGTTCTTTTACAAAAATATGATCATGAAATACTTGTATTGATTTTGAACTTGTCGCCTCTGCAACAATTTGTGCAGCTGGAGATTCTTTTACAAATTTTTTAAACTCTGGAATTCGATCCCAATTACAATAATCTTCAAAAAATCTACCATTTTCATTAATACTTGTATTTTCACGTGCGTGTGGTCCTGGATTTTTTAAAACTTTTTCAAATCCTTCTCTTAAATTATTTATCCAAGGTTTAAATACATCTCTTATTACTATTGCTCCATCATCCTTATAAGCATCAATTTGTTTAGAAGTTAAAATCATTATTTTAAATTATCAATATTTGAAATATTTGATAATGAATTATTTAATTGTTCTTGGCTTTCTCTTTTGGATATCGCAAACACTGAAGCTATTAATATGAAAACTAATATGATTGGAATTAGCATAACTATTGTTATGTTTTGTTGAATTAAAAATAAATAGACTAATAAAAACAATATAGATCTTATTAGGACATTTATTTTAAAAACACTAATAATAGATAGTGAATGTATTAATAAGTTTTTAAAACTCATTTTAGATGGACCAAAATATCTTGTTCCTCTTTCAGATGGAATTGTTGCTCTATCTTTTGCAACTTTTGCAAGAGAGCCTGAAAAACTACTCCATGTAGCTTTTTCATTAATCATTTTCTCTACAGTTGATTTTGGCAAACAAGTGTAATTTCCATATTTAATAGACTGCCCTGTAAATGTAGAAGTTATTATCTTGTGAACAAAATAACAAAATTTAAAAAAAATTCCCTCTGATCTCTTAATTCTTTCTCCAACAATTGGTTTATCAGGGTGATAATTTAAATTATCTACTAGCTGCTTTATTTCTTCTGGTCTATCTTCTCCATCGCCATCCATAGGAATCACATAATCAAATTCTTCATTTTCAAAAATATGTTTTAATCCTACTGCATTGCATCTCGCGTGCCCTTGGTTTTCTTTTATATTTATAATTTTAATGGAATTTAACTTTTCTAAATTAAAAGATAATTCAGGCTTAGTTTCAGTTGATGCATCATTAACAATAATTACTGAAAACTCCTGATCTAAATGAGAAACTTCAGAATTGATATTTTCTAAAAGTTTAAAAACTGACTGCCAGTCATTATAAACTGGTATTAATATTTTTATTTTCATTAGCTAGCAGAGCTTATTAATCTAAGCAAAGATGCAATTATCCCAAAACCCGAAAACTCAATTACTGCAACAATCACTATAACGAATAATATCTTTTTCCATTTATCACTTATATTCATAATTAATTACTTATATTTTATACATTCTAAATTTTTATTACATAGAAAGATATTGCTTGAATTATAAATCCATTTTGGTCTTTCGTCTAAATGATATGATAAGTTGCCTGCCAACCATTCATTACCTTTAACAAAGCTTAAATCACCAATAACTTCAATTTGGTTGCCATAAAATTCTCTAGCTTTTTTAGCCTCCTCTTTTCCAAAGTAGTCAGTTCTCTTATCTGTTTCAGTGATTGAAACATAAGCATAAGCAAAAGGAGAAAAAATGAATAAAATTAGAAAGGCTGTAGTAAAGCCTTTTAATTTATTTAAATTAATTTGTGATTGAAAAATATAAATTACCAGAACTCCAAAGAATAAATAAAAAGGTGTCATCCACATTGTTCTTATTTTAACTCCCATAAACATAGAAGTTAAAAAGACCGTAGCTATTGGAACAATGTTTATAGCTAGTAAAAATAAAAGCTTATTATCTTTAAAGTTAAATTTACTTTTTAATTTGTTGCTTAAAAATAAAAACATTAAAAAGAAAGGTATTAATATTCCAATTTGTTTTCCTAAAAAGACTAATGGATGAATTATGTGATCCAAGAAATTTTGATCACCTGTTCCTGTTCTATCAAGACCATAAGTAATCGTTATATAATTATTTTCAGTTAGCCAATTTAAATGAGGTAATAAAACTATTAAAAAAGAAATAATTGAGACAAGACATTTAAAGTCAATTTTCTTTTTATAGATCATATAAATTAAAAAAATATCAATTCCTAAACCTAAATAGATAAATAAATATTTTGATAAAAATCCAAAA
This sequence comes from uncultured Pelagibacteraceae bacterium, assembly GCA_902556825.1. Taxonomy (GTDB): domain Bacteria; phylum Pseudomonadota; class Alphaproteobacteria; order Pelagibacterales; family Pelagibacteraceae; genus Pelagibacter. Next base: position 45,703 of record CACDXO010000003.1, read on the forward strand.
CCTGCGAACAAACCAAGTAATAACCAATCTATAATTTTATTATCTCTAAACCCCTTCCATAAATATAGAGCTGTTAATGACCAGAAAGGCATTAAACAAACATTCACATTAAATTCAGGAGTCGTGAAATTATAAAAGTATATTCCTTCTAATAATAGAACTGACAATAAACAATAAACTTTATTTTCGAAAAACTCTTCTGAAAGTTTAAAAACTACAAAAAAAGAAATAATTACACAAATCTGACTTAAAAAATAATAAGCCCAATCTTGTGCGCCAAAAATTTGATAAAAAATTTCAACCAAAAAAGCACTCATGGGAGGATGTTTATTGAATCCCCAATCTAAATTACTTCCCCAAGCTAATGCTTCTATAGTATCTAATGGTAAATTGTTATTTGTTAATGTTGGAATTAATGTCCAAATAATTAAATGAACTGTCAAAAAAATGTAAAAAAAATTTGTTATTTTGTTTTTATTAATGGCCATTTTACTTAATTTATACAATTAATGGTTCCTTGACACCTATTTATTCATGAATATATTCAGCCACGTTTAAAATTTGATAATGGTTAAAATCTCTAAAACTTACATTCCAAAAGAAAAAGAAAAATATATGTGCGCAAAACACTTGGCTTATTTTAAGCAAAAGCTAATGGAATGGAAAACTGATTTAGTTAAAACAAATAATGAAGCTCTGTATAATAGTTCAATGGACGATAATAGTACATCTGCTGATATTGTTGATCAAGCTAGCTCTTACACAGAAAAAAATGTAGAGATGAGAGCTATTAATAGACAAATTAAATTAATATCAAAAATAGACTCTGCTTTAAAAAGAATAAAAGACGAAACTTATGGCTTTTGTGAAGATACAGGTGAGCCTATTGGGTTAAAAAGATTAATGGCAAGACCAGTTGCAACACTTTCAATTGCAGCACAAGAAAAACACGAAAAAGAGGAAAAAGTATTTGCGGACGACTAAGGTTTAGGAATTCCTTCTCCTTTTTTCATAAAATTATATCCTTTAATTACCGCATCTCTATCAGCTATTTCTAGGTACCATCTAGTAAGATTTTTATAATTCTTTAAACCAATATCGTGCCACTCATGTCTAGCTATCCATGGCCAAGTTGCAATATCAGCTATTGAGTAATTTTCACCTGCTAGATACTTTGTTCGTTCCAGCCTTTCGTTTAAATCTTTATAAATTGATTTAGCAATCTTAAAGTATCTTTCCTCACCAAATTCACTCTTTCCATGATTGTAATGATGGAATTGATGATGTTGTCCAATCATAGGGCCCACATATCCCATTTGGGCCATTAACCACTGATTAATTTTTAACTTGTCCTTTGGATCATAAAATTTATTACTTTTTTCAGCCAAATAAATCAATATTGCTCCAGATTCAAAAATGGCTTCATTATTATTATGATCTATTATAACTGGTATTTTGCTAAAAGGACTTATCTTTCTAAATTCTGGTTTAAACTGTTCACCTTTAGAAAGATCTATCTTTGTTACTTTATATTTTAAATTAATCTCTTCTAACATAATACTTATTTTTTTTCCGTTGGGTGTATCAGCTGAAAATAATTCTATCACTCTTTAACGCCAAGTCTATTTTTAATAGATTTTGAGGAAGTGGTAAATTCAAATCTATATTTTTCATTAGGTCTAGCTAACTTAAAACAAGCCCTAGCTGCTAATGCTCCTTCATGAAAACCTGACAAAATAAGTTTTAATTTTCCAGGATAAGTACAAATATCTCCAACAGCATAAATCCCTTTATGATTGGTTTCGAATTTTTCTGTATCAACACTAATTGTTTTTTTATCAATATTTAAACCCCAATTAGCTATTGGTCCAAGTTGCATAATTAATCCAAAAAAACCTAAAACATAATCTGTTTTTAAACTTTTGACTTCTTTATTGTCATGCTCTATTTCAATGCTCTCTAAATTCTCTTTTTTGCTTACACTTTTAAGTTGATATTTTGTAAATAAGTTTATTTTATCACTTTTTTCTAATTCATTCATTTTATCTACGGTCGCTTGCGCTCCTCTGAATTCATCTCTTCTATGAATTAAATTTATTTTTGAATCCTTAGATAATTCAATTGCCCAATCCAGTGCGCTATCTCCTCCTCCAAATATAGATACTGTTTTATTTTTAAAAATAGATTTGTCTTTTATTGAGTAAAATATTGATTTATTTTCAAATTTTTCACATTCTTTGGGACTAAATTTTCTTGGTTCAAATGATCCAACTCCTCCAGCTATTATAATATTTGGTGTGCTAAATTCTGTACCTTTATTTGTTTTTACTTCCCAATTTTCGTTATTTTTTTTTACTTCCTCCACTCTTTCGCTTAAATGAAATTTAATATCAAAAGGTTTCAGTTGATTAATTAAATTGTTTGTTAATTCTTCACCCGTGCATTCGGGAATTGCAGGAATGTCATAAATCGGTTTGTCTGGGTAAAGTTCAATACACTGGCCTCCGATTTTATCTAGGTTATCAACTATTTCACAACTTAAACCAATGAGCTTTAATTGATGTGCTGTAAATAATCCAGTTGGACCTGCTCCAATTATTAATGCGTCTGTTTTAATCATTAAACTTGTTTCTCTGGAAGATTAACAACTAATCCGTCTAGTTGTTCTGTAACCATTAGTTGGCAACTTAATCTACTATTTTTTTTTGGTTCAAATGCCATATCGAGCATATCTTCTTCTCCATCTTCTTTTTTTGGTAATTTATTAAACCACTCTTCTTTGACATAAACGTGGCAAGTCGCACATGCCATTGATCCTCCACAATCAGCATCTATTCCAGGTATATTATTTTGTACAGCACCTTCCATTACACTTAAACCATTTGCAATTTCTATAGTGTGCGTTTTACCATTATGTTCAATGTATGTAATCTTGGGCATTAATTAATATATAAGGGTAAAAAAAAATAGGGCAAGTATGTAAAACATACTCGCCCTATTAAATATTACTTAGATATTTACTTTCTTGCGCCTGATCCACTCATTGCAGCAGCCCAGATTATTAGACCAAATGCAATTTTGTTGATAAAGTCAGCTAAGTTGTAAATCACGTTTAGTGACTCAGCATCTACACCACCTGTTAGGTAACCAAATACATAACCTAATGGGTAAATAGCCCAACCTACAGTAACTATCATTCTTAATGCGCTGAAAGCAGTTGAAAGTGCTTTGTTACCACTTTTTGCTGCAGCTTTTCCAGCTTCACCAGAGAAGATTTCATATAATACATAAATCCAACCAGCCATACCAATGATAAAGCCAAGCATTGAATTAATATATCCTGCTTCTCCTAGGTAACCACCTACAAGCATTACTGTTGAACCAATTAGCAATCTCCAGAAAATGCCAGAAGGCACTTTTCTAACAGCTGCTAAGATTAAGTAAAACTCTACCATCTGTAATGGTACAGTGATTAACCAATCAATATATCTATAAACAGTTGGTGAATCTCCAGTTTGAACCCATACACCTCTCATGTACATATAGTGAATGAATGCAATACCAGTGATCAAACCTGCTACTGTTACTGATGTTCTCCAGCCAGCAGCTACTGAACCTCTCTCCATAAAGAAGAAAGCTGTAGCAGCTAACATACCCATTGAAATTACCCAAAAAGAAATTCCAACAAAGTCGTCAGAGGCTAAAAGAACTGTCTCTGCGTTTGCTGCACCTGAAAAGCCCACAAGAGCTAAAGCTGCAAGAGCAAACAATTTAAGTTTTTTCATAAAAAACTCCCTCTCAGTTGTTTTTTTTTAGTTTAAATTTAAACTATGAGTCTATCCGCAATAGACCCAAAGCATGGTGCTAAATAACAAATTAATTTAGTTAATTGAAGACTTTTTTTGCCTTAATTTGTATTGATTTTACTAACTTTTTAAAATTAAATACAACTTAAGACTTAATTTTGTAAAAAAAACAAATCAGATAAAAAAAACAATGAAATCAGATTTTCAAAGTATTTATAACGAATCTATAAAAAATCCTGAAGAATTTTGGAAAAAAATCGCCGAAGATATTTTTTGGTTCAAAAAACCAACAAAAATATTAAACAAATCTAATGCTCCATTTTACAAATGGTATGAAGATGGCGTTACAAACACTTGTTATAATGCTTTGGACTTTCATATTGATAATGGCCGAGGTGAAAGATCTGCTTTAATCTACGATAGTCCAATTACAGGTAATAAAAAAAAAATTTCATACAAAGAATTAAGAGAAAAAGTTTCAAAGTTTGCTGGGGCATTACAAAATCAAGGAGTAAAAAAAGGAGACAGAGTTATAATTTATATGCCAATGATTCCTGAGTCAGTTATTGGAATGCTTGCCTGTGCAAGGATTGGTGCGATTCACTCTGTAGTGTTTGGTGGTTTTGCTTCGAATGAACTAGCAAGTAGAATAGATGATAGTAAAGCAAAAGTTTTACTTACAGCATCGTGTGGTTTTGAGCCTGGAAGAACAGTTCAATATAAACCTCTTGTTGATAAAGCTTTAAAACTAGCATCTCATAAAATAGACAAGCTAATATTATTTCAAAGGCCAGATAACGAAGTAAAATTAAATTCTCCTAATGAAATTAGTTGGGATGAAGCATTATCGAACGCAAAAAATGTAGATTGTGTTGAAATGAATGCAAATGAATTTGCATACATATTGTATACCTCGGGAACAACAGGTATTCCAAAAGGAATTGTAAGAGATATCGGGGGTCACATTGCTGCTCTTAAGTGGACAATGAAAAATATTTATAACATTGATCAAGATGATGTTTGGTGGTCAGCAAGTGATATAGGATGGATTGTCGGTCATTCTTATATTGTTTACGCACCATTATTTAAAGGATGCACAACTATATTGTTCGAAGGTAAACCAGTTGGAACTCCGGATGCTGGAGCTTTTTGGAAAATAATTTCTGAATATAAAGTAAAATCTCTATTCACAGCACCAACAGCTTTTAGGGCAATTAAAAAAGAAGACCCGGAAGGTAAGTTTTTTTCTAAGTACGATCTAAGCTCATTTGAAAGTTTATTTCTTGCAGGAGAAAGAGCAGATCCAGATACAATCAAATGGGCAGAGTCTCTTTTAAACGTACCTGTAATTGATCATTGGTGGCAAACTGAAACTAGCTGGGCAATAAGTTCTAATTGTACTGGAATTGAAATGATGAAAACGAAGTATGGTTCAGCTTGTAAGGCCGTTCCAGGATATGATGTTAAGGTTATTAAACCTGACAACAGTATAGCTAAGCCAAATGAAATGGGAGATATAGTTGTAAAACTTCCATTGCCTCCAGGAACATTCCCAACTTTATGGAATGCTGATGAAAGATATAAAAAAACTTATATGACAAACTACGAAGGTTATTATCAAACCTATGATGCGGGCCATATAGATGAAGATGGATATATTTGGATTATGTCTAGAACTGATGACATTATTAATGTTGCAGGTCATAGACTGTCGACTGGCGCTATAGAAGAAGTTTTATCAGAACATCAATCGGTCGCTGAATGCGCGGTTATTGGAATTACTGATAAATTAAAAGGACAATTACCAATAGGTTTAATAGCTCTTAAAGCAGGAGTTCAAAAGGATAATGAAACAATATCTAAAGAATGTATTCAAATGGTAAGGGATAAAGTTGGGCCAGTTGCAGCTTTTAAAACTGCAATTGTCGTAAAAAGATTACCAAAAACAAGATCAGGAAAAATTTTAAGAGGAACAGTTAGAAAAATAGCTGATAGAGAAGAATATAAAATGCCAGCAACAATTGACGATCCGGCTATTTTAGATGAAATAAAAGAGGATTTAATTAATAATAATATTTTAAAATAATGACAAAAGCTTATTTTTTTATGTTTATTGCAATTTTTTGTGAGGTGTGCGGGACATTACTTCTTCCGTCTACACAAAACTTTACAAAAATAATTCCCACAGCAATAGCTGCTACTTGTTATTTAACGGCCCTATATTGTCTTACTCATGTACTACATAAAATTCCTATTGCTATTGTTTATGCAACTTGGAGTGGATTAGGAATATTTACAATTGCAATATTTGGATACTTCTTTTTTAAACAAAGTCTTAGCTGGCAAGCAGTGCTAGGATTATTTCTTATTGTGGTAGGTGTTGTTTTGGTTAATAGCTTTTCTTCTAGAGTTATTTAAATTTCATTGGTGTACCATCTGGATCACCAATTATTTTTCCATCCTTCATTTTAATTTTACCATTAATTATTGTTGCAACAGGAGTTCCTTTAAATCTATATCCATCAAATGGAGACCAGCCACATTTGCTTTCGATATTTTGATTTTTAATCTCAATTGTTTTGCTCATATTCACTATTGTAAAGTCAGCATCATATCCTTCTTTAATAAATCCTTTATTTTTAATCCCAAAAATTTTAACTGGATTTTCACAAACAAGATTAATTAATTGATTGAGTGATAATTTTCCATCATTTACATGGTTTAACATTACCGGCATTAAAGTTTGTACCCCCGGCATCCCTGATGGTGAATTTGGATATTCTTTCTCCTTATTTACCTTTAAATGTGGAGCATGATCTGATCCGATTGTATCGTTAAAGCTATTTTTTACTGCATACCACAATCTATCGTAATGGGATTTGTCTCTTAAAGGTGGATTCATTTGAGCATAGGTTCCAAGTTTGTCATAACATTCAGGAGCATATAAAGTTAAATGCTGTGGAGTAATCTCAAATGTAATATTTCCTTTGTGTTGTGATAAAAAGTCAACTTCTTCTTTTGTTGTTACATGAAGAACATGTGCTTTTTTTTTGTATTTTTCAGCAATTCTTACAATTCTTCTTGTGGATGACATTGCGCACTCTACACTCCTCCAAACTGGATGAGTGTGAACATCGCCCTTTTTAATTAATTTTTTATTAACATTTAAAATTGCCTCATCTTCCGAATGAACAGCAACTACTTTTGAACTACTTTGAAATACCTTCTCAATATCTGCTTCATCTGCAACTAATAAATTGCCTGTTGAGGATCCTGCAAAAAGTTTAATTCCACAGCAACCTTCTAAATCTTTTAAATTTGATAACTCATTTGCGTTATCAGCTGTTGCACCAAAATAAAATGCATAATTGCAATACATTCTATTCTTAGCAAGATCTAATTTTTTTTGAAATTCTATCTTGTTAGATGTAGGTGGATTAGTATTTGGCATCTCAAACACACTGGTAATTCCTCCAACAATTGCTGCCTTACTTCCTGAATGAAGATCTTCTGTATCGGTTGATCCAGGCTCTCTAAAATGAGTTTGAGTATCTATACATCCTGGTAAAACAGTTTCTCCTTCAGCATCTAATATTTCTTTTGCTTCACCTGTAATTTGACCAATCTGTTGAATTTTTCCGTCTTTAATAGCAACATCAACATTTTTTAGTTCACCATTAATATAACATTGTCCATTTTTTATTATTAGATCTAACATTTTTTTAAAAAGTAACTATATTATAAATAGCTTACTTTCAATTATGAATAAAAAAAAAGTTTATATATTAGAAGATCGTGGAATATTATTTGTACAAGGCAAAGATGCTAAGGAATTTCTACAAAATTTAATAACAAATGATATTGATAAAGTAAATGAAACTAATAGTTGCTTTGCGTCCCTTTTAACACCTCAAGGAAAATATCTTTTCGATTTTTTAATTGTTAAGCATAAAAATGGATATCTTCTAGACTGTGAAAAAATACAAATTGAAAATTTTTATAATCAATTAGATCTATATAAACTTAGATCTAAAGTTGAAATACTTAATTTAAGTAACGAATTCGTTGTAGCAGTACTAAGTAATGAAAAATTTTTAGAATTTGAGGGTGCAAAAAACTTATGTGGCTTTACAATCAAATATAGGGAAGATCCCGTATTTTTAGATCCACGAAAAAAAGAATTGGGAGCAAGAATTATAATTAATTTAGAAAAACTTTATTTATCTTTAAAAAAATTAGATTTAAGTGCATCAAATGTTGATGAATACTATAAATTTAGTCACGAAAACGGAATTGCCCAAAAAAATACTGATCAGCTTAAAAATAAAATATTTGGTATAGAGTGTAATTTTGAAGAATTAAATGGGATAGATTTTAAAAAAGGTTGCTATGTAGGACAAGAAAACACAGCAAGAATTAAATTAAAAAATAAATTATCGAAAAGACTATTTCCAATACAATTAGTTGAGGGCGAACTAAAAGATGAAATTATTAAATATAATGATCAAGAGATTGGTAAGGTTCTAATAAAAAACAAATTTCCCTTTGCTTCAATTAAATATTTAAATGAAAATTTTAATGAAAAAAATGAATTTGATTGTGGTAATGCAAAAGTAAAAGTAATCAAACCTAGTTGGATAAAATAAATTTAATTTATAAAAATTTACTTAAATCAGGTTTAAAATAATTTGGACCTTTCATAACTTTTCCAGATTCATTGTAAATTGGTTTTCCATCAAAACCTAGTTTGCTCATATTTGACTCTTGAACTTCATTAAAACATTTGTCTAAATTTATTCCAAATGCATGGCCTGCTCCGTATGCAACATATAAAATGTCTGTTAAAGCATCCGCAACCTCTAAAATATCATTATCTTCAATTGCTTTTTTTAATTCTTCTAGTTCCTCATTGATTAAGCTTATTCTAAGCTCATTTATTTTATTATTACTAAGTTCAGCTTTTGTTTTAACTTCTTGTCCAAAAGTTTTCATGAAGATGCCTACTTTTTCAAAATTTGTCATATTGCTCCTATTTGATTCTTGCTTAACTTAATGTATAAGAAATATGGCATTACATTCAAAATCTAAATTATGAAAAATAGAAAAGAATATGACAGTATTGGTGGAATTAACGTGCCTGTGGATAAGTATTGGGGAGCATCTACACAAAGATCAAGTAAATATTTTGATATAGGAGATTTTTTAGTTAGACCAATAGTAATTAAATCAATTGCTATAATTAAAAAAGCTGCAGCAATAGTAAATGCAAAAAATGGTGATCTAGATAAAAAAATAAGTAAAACAATTGTTAAAGCTGCAAATGAAGTTATTTCTGGAAAATTAACAAGCCATTTCCCTCTAAAAGTTTGGCAAACAGGATCTGGCACACAAACTAACATGAATGTTAATGAAGTTATTGCTAATAGAGCAATAGAAATTTTAGGTGGAAAAAAAGGATCAAAAAAACCCGTACATCCAAATGACCATGTGAATAAATCTCAATCAACCAACGATGTCTTTCCTACTGCTATGCATATGGCAATCGCTATCACAGCAAAAGAAAAATTAATTCCAAGTCTAAACTTGCTTAATTTACAATTAAAGAAAAAATCAAAGGAATTTAAAAAAATTGTTAAAGTTGGTAGAACACATTTGCAAGATGCTACTCCTTTAACTTTGGGTCAAGAATTTTCTGGTTATCATTTCCAATTAACAAAATGTATTGAAAGAATAAAAAAAGCTTTAGAAGAGATATATTTTTTAGCACAAGGCGGCACTGCTGTGGGAACTGGACTAAATACTAGAAAAGGTTTTGATAAAAAAATAGTGTCTGAAATAAAAAAAATTACAAAACTTCCTTTTAAACCCTCTCCAAACAAATTTGCCTCTTTAGCAGCTCATGATTCTATAGTTAATTTTTCTGGAACAATGAATACTACTGCAGTTTGTTTAATGAAAATTGCAAATGATATAAGATTTTTAGGATCGGGCCCTAGGGCTGGATACGGAGAGCTTATTTTGCCAGAAAATGAACCGGGTTCTTCTATTATGCCCGGAAAAGTAAATCCAACTCAATGCGAAGCTGTAACCATGGTATGTGTAAAAGTAATTGGAAACCACAATGGAATAACAATGGCAGGATCACATGGACATTTCGAATTAAATGTTTTTAAACCACTAATCATACATAACATCTTACAATCAATTCATATAATGTCAGATTCTGCAAAAAGTTTCGCAAAATATTGTGTTTCTGGTTTGAAAGCTGACAAAAAAAGAATTAAGGAATTATTGGATAATTCTTTAATGTTGGTAACGGCACTAGCTCCACATGTTGGATATGATAATGCAGCAAAAATTGCAAAAAAAGCTCTAAAGAATAAGACCAAATTAAAAGAAGAGGCTTTGAAATCCGGATTAATTAGTGAAAAGGAATATAATAAAATAGTTGATCCAAAAAAAATGATTAATCCAAGTTAATTTTTCTAAACTCTTTGGAAATTAAATTATTTAATTGTTGA
>CACDXO010000004.1 GCA_902556825.1 uncultured Pelagibacteraceae bacterium
AGTGGATGCAAATTCAAAATCATACATAATTGGAAAACCAAAAAAAGAAACTCCAATAAAACTTAAAATTTTAGATAAATCATTACATTGGAAGTTATTATTAAATCCAGATTTATATCTAGGCGAAGGTTATATGAATGGATCAATTGTAATTGAAAATGGTTCATTGACTGAATTTTTAGATATAGCTCTTAAAAATGTTGGAAGACAACCTACTAATGAATTAACAAATATATTAGGAAGATTTAGAAGAATTTATAGGTATTTAACAAATTTTAATTTAATTGGAAAATCAAAAGAAAATGTTGCTCATCACTATGATATATCTGAAAAGTTTTATGATTTATTTTTAGATGAAAAAAGACAATATTCATGTGCTTATTTTAAAGATGAGGATAATACGCTTGAGGAAGCTCAAAATAATAAAATAGATCATATTATAAAAAAATTAAATCTTAAGCCCAATCAAAGAGTGTTAGATATAGGATGCGGATGGGGAACTCTTGCTATTGATATTGCAAAAAAAACTCAATGTGAAGTTGTTGGGATTACTCTATCAGAAAACCAATTAAAGTATGCAAAACAAAAAGCTAAAGAAATGAATTTAGAAAATCAAGTAGATTTTAGACTTGCAGATTATAGGCAACTTAATGAAAAATTTGATCGTGTTGTAAGTGTTGGAATGTTTGAACATGTTGGAAGAAAATTTTATAAAAAATATTTTAATAAAGTTTTTGAATTTTTAAATGAAGACGGTGTTGCATTAATTCATACAATTGGTTCAATAAACCCACCAAGAGGACCTCATCCATGGATTACTAAATATATATTTCCAGGCGGATATACTCCAAGTTTAAGCGAAGTATCATTACCCATCGAGGAATCTGGATTAATTGTATCTGATTTAGAAGTTTTGAGAACACATTACCAACATACACTAAGAAATTGGAAAGATAGATTTATCTCTAAAAAAGAAGAGGTTTTAGAAATGTTTGATGAAAAATTTTTTAGAATGTGGGAATTTTACTTAGTTGGATGTGAAATGGCCTTTAAATGGAGTGATCAGGTTGTATTTCAGTTCCAACTAACAAAAAAACTTAAAGCAACTCCCATAACAAGAGACTATATTTATTAATTGTTTGTTGATAAATCATAGACAACTCAAATGAAAAAAAACAAAAAAAAAGCAAAAAAAAGAATTAGTAAAAATAAAAAAAAACAAAGAAAAATAATAGTAAGAAAAAAAATATCAAAAAAAAGAACTAAAAAAAGATCAAATAAAAAGATTTTAATTAAAAAAAATAAATTTATTAAAAAAAAATCTTATATAAATCAATCCAAAGATAATTTTGTACTTAAAATAATTAGGTTTCAAGAAAAACTAAAACCAAATATTAAAATTAATATAGATTTTTTTAAGATAGATAGAGCGATACAAGGATTTTTTCAAAAAATAGATAATAAAATTCAAGAATTTAAAAAGTTAAGGTCTGAGGAAAAGCAAAGAATAAAAGTCGAGGAGTTTGAAAGACAAGAAAGAAAAAAGAGAGAAGAAAAAGAAAAGAAAGAAGCACATGAAAATTTAATTTTAAAACTTAAAGAAAAAGAATTAAAGGAAGAAATAAAATTAGATAAAGAAAGAAATAAAGAATTAAAAAAATTTTTAAGACAAGAACAAGCGATACTAAGAAAAGAACAGGCCGAAAGACAAAAGAGATTCTTAGAAGAACTAAAAATTGAAAAACAAATAGAAAAATTTAGAATAAGAGAAATTAAAGAGCTAGAAAAATTAGAAAAAATTTCTTTAAAAGAAAAAAGAGAAGATTATTCAGGGCTTCAAGAAAGGATAGATAATCTTAAGAAAAAATACCAATTAATAAGAGATCAAAAAATCAGAGAAAGAGTTGAAGCGCTTGGAGTAGAGGTGCAAGAAGGAGATGATAGAGAAACACTTCTTCAAAAGGAAAAAAATTATAACTTAGAAAGACAAAAAATTGAAAATGCTTTAGAAAGTTTTTATAGAAGTGCAAATAGTTTAGTTTTTCAACTTAACAAGAGGCATATTACAAGGCATATGTCAATTTTTAGATGCATAGATAGAAGATTTGAAAATGGTGAAGTTTATATTAAATGGGATGAAAACCCAGATGATGAATGGTTAATATTAATTTATATTAAAGACAACTCTCCAGATAAAGGAATTGTTATTGAAGATAAATCAAACCCAGAAAAAAATATCTCTAATGAATATAAACCAAGCGAAATATTTAAAGCTTCTGACATGATGGTAGACTCACTAACACAATTGCTTGAAAGAGAAAGATCAAAAAAAGATAATTAAATTTTAATCATTAACATAGACAGAAACACCTCTATTATTTATATCTACATCAAATTTTTTATGTAAAGGAGGAAATGCTCTTTGAGAACAATCTAGTCTATCGCAGGTTCTACAAGAAACCCCAACTGGGATTTCTGATTTTTTATCATGAATATCTAAATTTTCTGTATATACAAAGTCTTTAGCATATTTTGCTTCACAGCCGAGACCAATTGATAACATGCTTTTCTTTTGTCCATATCTTCCGATACCTTTTTCTACAGTTCTTGCAATGCATACATATTTTTCACCGTTTGTCATTTTACTTACAGCAGCTTGGATTACGCCTGGTCTAGAAAATGCCGAATAAACATTCCATCTAGGGCAAGCCCCCCCATATCTTGGAATTTCTATACCTGACAAAGAAAATCTTTTTGAAATATTTCCAGCAACATCTACTCTTAAAAAATGAAAAGGTACACCTGGTAAATTTGGATCATTTAGACAAGTTACTCTATGAGTTACTTGCTCAAATGATGTAGCAAATGTATTTTGCAACAATTCTAAATCATATTTTAATTTTTTGCATTCTGTATGGAAAAGTTTGTAAGGCATTAAAATTGCTGCGCCACAATAATTTAATAAAGCTACTTTGGTTAATTTTTTAGATTCCTCTGATGGGAAATTAAAAGTTTCGAGAAGTCTATTAATTTCATCTATAGCTCCTTCCTGAACAATTTGCGAAGCGGCATGTAGTTTTTTTGTTTCAAGAGAAAGATAATCTGATAATATAAGCTCTTTATTTTTTTTATTAAAAATCTTTGAAAATGGTTTTCCATCTTCAGGAATTATATCTTTAACTGTAATACCATATTCTGAATTTAAAAATTTACAAAGCGCTATATACCTGGTTCTATTATTTTGTTTTACTTTATCAAAAATTTTATTTGCAAAATCTTCTAATCTTGGAAAATAATTTTTATTTTCTTGCAAAAAATCAGATATAACTTCTCCAGGAAATGAGCTCTTTCTGCTATCTACGATCTTTCCTGATAATTTTTCTATCTTATTAACTAGTTCGTGATCTTTTTTTTTTAAAATATCTCCAAGCCTAATTAAGGCTCTACCTATTTTTGGATTAGTATTTGCCAAATCTTTTACCTCAGGACCCAAAATGTCTAAATCATCAAATAATTTATCATCAAGTAATTCTGATATATTGTTTGCTAAGTTTAAATCGGATTTGACGGCCAGGTCGGATACTTCAATTTTTAATTCTTGACAAATTTTTAGAAGCAAATCTGCATCAATTTTTCTTTTTCCACCCTCAATTAAAGTTAAATAGCTAGGAGAAATATTTAGTTTTTCAGCCAGCTTATTTGCCTGTATTCCTAACTGGCGTCTAAACCCCTTTATTTTTGGACCAATTTTAAGATCTAATTGACTCATATTTACTATTTGTAAATATTGTAAATTATAATTTACAATAAATTTCCTTTATTTACAAAGAAAATAGCATTTTTTATTGAATTTGTAAATATTGTAAATTATTAAGTTTACATGGATAAAAAATTAACAAATATTAACGAAAAAAGCTTACAGATTACTAATCATCAAGATTGTTCTGAATACAAAAGCAAACCGATCTATCTAAGAGACGACCATTGCGACTGGGGATCAAGCGGCATGAATGAATTCACAGAGCAATTTAGCGATAATAGTTAATTTTAATCTTCTAGCTAATAAAATCAAAACGAGGGCAAAATAAAAATGTCAGCTGAAAATGTTTCATACGACTTAAAAAGATTTGCAGGAATTAAACGTGATTACAAACCTGAGGAAATAGAGAGACTTAGAGGCTCAATTAAAATTGAGCACTCCCTATGTAAACAGCAATCAATGAAGCTATGGAACTTGTTAAACTCCGAGCCTTATGTAAATACTTTAGGCTCTTTATCGGGAAACCATGCGGTTCAACATGCAAAAGCAGGATTAAAAGCAATTTATTTAAGTGGATGGCAAGTTGCTGCAGATGCTAATAGTGCTGGTGAAATGTATCCAGATCAATCATTATATCCATATGATAGTGCGCCAAAATTAGTTGATTCTATGAATAATGCTCTGATAAGAGCAGATCAAATTCAACATATGGAAATTCAAGACGGTGACATGAAAAAAGAAAATAAAGTTGATTACATGTTGCCAATTATTGCAGATGGTGAAGCTGGATTTGGAGGACCTCTAAACGTTTTTGAACTTGCAAAAAAATTTATTAAAGCTGGAGCAGCGGGAGTTCATTTTGAAGATCAATTAGCAAGTGAAAAAAAATGTGGTCACATGGGTGGAAAAGTTTTAGTTCCAACAGGCACAATGATAAAAAATTTAAAAGCTGCAAGACTTGCGGCAGATATTGCTGATGTTCCTTTAATTATTTTAGCTAGAACAGATGCGAATGCAGCAAAGCTAATTACAAATGATCATGACGAAAATGACAAGCCTTTTTTAACAGGCGAAAGATCTCCAGAAGGTTTTTATTATGTAAAATCTGGAATTGAACAAGCAATTTCAAGAGGATTAGCTTATGCTCCATATTCTGATTTAATCTGGTGTGAAACAGCAACACCAAATCTGGAAGAAGCTAAAAAATTTGCTGACGCAATCCATAAAAAATTTCCAGGAAAACTTCTTGCTTATAATTGTTCACCTTCATTTAATTGGAAAAAACATTTATCTGATGCAGAGATTGCTTCATTCCAAGTAGAGATAAGTAAAATGGGTTATAAATTTCAGTTTATTACTCTTGCAGGATTTCATACACAAAACATTGCAATTTTTGAACTCGCAGAAAAATATAAAAAAGAAGGTATGACTGCGTACTCAAGAATTCAACAACAAGAATTCGCTCGTGAAAAAGACGGCTACACAAGTGTTAAACATCAAAGAGAAGTTGGCACTTCTTATTTCGATGCAGTATCAAATACTATTAGTTCAGGCAAAAGCTCTACAACTGCCATGGATGGTTCAACCGAGTCTGAACAATTTTAATTAGATTTTAATTTTTGAATTTGGTCCCAAGCAGAGTTTATAGCTCTCATTTTACTTTTGCTTTCATCAATTACTTCTTTAGGCACTCCTTTGCTTATTAATAAATCAGGGTGGTTTTCTTTGCTTAATTTAAGATATTTTTTCCTTATTGATTGAAGATCATCATCAGGATTACTTTCTAAAACAATATAAGGATTGAGCTTGTCGGATCCTTTCCTGCTCTCTCTAACACTATTAAATTGAACTTGGGTTAGACCAAATATTTTAGATATATTCTCTATCATTGCTAACTCTGATGAACTCACATTTCCATCTGCTTCTGCAATATAAAATAAAATATTTATTACCTCTTCCAATACATTTATGTTGCCTTTATAAATTTGGGCAATTTGTTGCGCGTATGGCTCATATCCAGTGCTTTCTTCTTTAGCTTTATTGAAAATTTTTCCAACTTGATCTATTTCATTTTCAGGTATTTTAAGTTTGTCTTTAACGGCGACCAATTCTTCACGACTAACATTTCCGTCAGCTTTACTAAGTTTTGCAGACAAAACAATTAAAGAGAGAGCAAATATTTGTTGAGGTTGAGCAAAAGCTCCAAAATTTCCTCTAGATCTTGCTCTAGAAATTTTTCCACCTACTAGGGAGCCCAAAAGCATTCCAAAAGGTCCACCTAATGAAAAACCTATCATTCCTCCAATTAAACTTCCCCAGATAGACATATGATTAATTTTTAATATAATTTAAATTTAAAATGTTCACAACAATTATAGTCTTATTAATTTTATATTTAATATACCGATGGTCAGTTGCCTGGATAAACTATTATAATCGGCTTGATAAAAGATTTGGAATGTCTGTATGGAGGTATAGTTATGATTATCATGTTGCTGGCAAGAGAGATGTTTCATTTTTAGATGATAAAGAATTTGTTTTGCTTAGAAGAAAAAGAAATAGAGCAGTCACATTTATGTATTTTATTTTCTTTCTTTCTTTTATAGTTTTTATGTCTTTTATGAATCAATTACTTTTAAGAATATTAAATTGAAAAAAATTTAATTTATTCATAATTTTTTAATCTATATTCCCAACTACCAAGTCTATTATACTTTACTTTAAAAATTATACCTTCATTTGGGTTTAACCAAATATCAAAATCTAATTTTTTATCATCTGGCAAATTCTCAGTTGATTTAAGTTTGTATTGAAAAAGTTTAATCTTTTTACCCTTATAATCAATTTCGTCTTTATTTGTGAAATTGACTTCCTGTTTTTTTATACTTCCTGACAAAGGGCTTATTTGAGTTTTTGTTTCTAATATTTTGGCATTCCACCAATTTCCAATTATATTTTCTCTATTTGCTTCACCAACATATGAAGAGCCATTTATAATAAATTTATTTTTATTTTCATCATAAATTAATTTTACGAATTTTTTTTTATCATTTTGCAGCGTAGAAGACTCAAAAGACAAAAGCTTATTTTTTTGGTATATTTCTTTAGCTTTACTATTTATTGAAAAAACTTTAATACCAAACAATTCCACATTAAATTTTGTATAATTTTCTACAATCATAGTATCTCCACTATGTTTAAAAAAATAATTACTAAATCCTATTACTTCATCATTTCTTAAAACATCCATTTCAATTTTAGATATATTTTTGTAATTTAATTCATCTGCAAATACCTTGAAAAATGAGAAAAAAATAAAAAATATATAAATTGATTTTTTCATAAAAAATTGACTAATAAAGTTAATTATATTGTGAAAGTTTATTTTAACTTTATAAGGTTATCTATAAAAAAATAAAATTACATGTTTTTATCAATAAAAAAAGTTCCAAAGACATATTGGAGTTCAGATAGACCATTTAATTTTAAGCCAAGATTTTCAACATTATTTTTTTTATGTTTTGGTTTATCATTATTTGGTTTAGGAGAAGGATTGCTAATTGTTTCTTTTACAGGCGCTTCCCCTTGGAGTGTTCTAGCTCAAGGTATTTCTTTAAATATAGATTTTTCTATAGGAACAATTACTTTGTTTGTGAGCATTGGGGTTTTACTATTATGGATACCTCTTAAACAAAAACCTGGAATTGGAACAATTCTTAATGCTTTAATAATTGCTATAATGATTGATGTTTGTATAAAATTTGTTCCAACACCCGAAAATTATATTTCTCAAATTATATTAGCTGTTGTAGCTGTTCTTACAGTTGGATTAGGAGGTGGAATTTATCTTGTTGCAAATTTAGGCCCAGGTCCAAGAGATGGCTTGATGATTGGACTTCAGGAAAAAACAAATTTGCCAATTGCTATAGTTAGAGCATTTCTTGAAATATCTGTAGTTGCTATTGGATGGTATTTGGGAGGCACAGTAGGAATTGGAACTTTGTTATTTGCTTTTGGGATTGGTCCGGCGGTAGCTTTAGGGTTATTTTTAGTAGATAAAATTTTTAATAACTAAATTATTACTGGTAAAAAAAGGGCAGTAAAAACTGCCCTTTTAGAATTTTGTTTAGAAAGAGTGGGATTACATTCCCATTCCACCCATGCCGCCCATGCCACCCATTCCTCCACCAGGCATTCCAGCAGGTCCAGAATCTTTTTCTTCAGGTTTATCAGCTACCATAGCTTCTGTTGTTACTAATAATCCAGCGATTGAAGCAGCATCTTGTAAAGCTGTTCTTACAACTTTCACCGGGTCAATAATACCTTCTTTGAACATATCAACATACTGCTCTGTTTGAGCATCGTATCCATTTGAAGGTTTGTTAGCCTCTAAAAGTTTTCCTACAATCACAGAACCATCAACACCAGCATTTGCCGTGATCTGTCTAATAGGAGCTTGTAATGCACTTTTAACTATTTCTACCCCAGCTTTTTGATCATCACCTTTAACTTTTACTTTATCTAGATCTTGTGAAGCATAAAGAAGTGCACAACCACCTCCAACTACTATTCCTTCTTCTACAGCAGCTCTAGTTGCGTTTAATGCATCTTCAACTCTATCTTTTTTTTCTTTTACTTCTACTTCAGTTGAGCCACCAACTTTAATTACCGCAACTCCTCCAGCTAATTTAGCAAGTCTTTCTTGCAGTTTTTCTCTATCATAGTCTGAAGTTGTTTCTTCTACTTGTTGTTTGATTTGAGCACATCTAGCCTCGATGTCAGATTTTTTTCCTGAACCGCTTACGATTGTACTATTTTCTTTATCAACTTTTACTCTTTTAGCTGATCCAAGATCATTTATTTTTACGTTTTCTAATTTGATACCTAGATCTTCTGAGATAACTTGTCCTCCGGTTAGTATAGCTATATCTTCAAGCATTGCCTTTCTTCTATCTCCAAAACCCGGAGCTTTAACTGCAACAACTTTTAATCCACCTCTAAGTTTGTTAACAACTAAAGTAGCCAAAGCTTCTCCTTCAACATCTTCAGAAATTATCATTAGTGGTCTACCAGCTTGAACCACAGCCTCTAATAGTGGAACCATTGGCTGTAAATTAGCTAATTTTTTTTCATGCAAAAGAATTAGTGGATTTTCTAATTCAGTTGTCATTTTTTCAGCATTTGTTACGAAGTAAGGAGAAAGATAACCTCTATCAAATTGCATACCTTCTACAACATCAAGTTCAGTTTCAATACTTTTTGCTTCCTCTACTGTTATAACACCTTCATTACCAACTTTTTGCATAGCTTTTGCAATCATGCTACCAATTTCTTTATCTCCATTTGAAGATATTGTTCCTACTTGTGCAATTTCATCACTATCTTTAACTTTTTTAGCAGAGGAAATTAATTTTTCTTTTACATGTTCTACAGCTGAGTCAATTCCTCTCTTAACATCCATAGGATTCATTCCTGCTGTAACATACTTACAACCTTCTTTTACAATTGATTGTGCAAGTATTGTGGCAGTAGTTGTTCCATCACCAGCTTCATCATTTGTTTTGCTAGCAACTTCTTTAACCATTTGAGCACCCATGTTTTCAAACTTGTCTTCTAAATCAATTTCTTTTGCAACAGAAACACCATCTTTAGTTGTTCTTGGAGCTCCATAAGATTTGTCTATAACAACATTTCTTCCTTTTGGTCCAAGCGTAACTTTTACAGTATTTGCTAATACATCAACTCCTCTTAACATTGCCGATCTTGCTTCAGAGTCGAATTTTACTATTTTAGCCATTATAAACTCCTTGTATTAATTTATTTACTTGTAGAAATACCCATAATGTCTGACTCTTTCATTATGCTGTATTCTTTTCCATCAATTTTAACTTCAGTTCCCGACCATTTGCCAAATAGAACTTTGTCCCCAACTTTTACGTCCATTGGAATTATTTTTCCATCCTCAGTTTTTGCTCCACCACCTATAGCTACCACTTTACCCTCTTGTGGTTTCTCTTGGGCCGAGTCTGGAATGATAATGCCCCCTGAAGTCTTTTCACTGCTATCAAGGACTTCAATTAAAACTCTGTCATGTAACGGTTTAAATTTCATATAAACTCCTATAAATATGAAGCTTCATATAGCTATGACTCCATTTTATTTCAAGAAGCTTTATAAAAATTATAGAGCTAAAAAAACCAAGAAAAATGCTTATTTTTAAGTTATATCTGCCAAATGACCAAAAACTTAGACGAAGAAGGACTTAAATCAATAGTAGACCAATACGATTTGTTCTTCATAGATTTGTGGGGGGTTATACATAATGGAATTAAGCCTTATGAAGAATCAATAAAAGTTTTAGAAAAACTTCATGAAGGAAGAAAAGAATATGTGCTGCTTACCAATGCTCCTAGACCTAATTACAATGTTGAAGATTTTTTAAATAGAATGGGTTTAGAAAAAAAATTTTATTCAAAAGTTTATACGTCAGGGGAGGCTGCATTAGACTATTTAGTATCAAATTTTGCAGATAAAACTTTTTTTCATTTAGGACCACCGAGAGACTTTGGTTTATTTAATAATTTTAAAAAAAACAAGATTCAAGATATTGAAGAAGCAGATTATTTGATTTGTACAGGTTTGTTTGATGAGTACGATAAAGAATTATCTTTCTACAAAACTTTACTAAAAAAAGAAGTAGATAAAATTATGATTTGTACGAATCCAGATTTAATTGTTGATAGAGGAGAAAAAAGAGAATTTTGTGCAGGATCAGTAGCAAAAATATTTGAAGAACTAGGAGGAAAAGTAGAGTATTTTGGTAAACCATATCCAAAAGTTTATAATCAAGCAGCAGAAATAAATAATAAAAAAGTTTTTTGCATAGGAGATAACTTAAATACAGACATCAAAGGAGCAAACAACCAAGATTTTGATTGTTTGTTAATTACAAATGGAATTCATAAAGAAGAAATAAAAAACGATGGTTTTGAAAAAACTATAAAAAAGTATAATACTAAAGTTGAATATACTCAGTCAAAATTGAAATGGTAAAAAATATAAAATTATATAAAAACTTTTCTATTACAAACAAACACAAAGATTCAATTCTTCTTATTGGAAATTTTGATGGATTGCATATTGGACATCAAAAATTATTTAAATTAGCTGAACATTTTAAAAAAAAATTTAAAAAAAAAATTGGAGTATTAACTTTCGACCCAATGCCAAAAATGTTTTTTAATAAAAAATTAAAAAATTTTAAAATTTCAAGTCTAAATCAAAAAATTAATTATTTAAAAAAATTTAATATAGATTTTATCTTGGTCAACAAGTTTAATAAAAAATTCTCAAAAATTAGTTATTCATCTTTTATTAAAAATATATTATTTAAAAAATTAAGGCCAAGATATATTTTTGTTAGTAATAACTTTAGATTCGGAAATAAAAGAGAAGGCAATGTAAAAAAATTAAAACTATTAGAAAAAAATTATAATTTTAAAATAATAAATCCAGATCCGTTAAAAAAAAAATATAAAACAATTTCTTCAACGTTGATTAGAAATTTAATATCTAATGGTAAAATTAAAATTGCAAATAATTATCTTGGTAAGAATTGGTCAATAATTGGAAAAGTAAAAGTAGGAAGAAAAATGGGTCGAAAAATTGGATTTCCAACATGCAATATTAAACTAAACGAATATGTTATTGCGAAACTCGGAGTATATGCAGTGAATATTTTAATAAGTAAAAATAAAAAATTATTAAGGGGCATTGCAAATTTAGGTTATAGGCCAACTTTTAATCAAAAA
Source organism: uncultured Pelagibacteraceae bacterium (assembly GCA_902556825.1). Lineage (GTDB taxonomy): Bacteria > Pseudomonadota > Alphaproteobacteria > Pelagibacterales > Pelagibacteraceae > Pelagibacter. The sequence continues at coordinate 11,572 of CACDXO010000004.1, forward strand.
GAAATACTTTTAGAGGTTCATATATTTAATTTTACAAGGAATCTTTATAATAAGCACTTAACTATTGAGTTCATAGACTTTATAAGAAAAGAAAAGAAATTTAAAAATATAAACCAATTAAAAAAACAAATTAATTTAGACATCAGAAAAGCAAAAAAATTAAACTAAAATAATGAGCAAAAGCAATATCAATCTACCCAAAACTGCTTTTTCAATGAAAGCAAATTTACAAAATAAAGAACCTGGAATAATTGATTACTGGGATAAAATTGATTTATATGAAAAGTTAAGATCTTCTAGCAAAGGAAAAACAAAATTTGTTCTTCATGATGGTCCTCCATATGCCAATGGAGACATACACATGGGAACAGCACTTAATAAAATTCTTAAAGACGTAATAGTAAAATTTCATCAGATGAAAGGAGAAGATTCTGTTTATGTGCCAGGTTGGGATTGTCATGGTTTGCCGATTGAATGGAAAATTGAGGAACAATATAAAAAAAACAAAAAAAATAAAAATGAAGTCCCAATAAACGAATTCAGAAAAGAATGTAGAGATTTTGCAAAGAAATGGATTGAGGTACATAAAAAGCAATTTAAAAGACTTGGAGTAGTAGGTGACTGGGAAAATTATTACTCTACAATGAGTTTTGATGCTGAAGCCCAAATAGTTAGAGAGCTTGGTAAATTTTTAAAAGAAGGAAGTCTTTACAGAGGCTATAAACCTGTTCTTTGGTCCACAGTAGAAAAGACAGCATTGGCAGATGCAGAAGTTGAATACATGGATCATAAGTCTGACACCATTTATGCAGCATTTAATATTAAAAAATCAAAAAATGAGAAACTTTTGAATACACAAATTATAATTTGGACTACAACTCCATGGACTATACCAGCCAATAGAGCCTTGGCTTACAATGAAAATTTAAAATATGTAGTTATTAAAATAGAAGATCATTCAGATTTTAAAGATAATCAAATAGTAGTAGCGGAAGATTTGTTAAAATCTTTAGTAGAGGATTGTAATATCAAAAAGTTTACAAAAGTTTTTAGCTTTTCAGGAAAAGAATTTGAAGGATCAATATGCAGCCATCCATTTTCAAAAATTGGATTTGACTATGATATTCCAATGTTAAGTGCAAATTTTGTTACGACAGAACAAGGTTCGGGTATTGTCCATTGTGCTCCCAGTCATGGTCCTGATGATTTTAATTTGTGTTTAAAAAATAATATAAAAGCTGAAGAAACTGTAGATGATGATGGGAAATATACAAAGCATGTTCCAACTTTTGAAGGCATACATATTTTTAAGGCTAACAAAATAGTTATAGAAAAACTAAAAGAACAAAAAAATTTATTATCTAGTGGGGAATTAATTCATTCTTACCCTCATTCTTGGCGTTCAAAAGCACCATTGGTTCATAGAGCAACACCACAATGGTTTATTTCGATGGAAAGCCATGGTTTGAGAAAGAAAGCTTTAAAATCTATAGATGAAACTAATTTTTATCCAAATAAAGGGAAAGAAAGACTAAGGTCGATGATTGAACTAAGACCTGATTGGTGTGTTTCAAGACAAAGAGTATGGGGAGTTCCTATTCCTGTTTTTATGTCAAAAAAATCAAATGAAGTTTTAGTTGACGATGAAGTTACTGAAAATATTGCAAATATATTTGAGAAAGAGGGGGCTGACTGTTGGTTTGAAGGAGATGCTCAAAGATTTTTAGGCAAAAAATATAAAATTGAGGATTATGAAAAAATGACTGATATTGTTGAAGTTTGGTTTGATAGTGGTTCTACACATGCCTATGTTCTTGAAAAAAGAGAAGATTTAAAATGGCCTGCTTCTATGTATCTTGAAGGTTCAGATCAACACAGAGGCTGGTTTCACTCATCATTATTAGAATCTTGTGGAACAAGAGGTAGAGCTCCGTTTGAATCTATATTGTCTCATGGATTTGTTGTTGATGGAAAAGGTTTAAAAATGTCAAAATCTCTTGGAAATATTATTGCACCAGAAGATATTTTAAAAAAGTATGGAGCTGATATCTTAAGGATTTGGGTAGCAGCTTCTGATTATGCTGAAGATTTAAGAATAGATTATTCAATTTTAGAGCAGCATGCAGAATCTTACAGAAAAATTAGAAATACTTTTAGATACATCCTTGGAAATTTAAATGACAAATTTGAAAAAGTTGATTTTGAAAAAATTAATACAAGTAATTTTCCAGAGCTAGAACAGTATATGTTACATAAAATCTATAATCTCAACATTTTATTTGAAAAGAATTTTGAAAAATATAATTTCCATACTATTTATAAAGAAATAATAAATTTTTGCACATCCGATTTATCAGCTTTTTATTTTGATATTAGAAAGGATGCCTTATATTGCGATTCTCTAGAGAGTAAAAAAAGAATTTCAACTATAGAGTTTTTAAATATTGTTCTTGAAATATTATTAAAATGGTTTGCACCAGTGTTATCATTTACAACTGAAGAAATTCATTCACTTCTTAAAATTAATGAAAAAGGAAGTATTCATCTAGAAAAATTTCCATCAATCCCATCAAACTGGAATAATACAGATTTAAATAACAAATGGACAGAGCTTATAAAAATAAGGGATAAATGTAATAGTAGCATAGAGTTGAAAAGAGCATCTAAAGAAATTGGTTCAAGTTTAGAAGCAAATTTAAAAATACTTTTAAATGAAAAACTAATGCAATTATCTAAAGGAACTGATTTTTCTGAACTATGTATTACATCAGGAGCAGATGTAGATAAAATTAAAAAAGATGATGGGGAAGAAATTATTATTGAGACAAACAAAGCCGAGGGTAAAAAATGCAGCGTTTGTTGGAAAATTATGAAAGATAAATGTGAAAGACATGGAGATATACAATAAAATAATTAATGAATAAATTATTTTTTAAAAAAACTTTTATATATTTTGGAATTGTTTTAATTATTTTTTTATTGGATAGATTTTCGAAGTTATATATTTTATCAATTTTAGAAAACTCGGGTGAAGTAGATATATATATAAATTCTTATATAAATTTTATTTTGGTCTGGAATAGTGGTATAGGATTTGGTCTACTCTCTTTTGATGACTCAGTAATTTATAATGTAATAACTATTTTAATTGTTTTAATAAACCTAATAATTGTATATTTAGCAATTAAGTCAAAAGATATAAAATCTTATTTTTTTTTAATTATTTTAGGTGGATCTTTAGGAAATCTGTTTGATCGAATTTATTATGCAGCAGTTCTTGATTTTATAGATATCAGCTACAAAGGTTTTCATTGGTTTATCTTTAATGTTGCAGATATATTTATATCTTTAGGAATTATTTGTCTTATTTTTGCTGAATTATTGAATTATAAGAAGAATAATGAAATTTAAAAAAGTAATTATCTCAATTATATCATTGGTCTTTTTATATTCTTGTGGCCTTGAAGGCTTAAAAGTTAAGAAAAGATCAGAAAATAGTGATGAATTTTTAGTGGAAAAAAAAAATCCATTAACCAAACCACCAGACATAGATGAGTTACCTGTTCCTCTTGATCAAGAAGAAAAGGAAAAAAGTGAAACGGTCGATATAAAAAAAGTATTAGAAATTGATGAGATAGAAAATACAATTACAACTAGTGACACGGATCAAAAAAGTTTAGAACAGTCGGTATTAGAAAAAATAAATAACTAATAATGTTGACTTCTAATATTAAATTTAAAAATTTCAAAAACATTAAATCAAAAAAAATTAAAAATTTTAAGAAAGAAAAATGGTTTAATGAAATTAAACTATTGGGATCATTAAAGAAAAATTACAAATATAGTTATTCAAAAAATCAAATATATAAATTAAAAAAAGCAAAAAATTATAGATTAATTGGAATGGGAGGATCAACCTTAGGAGCTGAGACTATATATCAATTTTTAAACCATAAGATAAAAAAAAAATTTATATTTATTAATAATTTAAGTCCAAAGATAAAAGAGGAGCAAAAAAAAATAAGAGCAACAAATATTATCATATCTAAATCTGGAAATACTCTTGAGACAATAGCAAACTCAAATTTATTAATAAAAGGTAATAAAAATATTTTTATTACTGAAAATAAAAAAAGTTATTTAAGCAACCTTGCCAATATTTTGAAGGCTGAAATTATAGAGCATAAAAATTATATTGGAGGTCGATATTCTGTTTTGTCCGAGGTAGGAATGTTGCCCGCAGAAATTATGGGTTTAAATGAAAGAAAATTTAAAAGATTTAATTATTTAATAAATAATAATAATTTTTTAAATGGATTGATAAAAAATGTTAGTGCAATATTAAAGTTTGTAAAAGAAAAAAAATTTAATTCTATAATTTTGAACTATGATAAAAATTCAGAAAATTTATTTAAATGGTATCAACAATTAGTAGCAGAAAGTTTAGGAAAAAAATCTAGAGGCATTCTTCCTGTAATATCAACTATGCCAAAAGATAATCATAGTGTATTACAATTATATTTAGATGGACCAAAAAATAATTTTTTTACTTTCTTTACAACTTTAGATTCAAATTCTGATAGAATAAATAATAAATGGTTAAATAAAAATCAAAATTATCTTAGAAATAAATCTTTTTCTAAAATTATTAATGCTCAAAAAAATGCAACTGAAAGAGTTTTTTATAAAAAAAAACTACCCTTTAGATCTTTTGAAATAAAAAATAGAAATGAGGAAACTCTTGGAGAACTATTTTGTTTCTTTATATTGGAAACAATTTTATTAGGAAGAGTATTAAAGGTTAATCCATTTGATCAACCATCTGTTGAACTTATAAAAAAAGAAACTAAGAAAATATTATTTAATTAATTTTTTTAGAAATATTATTTTTGAAATTCCATACTTGGCAAATCTACTTATTGTAAAATCATTTCCAAAATCATCTTTTGTTTTTTTGTGACGATGTAATACAACTAGCCCTGTTTCTTTTAATAATTTAAGTTTCGCTATGTTTTCTAAAATTATTTTTATATTCTCTTCTTTATATGGTGGATCTAAAAAGATTAAATCTAATTTTAAGTTTTTTAATTCTTTATTCTTAAAAAAATTAAAGGCATTCTCATTAAATACTTTTGTTTTATTTTCACATTTCAATTTTTTTATATTTTTATTTAAAATTTCTATTGATTGTTCATAATTTTCAACGAAATAAACTTTTGTAGCACCTCTTGATATGCACTCTAGACCAAAAGATCCAGTTCCTGAAAATAAATCAAGAACTGATGAATTATTTAAATTTATTTTTGAATCTTTAGAATATTCAAGAATATTTAAAATAGATTCTTTTACTAGATCCTTAAGAGGCCTTGTATTTTTATCAAAAGCTTCAAAAATTTTAGTTCCTTTAAAAGATCCACCTATGATTCTCATTTATCTATTATCTTAAAACCAATATCTTTTCTAAAAAAACCATTTCCCCAATTCAATTGATTTATTAGCTTTATAGCTCTTTCTCTTGAGCTTTTAAATGAACTTGAGAGGGAAACAAAGTTTAAAACTCTTCCTCCATTTGAAAATATTTCATTTTTTTCTTTTTTTGTTCCCGCATGGAAAATAAAATCATTAATGTTTAATTGTAACTTATTTAAATTATCTATCTTAACATTATTTGTAAATTTCTCAGGATAACCTTGAGAGCACAATACAATGCATAAACTTTTTTCTTCTTTCCATTCTATATTTATATTTTCTAAATTTTCATTACAGCATGCATCACAAATATCAATCAGGTCAGTTTTTAAGAGAGGTAAAATTGTTTGACACTCAGGGTCTCCCATTCTGACATTATACTCAATTAGAAAAGGTTCGTTATTCAATATCATTAAACCAGCATAAAGAAAACCTTTATACTTTTCACCCATTTCTTCTATTGCTTTTAAGGTAGGTAAAATTATTTTTTTAATAATTTTATTTTCTAAATCTTTATTTATTAATCCTGAAGGACTATAAGCGCCCATTCCTCCAGTATTTTTACCCTCATCTCCCTCATTAACTCTTTTATGATCTTGTGCAGTTTTAAATAATTTAAAATTTTTACCATCACAAACAATAAAGAAACTCATTTCTTCACCATTTAAAAATTCTTCTACTAATATCTTTTTAGCTTCTCCAAATTTTCCATCAAAAATCTCGTCAACCGCTTCTTTAGCCTCAGAAAAATTCTTTGATATATAAACTCCTTTACCTGCAGCTAAACCGTCTGCTTTAATTACAATTGGAAATTTTGAATTTTTTAAAAAATCCAAAGTATTTTCTTTTTTTTCAAATATACCAAAGTTTGCAGTTGGTATATTATATTTCTTACAAATATTTTTTGTGAAAGTTTTTGATCCTTCTAATTGTGAAGGTATTTTTCTAGGACCAAAAACTTTAATATTATTTTTTTCTAAATAATCTACAATACCATTTACCAATGGTTTTTCTGGACCAACTATAACTAGATCAACTTTTATTTTTTTTAAAAATTTTAAAACTTTTTCAAAATCATTAATATCTAATTCTATATTTTCAGCTAAGAGTTGAGTTCCAGCGTTACCAGGCATACAATATATTTTGCTTATTTTTGATGATAAAGAAATTGTTTTACATATGGAGTGCTCTCTACCTCCACTTCCTATAATACAAATAATCATATATAAATACATTTCTATATAATGAAAAATAAATTAGCCAGAATAAAATATTTACCTAATAATTTTGAGATTCTTGAAGAAGGCGATCATGTTATTTGTGCAGTTTCCGGAAAAAAAATATTTCTTGATAATTTAAATTATTGGAATGTAGAACTTCAAGAGCCTTACTTTTCTTATATTGAGGCTTCAAAAAAAAGAGAAGAGATAAGCAATAAAAATTGATTTATTTCCAACGGTCATGCGACCAAATCCATTGATCTGGATTTTTCAAAATCATTTTTTCTAATATTTTATTAAGCTCTAAAGTTATTTGTTGATGGGATAAATTATCATCAAATTTTAATGGTTTATAAAAATATAATTTAAAATGACAGTTTTTAAGTCTTTCAATATAAACCGGAACAACGTTACTGCCATATTTTTTTACTAATTGTGCAGGTATGGTTGTAGTTTTTGCAGAACGATTAAACAAATCTATATCCTCGCCCTCACTTACTCTCTGATCGACCATTAATGCTGCGGAAAAATTTTTTTTAAATAAATTTAGCAAATCTCTAGTTCCGGCTTTGCCCTTTTTAATTTGATTTTTACATATATGGTTTTTTCTAATCCTTTCCATAATAATATTTAAAAATGGATTATTAAGAGGTCTATAAATGGCGCATAAATTTATCCCTGCTTTTTCTATTTCCATTGCCATTAATTCAAAGTTATTGAAGTGTCCAGATATGAATACTACTTGTTCATTATTTTTCTTAATTTCATCTAAATAATTTAAACCCTCAATTTCAATAAATTGATTTAAATTATTTTTTCTAAATTGTTTTAAATAAACATATTCAGATAATATTCTTCCATAATTGCCCCACATGTTGTTTATTATAGATTTTCTATCTTCTTCAGAATTTCCAATATTAGAATTTTCTAAATTAGTTTGAATTTTAGAGTTAGATCGAAATAAAGGACCAATTTTTTTTCCAATAATTGCTCCCAAGTTAGAAGCATTCTTATATCCAATTATTTTAAAAATAATTAATAAAATATAAATAGAAATAAATTCAAAAAAATATTTTATAATTTTCATATTTTATCATTTATTAATTATCTTTATTTTCTATTTCTAATCTAATTTTTAAATATTCAATTTTAAAATCTTTTTTAACTAAGTCTAATGGAATTCTACAATAATCTTTTTCTGTTGTAAGCAAAATACAATCATTATATTTTTTTACCATGTTTTCAATTTCAGTATAAGAAAACTCATGATGATCTGGAAAAGAAAATGTTTTAACTAAATTTAAGTTATTTTCTTTTAATAATTCAAAAAAATTTGATGGATTTCCAATTCCTGCAAATGCACATATTTTTTTTCCTTTAAACTTATCAATATCCAAAGCTTTATATTGTGAGTAGAAAGTTTTTGCACTTTTATTTATACTATATATTTGATTTTCAATTTTAGTATCTTTTTTTCCATTGATTAAAATACAATCCGCTCTATTTAAGGCCGATAGATTCTCTCTTAAAGGTCCTGCTGGTATTAAAAAATTATTTCCTGTCCATTGTTTTTGATTAAAACAAACAATATTAAAATTTTTGTAAATTGATAAATCCTGAAATCCATCGTCAAGAATCGCCAAATCAAAGCCTTTTTTTATAAGAGTTTCTATTGAATCTTTTCTTTTATTTAAAAAAAATGTTTTTCCAGTTTTCTGCAGCATATAAATTTCATCTTCAAGATAACTGTAATATTTTTTTATAAATGCAGGATTTTTACCCAAAGATTTAGTAATTTGGAAAATTTCTTTTGCAAGCGGTGTTTTTCCAGTTCCCCCAACATAAATATTTCCTATACAAATAATTGGTATAGGGAATTTTTTTTCAACTTTTAAAATTCTTAGAATTGAGGAAACAAATAAAAATAAAAGTGATAGTGGATACAATAATATTGACCAAACAGATATCCCAGGAAAATCCCAAAATTTTGGTTTTTTGAAATTCATAAATTAAAAATATTTATTAATTTCCTTTTCATTATTTAATAGAATTTGATTACCTGTATAAGCTAATTTTTTTATAATTTGATTAGAATAATTTTTCTTTGTATTAAATTTAATAACTAGCTTTTCTAAATCTTTATATGACTTAATTTTTGTTGAAATTCCATGTTTTTCTAGGAATTTATAAACTTCCACAAAATTTTCGATATTAGGACCGTGGATAATTCTATTTCCTAATCTTGCAGCTTCTATTGGGTTTTGTCCTCCATAACCGTGAATAGATTTTCCCATGAAAGCAATTTTAGACAATTTTAAAAATGATTTTGTTTCTCCAAATGTGTCAACAAGATAAATATCAGTATCATCTCGAATGTGATAATTTGAAGAATGCATATAAACATTTAATCCAATTTGATTCAATTCATTTTTGATTTCTTGTGCTCTATGAATATGTCTTGGAATGATAATAGAAATTATATTTTTGTATTTTTTTTTTAAATTAGCATGAACTTTTGCACATAATAACTCTTCCCCCTTATGCGTGCTTATTGCAGTGAAAATAATTTTCTTTCTTTTTAATAATTTTTTTATTTTAAAATTTGAATTATATTTTAAATCAGAACTACTTTCAGAAAATTTTAAATTACCGATTTTTTTTATGTTTTTTGATCCTAAAATTTTTAAATAATTACTAGTCACATCGTTTTGGCTTAGACATAAATCAAATTTACCAAATATTTTTTTAGAAAAATTATTAATAATATTCCATTTTTGAAAAGAATTTTTTGTAATTCTTGCATTTAATAAAATAAGTGGAATATTTTTTTGTTTAATTTTTAGTACCATGTTTGGCCAAATTTCAGAGTCAATAAAAAAAACTACTTTAGGTTTCCAATGATTTAAAAATTTTTCTACAAGAAAATTTGTATCTAAAGGAAAAAATTGGTGAAAGGTCTTTTTTAATTTAAGTTTTTTTAAAATTTTTGCAGAACTTAAAGTATTTGATGTAATTAATATTTTTTTTATATTTTTTCTTTTTTCGAGTTTTTCAATTAAAGGTATAACACTAAGAATTTCACCAACACTTGATCCGTGGAACCATATTAAATCATTATTTAAACCTTTTTTAAATTTACCAATTTTTTCTAAAAATCTTTTTGGATCTTCTTTCTTTTTGAAAATTCTATAAATAATTATTATCGGAGAAATTAAAAAAATGAAATTTACTAACAATCTATAAATAAATAACATTAATTTCTTCTTAATTGTTTGTCATAAAAATTTTTATAAGTCTCCGACTCTTTCAATAATTCTTGATGATTTCCTTTAGCAATAATCTTTCCCTCGTCTACAACATATATTTTTTTTGAATTCATTATAGTGGATAATCTATGTGCTATAACTAAAGTAGTTCTATCTTTAGTTAGCAAATTTATCGCTTCTTGAATTTTACTTTCAGTTTCTGCATCCAATGAAGAAGTTGCTTCGTCTAATAAAATTATCTTACTTTTTTTAAGCATTGCTCTTGCAATTGAAAGTCTTTGTTTTTCCCCTCCAGATAGTCTGTAACCATTCTCTCCAATAAAAGTTTCAAATTTGTTAGGCAATTTATTTATAAATTCATCACAAAACGAAAGCTTTGCAGCTTCAAAAATTTCATCATCAGTAGCATCGAGTTTTGCATAAGCAATATTATTTTTAATTGTATCGTCAAACAAAGTTACATCTTGATTGACCAGTGAAATATTTGATCTCAAAGAGTCAATTTTTAAGTCATAAATTGATTGATTATCTATACTTATATTTCCATTATCACAGTCATAGAATCTTGGTATTAAATTTAATATAGATGATTTCCCCGCACCGCTATGTCCAACAAGTGAAGTCATTTCTCCTCCAGCTATATTTAAACTAACAGAATTAAGAACTTTTTTTTCTTCTTTGTTGTATTTAAAATTTACGTTTTCAAAATTTATTTCTGCATTTGTTAAATTTAAATCTATAGAATTTTCTTTTTCTTTAATTTGATTTTCAATATCAATTATTGGTAAAATTCTTTTTGCCGACTGAATACCTTGGTTTAATCCCATATTAAGTGTGGCTAAAGAACGGACTGGTTGATATGCCAACATCATGGCTGCTAAAAATGAAAAAAAATTATTAATATCTAATTCTTCACTTAAAATTAATTTTCCTGAATAAAATATTAATCCTGCTATCATTATACCTGTCAAAGTCTCCATAATTGGAGAAGCTCTTACAAGTACAGTTTCAATTTTCACTACCTTATTTTTAAGCTCATTAATAAAATGTTCTGTCCTTTTAAACTCAAAAGGTTCTTTTTGAAAAATTTTAATTATTTTGTGGTTTTTAAAAATTTCTAAAAGATAGGACGTCAAAGCACCAGTTCTATCAGCAGCTTCTACTGTTACTTTTCCAATTCTTTTTCCAAGAGATCTCGCCGCGATTGATGCAAGAGGTATCATTATAATCGCAAAAATTGCTAATCTCCAATTTTGATAAAACATAACTCCAAGCAGACCTATTAAAGTAAGAGTATCTTTTGTAAGATTTAAAATTACAGTACTTACTAATTTTGTAATCATTCCTACATCAAATGTTAGATGAGAAATAAATTTCCCTGAATGTTTCTTATCTATTTCTTCACTATCTGCTGTAATTAGTGATTTCATAATTTTTAATTGTATAATTTTAGTAATTTCTTGACCAACTTTTATCAAAATTGTTTTTGCAAAATATAGTGAAATGCCTTTAAGTGAAAAAGCTAATATGATGGCAAGTGGTATTATATAAATTAAAGTCTGATCTTTATCTATAAAAATTTTTTTTATTGCGGGGTCCAAAAGCCAAGCAATTGAAGCAGTGCTAGCTGCAACAATCAAAGAAAAAAATACTGATAATAATATTTTAGGCAAAAATTTTTTTGTATAATCACTATAAAGTCTTTTTATAATCTCTAAATTACTCATATCTATATTAATTTTCCTATTAACAAATTTATAAATATTATTAAACCAAACATATTATTTGATTTAAAAATTTTTAAACAGACATTACCATCTTTAATATTTAAAATTTTTATTTGATAAAATAAGTGCATAGCAGGTAATATTAAAAATAAAAAATATACATTATCAAAATTCATTATTAGTCCAGTGCTCGTTACAGAAACTAAGGTTATTACATAGCATAATGAAATAAATTTTTTTGGGTTGTTTTTAAACTTAATAGAGGTTGATTTAACTCCAATTATTTCGTCATCCTTAATATCCTGGTATCCATAAATCGTGTCATAACCTAGTGTCCAAAATATGGCCCCGATATAAAAGATAACTGGCATTAAACTTAAATTTTCTTGCACTGATATCCATCCTAAAAGCAAACCATAATTAAATGTAATACCTAAAAAAAGTTGAGGCCAGTAAGTTAACCTTTTCATATAAGGGTATGCAAAAGCGAGTGGCATCGAAGCTAAAGCTAAAATTATAGTTAATTTATTAAATTGTAATAAAACTATTAGTGCTAATAAACACAGTAAAGATACATAAAAAAAACCATATGTAACTGAAATTTTTCCTGAAGCTATAGGTCTATTTTTTGTTCTAAAAACTTTTTTATCATAATTTCTGTCAGCTATATCATTTACTATACATCCTGCAGATCTCATTAATACTGAACCAAGAAAAAATAGGACTAAATAAAAAAAATATATATTTAAGTCATTTTCGAAATTATATGCGATTGTAAGACCCCATAAACATGGCCAGAATAAAAGCATATAACCAATTGGTTTATCTAACCTAGTTAATTGAATAAATAATTTAAGATTTTCCATTTAATTTACTTGTAAATAACAAAGCCTAGATTCATAATCAAATTGATTCGTATGAATATAGATTACACAGTAACAGCGCTTATGTTTCCAGCTATACCTTTGCTTATGAGTGTTTATAGCAATAGATTTCATACTTTAAGCAAACTTATAAGAGAACTTCATGACGAACATGTTTATGAGAAACATATACCACCAGAGTGGAAAAAACAGTTTATAAACTTAAGTAGCAGAATTACAATTATAAGATGGACCATAATGTTTGCTTCATTTGGATTTTTATTTAATATGTTAACTGTTTTTGCTCTTTACTTAGATGAGGTTTTTTTAGCTAGAATAATTTTTGGTTCTTGCTGTTTATCAATGATAATATCTATAATATTTTTTATTAGAGAAATTCAAATATCAACAAATGCGCTAAGGTTGCATATGTCTGATATGGATGTTAAAATAGATTAATTAGGAATAATTACTGCAGGACCTAAAATTTTTCTTCCTTCTAAATCTTTATGAGCCTGAACGACATCTTCCAATTTATATTTTTTAAAAATTTCAATTTTTATTTTTCCAGATTTAATTTTTTCAAACATAGTTGATGCAGCTTTGTCTAACTCTTCTTTAGTACTTAAATATTGTTGCATTGAAGGCCTTACAAAAAACAAACCTTTTGGTTGCAGCATTTTAGGTACGTTAATATCAGAAAGTGGTCCTGAAGCATTTCCAAATGAAACCATCATCCCTCTAATTTTTAAACATTCTAACGAACCTTCCAAAGTATCTTTGCCAACACCATCGTAGACAACTGGAACGCCTTTACCATCTGTTAATTCTTTTACCTTTGCAGGGAAATTATCTTTGGAATAATTTATCACATGATTGTATCCACATTTTTTAGCAACTTCGATTTTTTCATCTGATCCAACTGTCCCAATTATATTACACCCTAAACTTTTTGCCCATTGACCAAATATTTGTCCAACACCACCTGCGGCAGCATGAAATAAAATAGTATCACCTGATTTTACTTTATATGTTTGGTGCAAAAGATAATAAGTAGTTAATCCTTTTGTCATTAAAGTTGATGCTACTTCTAAATCAATTCCATCAGGTATTTTTACAAGTTTGCTAGCAGGAAAATTTCTATGTGTTGAGTAAGAACCTAAAGGTATCGCAGCATATGCTACTTTCTCACCAGCTTTGAAATTTTCAACATTAGATCCAACTTCAGTAATTATACCAGCACCTTCAAGACCTAATCCTATTGGAAGTTTTAAAGGATAAAGACCAGACCTGTGGTAAGTATCAATATAATTTAAACCAATTGCTTTTTGTTCAATTGTGACCTCATTTTCTCTTGGTTTTTCTAAAATAATATCTTTTAGCTCTATTACTTCTGGTCCACCTGTTTTATTAATTATTGCAGATTTCATTATTTTACAAATGTACCATTATGATAATCTTGAACTGCTTTCAAGATCTCTGCTTTAGTATTCATCACAAATGGCCCTCCTCTAGCAATTTCCTCATTAATTGGTTTTCCAGAAATCAGAAGGAATTTTGAATTTGATTTAGCTCTAACATTCAAATCTTCACCTTTTTCTAGCAATATTAAGGTACTATTTTTAATTTGCTCATGCTTATTTTTACTAATTTGTATTTCTCCTTTTATTAAATAAATAAATGTATTGTGAGTTAATGGTAATTTAAAAATAAATTCTTTATTTTTATTTAATTCAACATCAAAATATACTGGTTCAACGTTATGGCCTTTGACTGGACCTTCTGCTTTTTCAAATTTTCCAGCGATGACTTTTACTTTTTTATCAATATCTTTATGAACACTCATTTTATCTGAGTCAATGTAGATATAATCAGGCTTGCTCATTTTTAATTTAGCAGGCATATTTATCCATAGTTGAAATCCATGAAGTCGACCTTCTGACATTGCGGGCATTTCAGAATGAATTATACCACTACCTGTTTTCATCCATTGGACATCACCTGAAGACATTCTACCTTTGGCACCAGTGCTATCCTCATGCTCAAATTCACCTTGAAGCATATAAGTAACAGTTTCTATTCCTCTATGAGGATGAGGAGGAAAGCCTCCTACATAATCATCTTTATTATCCGAACCAAATTCGTCTAACATTAAAAAAGGATCAAAGTAATCTGGCTCAACTCCAATACTTCTTTTTAACTTTACACCGTCTCCATCAGAAGCTGGTATTGGTTTAATAATTTTTTTTACTTCAATATCTGACATTTTATTTTTTGAATTTATTATCTATACTAAAATCTTTAGCTCCATTTATTACTAGAAATAAAAAACCACCAGCTAGAGCTATATTTTTTGAAAACGCAACAATTTGATTAGAAAAGTCATTAAGAAATATAATTGCAGTAGCCAAACAAAAAATAGATAGTAGAGCAGCAGATATTCTTACTTTATAGCCAATTATAATTAACAAAGGAGCTAAAATTTCCAATATAATTGTTGGAGTTAATAGAATGCCCGGAACTCCAAAACCTTCCATCCAATCGACCGTTCCTTCATAATTTAAGATTTTTCTAAATCCACTTAATAAAAAAACAAATGAAATTAAAATTCTTCCAATTAAATCTGCTATATTTACCATATTGATTTCTTAATTAGTTTTTTTTTATAAAATATCAAGTAGTTGATTTAACTCATTAATTTCGTTTTTAGGTTTATAATCAAGATTATCAAAAATATTTTTATTTCTATTTACCCAAATAGAAGTAAATCCATAATTTCCACCACCAGAAACATCCCAAGTATTTGCACTTAAAAAAGCAACTTCTTCTTCTTTGATGTTGTATTTCTTGATTGGCATTTCATAAACTTTTGAACTTGGTTTATATATTTTAACTTCTTCTATTGAAAAAATATCATCGAATAAATTTTGAAGATCATTATTTTTAACTAATTCATTTAGCAAAGCAGGAGTTCCATTTGATAGTATAGCTAATTTATATTTTTTCTCTTTAAGCCTTTCTAAAGTTTTTTTTACTTCTGGATAAGGTGATAAAACTTTATATAAATCTAATAATTCATTTTTCATTCCAATATCTATTTTGAAAGCTTTCATAGATTTATCTAAACTATCTTCTGTAATTTGCCAAAAATCTTTATGTCTACCCATTAGGCTTCTAAGCCAAGTGTATTCTAATTGTGTTTTCCTCCAGAAATTTGCAAAATTTTCCCATTTATCTCCAATTTTACTTTTACATTTTTCTGCTGCAGAATTAACATCAAATAACGTTCCGTAGGCATCAAATATTATTGCTTTAATATTTTTCATAAATTAACTTGTATAGATGAGCAATATTAGATTATTTTATGAAAAAAGTTTATCATTAAATTTAAATTCTACATTAGACAAATCTCAATCTCACTACCTATCTAAGGTCATGAGAATAAATATAGGCAAAAGTTTTTCTTTATTTAATCAAAGTGGAGAATGGGAAGCAAAAGTAGAAAATATTAACAAAGGAACTGTAGAATTTTCGATCATAAAAAAATTAAGATCTGTAGTTAGTGAAAAAGAAATTTGGTTAGCATTTGCTCCAATTAAATTAAATTATTTAAACTTAATGATCCAGAAGGCAACTGAAATTGGAGTAACTAGATTTATTCCAATATTGACTGAAAGAACAATAGTTAGAAAATTGAATGAAAAGAGAGTTAATAAAATTATTGTTGAAGCATCTGAGCAGAGCAATAGATTAAAAATTCCTTATTTAGATAAAATTACAAAATTAGATAATTTTTTAAAATCAAATCAAAATATAAATATAGTTTTTGGAGATTTAAATACAGACAATAAAAAAATAGATCTTAAAATTAAAGATCCATTATGCATCCTAATAGGACCAGAGGGAGATTTTTCAATAAAAGAAAGAGAAAATATTCTAAAACTAAAAAATATAATACCACTCAAAATAAATGATAATATTTTAAGGTCTGAAACAGCTGCGATTTCAATGATATCAATAATAAGTTTTAATTTATTATCTTAAATATTTATTTATATTTTTGAAAATATCCTCGTAGTTTGCATGATGACTAATCCTACTTAGATATTTTCCATCTTTTAATAAAATAATAGATGAACTATGATTTATTAAATAGTTTCCATCTTCAGTAAAAATTTTTTCTGAAAGAATTCCCCAAGATTTGGACATAAGAAATACCTTTTTAGGATCTCCGGTAATTCCGAAAATTTTATTCTCAAATGAATTTAAGTAATCTTTTATAACTTGAGGGCTGTCTCTTTCAGGATCTATACTAACAAAAAAAACTTTAAATTTATTTTTCTTTTCTTGGTCTAAATTTTTTATAGCTAAATCCAAGTTATTAAGTGTCATTGGACATACATCTGGACAATTTGTAAAACCAAAAAATATTGCAGTTAAAGGTCCTTCAAAAGAAGATTCCGTTATAATATCATTATTTACATCATTTAATGAAAAAGAAGATCCTTGAAATTTTTTAACATATTCATCTTCTTTTTTTTCTATAGATATAAATATAGGCAACATAACAAACAGAAAAATTACTAAACAACCTATAATAATTGTTATTGAAGTTTTTAAATTCATTGTTGTAAAATATTATTTAATAATTATATAAATAGCATGTCTTCATTTATAAAGAAACTATTTGGCACACTTTTAGAAAAACCATGGGAAGAAAGTCAGGCCTTAATTGATAATAAGCATATAGGTAAAACTTTTGGTGTTACTAACCAAATGTCAGCGGTAATAATTATATTTGGAATAAGTACAGCAATATTCAGTTTAGTTTTTACAGCTTATCTTTACTCGATACCTCCAGAACAAGATACTACCTTAATTTTAAAGAACAAATTATTATGGATTAATACTTTAGTTTTAATCTTTGTTACATATTTTTTTAATAAAATAAGCAAAGACTTAAAAAATAATTTAACCAACAAAATAAAAAATAATATAGTTACCGTAGGAGCCTTAAGTTATTTATTTTTATTCTTACAAATTATACTTTGGTATCAATTAATGAAACAAGGTCATTTTGTTTCAACAAATAATTATTTTTCTTCATACTATATTTTTACTGCATTGCATGGATTACATTTGTTAGGAGGTTTATTTTTTTGGGGCAAAATAAGCTCAAGAATATTTAAATTGAAAGAGAAAGATTATGTTAAAGAAACAAGTAATCTTCAAGCACTATCTCTTTATTGGTTATTTTTATTTATTGTTTGGTTAGTATTTTTTGCGATTATGTTTATTTACAACGATTCAGTTATAGCTTGGTGTAAATCATTAATTTCATAAAAAAAATTATAAAAATAGAACTAATATAACTCCAACAACTGCAATTATAGACAACAATATATTTACTGACTTCAAATATTTTTTTGTTCTTGAATTAGTTTCCTTTTTTGAGAATGCTCCTGCACCTAGAGAAATGACAAAATAAAATAATAAAACCAATATTAGAATAACAGCTAAAATTTCGATTTTTCCAAGCATATAATCAACGTTATATTTGATATTTTTGCATATTCTTAAGACATTTTGTCATAGGTTTTTATGTGATATTTATTCTATATAGGCTGTTATGCACGTAGGTATTATATTCTTTCTAGTTATTCTTGGATCAGTATTGTTTCATATTTTTACACCATGGTACTGGACAGACGTTGCTTCAAACTGGGGAGGTATGGACGACACTATTACTCTTACATTCTGGATCGGTGGAGGAGTTTTTATAGCTGTTTGTCTTTTCATGGTTTACTGCGTTTTTAAATTTTCTTATAAAAAAGAAAGAAAAGCTGAATACAAACCTGAAGATAAAAAATTAGAAAAAATACTTACATGGGCAACAACAATAGGTGTAGCTGCTCTTCTAGCTCCAGGACTAATAATTTGGAATCAGTACGTTAATGTTCCAAAAAATGCAATTGAGATTGATGTAATGGCTTGGCAATGGGGATGGCAATATAGGTTGCCAGGTGAGGATGGAAAATTAGGAACAACAAAAGTAGTTAATATAAATGATGATAATCCTTTTGGAATTAATTTAGATGATCCTTTCGGAAATGATGATGTAATGATTCAAAGCGATGTAATAAATTTAGAAAATAATAGACCAGTTAAAATATTGTTAAGATCAGTTGATGTACTTCACAACTGGTATGTTCCTCAGTTCAGAGCGAAAATGGATGCAGTTCCAGGAATTGTAACCTATTACTGGTTTGAACCTAACAAAACAGGTGAGTTTGAAGTTTTGTGTGCTGAGTATTGTGGAGTCGGCCACTATGCTATGAGAGGCGGCGTAGAAGTACAAGATAAACAAGACTATGATAATTGGCTTCAGCAACAAGAAACATTTTCAGATTTAATAGCAAAACAAAAGATTTTAGAGAACGAAAAAACAAAATTGGCAAAAAAATAAATTAATGGTAAAAAATATATAAAGGAAACAAATGTCAGAAGATTTTAACGATAATAAAACAATACAAGCTCAATCTTCAGAAGCTATTTCAGGAGGAGGATCGGGAATAGCAACAGACGCAGACTATGTAAGACCTGCAGAAGTTGCAGATCAAGACTTATATCATGGACATAGCTTCATAACTAAATGGATTTTTTGCCAAGATGCGAAAGTTATTGGAGTACAATATTTTCTTTTAGCAACATTTACAGGTATAATTGGTTTAATTCTTTCTTGGTTAATGCGTTTGCAATTGGGTTTTCCTGAATTAGTTCCATTTATGACGGCAGAACATTATTATCAATTTGTAACTATGCACGGCATGATAATGGTGGTTTATTTTTTAACTGCACTTTTTTTAGGTGGGTTTGGAAACTATTTAATTCCATTGATGGTAGGAGCAAGAGATATGGTTTTTCCATATTTAAATATGGTTAGTTTTTGGAGTTTTTTTGTAGCAGTTGCAGTTTTGTTAGCAAGTTTTTTTGTTCCTGGAGGACCAACAGGATCGGGTTGGACACTATATCCTCCACAAGCAATTTTAGAAGGCACTCCAGGGTCAGGATGGGGAATAATGTTAATGTGCATATCGTTAATTTTATTTGTAGCTGGATTTACCATGGGTGGTCTAAACTATTTGATTACCGTACTTCAGGCCAGAACAAGAGGAATGACATTAATGAGAATGCCCCTAACAGTTTGGGGAATTTTTACAGCTACAGTTTTAGCAATGTTAGCTTTCCCAGCGTTATTGGTAGGTGCATTAATGATGAGTTTAGATAATGTACTTGGAACAAGCTTTTTTATGCCAACTATATTAAAAGCAGGAGAAGTTTTAGAATATGGTGGCGGAAGTCCTATCCTTTTTCAACATTTATTTTGGTTCTTTGGTCATCCTGAAGTTTATATTGTTGCACTACCTGCATTTGGAATAATTTCAGATTTAATTTCTGTTCATGCTAGAAAAAATATATTTGGTTATAGAATGATGGTTTGGGCAATAGTTGGTATTGGTGCACTAAGCTTTTTTGTGTGGGCACACCATATGTATGTTAGCGGAATGAATCCTTGGTTTGGATTCTTTTTTGCAACTACCACTCTTATAATAGCTGTCCCTACAGCAATGAAAGTTTATAACTGGATTTTAACTCTTTGGAGAGGAAATATTCGACTTAATACTGTTATGTTATGGTGCTTAGGTTTTATTGTTACTTTTGTAAACGGTGGAATTACGGGAATTTTCTTAGGAAATGTTAGCGTAGATGTCCCGTTATCAGATACTTATTTTGTAATTGCACACTTTCATATGGTAATGGGTATTGCACCACTTATGGTAATTATGGGAGCTGTTTACCACTGGTTTCCTTTAGTAGCTGGAAGATTTTTAGATGAAAAATTAGGAAAATGGCATTTCTGGTTAACATTTTTAGGCGCTTATTCGATTTATTTCCCTATGCACTATTTAGGATTTATCGGAGTACCTAGAAGATATTTTGAAATGTATGACAGTCCATATGTAACATCGGCTGTCGGAATGAATGAATTTATTAGTTTAGCAGCATTTATAGTTGGAGCTGCACAATTTATTTTAATTTACAATATTATTAAAACTTTAAAAACAGGGAAGCCTGCGGGACATAATCCTTGGCAAGCTTGTTCATTGGAATGGTTAACACCATCAGTGCCACCTGAGCACGGTAATTGGGGAGATAGACTTCCGACAGTTCATAGATGGGCTTACGATTTCAGTGTCCCTGGAGCAAAAGAAGATTTTATAACACAAACTACACCACCAAGTGAAGTGGCGCATACGAAAGTAGAAAAAACATAAATACTAAATCATGTCTGATATTAAAATAGAAGGCTACGAATTTAAACCTGGTTTTAAAGGAATGGCGAAGGACACTAGTTCTGATCAAACCATGTTTAAGGGTGTTCATTGGGGAAAAGCAATGATGTGGATCTTTTTGCTAAGTGATACATTTATATTTAGCTGTTTTTTAATATCATACATGAAGGGTAGAGGATCAACTATAATCGATTGGCCTAATCCAAGTGAAGTTTTTGGATTACATGTATTCGGTGTAGATGTCCCCTTGTTACTTATTGCTATCATGACATTTGTTTTAATCACAAGCAGTGGAACTATGGCTCTTGCAGTAAAATATGGATACGAAAGAAATAAAAAA
Organism: uncultured Pelagibacteraceae bacterium; assembly: GCA_902556825.1. Lineage (GTDB taxonomy): Bacteria > Pseudomonadota > Alphaproteobacteria > Pelagibacterales > Pelagibacteraceae > Pelagibacter. Next base: position 32,811 of record CACDXO010000004.1, read on the forward strand.
ATGTGCGGTTGGCTTATATTGGCCACAGCGATTGGCGGACTTACTTTTGTTGGTATGCAAGCCTTTGAATGGGGTAAATTAATTCACGAAGGCGTAAGACCTTGGGAAAACCCTTTTGGTGCACCACAATTTGGATCTTTTTTCTTCATGATAACTGGATTTCACGGTACTCACGTTTCAATAGGTGTAATTTTTCTTTTCATTTATGCTTATAAAACTTTTGCAGGTCATTACGATGAAGGTAAAAGAGGCTGGTTTACAACAATGAAAGGTGACTATGTTGAAATTGAAATCTTAGGATTATATTGGCACTTTGTAGATTTAGTATGGGTATTTATTTTTGCATTCTTTTATTTATGGTAAATTGAAATATGGACAAAACAAAAAAACAAGAACAAACATCAACACATAAGATTGGGATATATCTTTGGATATGGGGTTTGCTATTTGTGTTAAGTTTTTTTTCATACATGGTTGACTGGTATCAATTCCAAGGTATGCTAAGGTGGTCTTTAATTTTATTTTTTATGTTTTTAAAAGCTGGACTGATCATGGCTTTTTTTATGCATTTGTATTGGGAAAGGTATGCTTTGGTTAATGTTCTTTTATGGCCAATGACTGCAATTGCATGCTTTATATTTCTTATGGTTGCAGAATTTGAATATACTGTTTTTACTAGATTTTTTTATTTTGTTGTAGGAGGATAATAATTTATGGATGGATATACTATACTAGCTGGTTTCTTAATTTTTTTCTTATTATTTATTTATCTAACATGGTTTGGATTTTCAATCAAAGTAGAAAATGAAAAAGAAGAACAAACATCAGAAATAAAAATTAATCCTTACGACAATCTCCCTTTGAGCAGAAGATTTATTGATAAGAAAAATTCAAAAGTAGGAATTTTTGACTTAGGCAATCACATTCTTATTATCGGAGTAATTTTATTAGTTGTATTTGTTAGCCTAAATGTAGATTAATTTTGACTACAATTACTTCAAAAAATAAAAGTTCATTATTTTTAAATACCTCATCTTATTTAAAATCTTTATTATTATTAATGAAACCGAGGGTTATGTCTTTGGTTATATTTACTTGTGCTGTAGGATTATTAACTTCACAAACTGCAATTCCTTTATTTGATTCATTGATAAGTATTTTCTTTGTTACCATAGGAGCTGGCGCAGCTGGTGCACTTAACATGTGGTATGAGGCAGATTTGGATAAACTAATGACAAGAACTTGTCTTAGACCAATACCAACTGGAAAAATCAATAGAGATCATGCTTTAATATTTGGTGTGGCTCTATCAATTATTTCGGTTTGTGGACTTTATTATTTTTCAAATCTTTTGTCGGCATTTTTATTATTAGTAACTATTTCATTTTATCTTTTTGTTTACACGATTTGGTTAAAAAGAAAAACACCCCAGAATATTGTTATTGGAGGAGCTTCAGGAGCCTTGCCTCCAGTTATAGGCTGGACCATTGCAACAAACTCTCTAACGATTGAACCGATAACATTCTTTTTAATTATATTTTATTGGACGCCATCTCATTTTTGGGCCTTAAGTCTTTATAAAGCAGAAGATTATTCGAAAGCAAAAATTCCAATGCTTCCAATTACAAACGGTATTGAAGAAACAAAGAAAAAAATTTTTGTTTATTCGTTGTTTATGCTGCCCGTGATTATTTTGCCATATATTATAGGTTTTACTGGAAAAATGTTTCTTGTCAGTTCTTTAGCACTTACCGTTTATTATAATTATATCTGTTACGATCTATATAAATTTAAAAAAGATAAATTTGATTTAAATAAAGCAAAAAAAGTCTTTGGATATTCAATTTTATATTTATTTTTAATTTTTGTATTATTTTTAATAGACAGTTTAATTTAAGGATTGCGCCTCAAAAAAAATCCTCTAGAGTACATATGAATACCCTAGATGAAATATATAAGCACAAGAAGTAATGAAAAAGAATATAGTTTTGGAGAAGTTTTTCTAAAAGGTCTTGCTGATGATGGTGGTCTTTATGTTCCAAAATCGATAAATAAATATAACTCAGCAGAACTATCAAAACTCAAAAACTTAAATTATAGAGAATTATCTTCTGAAATAATAAGCCAATTTTTAGGAGATTTTATCTCAAGAGAAGAACTTTCATCATTAATTAAAAAATCATATTCAACATTTAGAGAAAAAGAAGTGGTTAAACTTTCAAATGTTGGAGTAACAAAATTATTAGAATTATATCACGGCCCGACATTGGCATTTAAAGATGTTGCAATGCAATTTATTGGCAATTTATATGATTATCATCTAAGTAAAAATGACAAAAAAATAAACATAGTGGTTGCAACTTCTGGTGATACCGGGGCGGCAGCAATAGATGCAATCAAAGGAAAATCTAATTTAAATATATTTGTCTTACATCCAAACAATAAAATTTCTTCTGTTCAAAGAAAAATAATGACTACTGTTGATGACAAAAATGTATTTAATATTGCAATTGATGGAAACTTTGATGATTGTCAAAATATTGTAAAACAAATGTTTTCTGATCTTGAGTTTTCTAAATCTATAAATATGTCTGGAGTAAACTCAATAAATTGGGCAAGAATTATTGCTCAAGCAGTATATTATTTTTATTCGTATTTTAAATTAGGGAAAGAAACAATTTCTTTTTCAGTTCCAACTGGAAATTTTGGTGATGTTTTTGCAGGCTATCTTGCAAAGAAAATGGGATTACCAATTGATAAACTAATTGTTGCAACAAACGAAAATGATATTTTGCATAGAGCGATTTCAAAAGGAGATTATGTTTCAAAAGAAGTTAAAGAAACATTGTCACCTAGTATGGATATTCAATTAGCAAGTAACTTTGAAAGATTAATTTATTATGTAAATAATTCTGATTCTGAAAAAACAGCAGAAATTATGAAAAAAGTTAAGCAAAATTCTTATCAAATTGAAAAGAACAATTTAGATATAATTCAAAAGGATTTTTTATCTGAAAGTTGTAATGAACAAGAGACTTTAGATATTATTAAAAAAAATTATGAAGAAAATAATATCATATTGGATCCTCATACAGCGGTTGGAGTAGGGGCTGCAAAAAAACTATCTTTTAATGATTGCGTTGTTTTATCAACTGCACATCCATGTAAATTTCCAGACGCTACAAATAACGCAATAAATAAGCATGAAAAATTACCAGAAGAACTTCAGAATGTACTTGATAAAAAAGAAAATTTTCAAGTATTAAAAAACAATACTGAAGAGGTAAAAAACTTTGTTAAAAGCAAGGTTTAAATTTTTATGAAAAAAATTATATTAATTTTTTTAAGTTTTCTATTAAACTCCACTTCTTATGGAGAACACCAGACTTTTCATTACGATCTTGCTTGGTTTCCGTAGGATTTGACAATACTTTTGTTTAAAAAATATTATTATTGGTGCTATATTCATAATTATGAGTACAGACACCACTTTTTTTACAAATGAACCTAACTCTACTCTAGTTGAAAGATTTAAAGTTCTACTTAAACATTCTCAATTTTTAGATGTTATTGTGGGATATTTCAGAATAAGTGGATTTAATTTATTAAAAGATGATTTTGAAAAAATAGACAAAATTAGAATACTTAATGGAATTAATGTCGATAGAGGGACTATACAGGCAATAGAAAGTGCTGAAAATAAAGTTGATATTTTTAGCGAACAAGAGAGTAAAAATTATTTAAAAGAAAACATAAAGTTAGATCTTGAAAATTCTGATGATAGTGAAGAAGTAGATTTAGCAATAAAAAAATTTATTGAGTTATTAAAAAATAAAAAAATAGAAATTAAACAACATAGAAAAAATAATATTCATGCAAAAGTTTACATTTGTAGACTTAATCCTGAAACTCAAACAGAATATGGAAAAGTAATTACTGGTTCAAGTAACTTTTCTCATAGTGGTTTAAAAGGTCAATATGAGTTTAATGTGGAACTCAAAAATTCTGGAGATGTAAAATTTGCATTAGAAAGATTTGAAGAACTTTGGAATAGTTCAGATGCTGTAGATGTTAATAAATATGTTGAGGAAATTTTATTAAAGGAAACATGGATTACAGAAGATATAAATCCTTACGAACTTTATCTTAAAGTTTTGTATGAGCACTTCAAAGATGAAATAAATCAAGATAAAAAAAGTTTATTTGAAACTTCAGAGAGTGTACTTAAACTCACATACCAAAAACATGCTGTTATTAAAGCAAAAGATATTTTAGATACATATAATGGAGTATTTATTGCTGATGTAGTAGGACTTGGAAAAACATATGTGTCCGCACTTCTTGCAAAACAATTGCCTGATGTAAAAAAAACAATTATTTGCCCTCCTATTCTAAAAGAAAATTGGAAAAGAGTATTTGATAACTACAGAATAACTCAATTTGATACATTCTCAGGTGATGGATCAATATTAAAGAAACTAAAAGATAATTATTTTGTTCAGGAATCTGAATACATTTTTATAGATGAGGCACATAGGTTTCGAAATGCTGAAACAGAAACTTACAACGATTTATATGAGTTATGTGAGGGTAAAAAAGTTATACTTGTTACCGCTACACCACTAAACAACAGATTTCTAGATATTTTAAGTCAATTAAGATTATTTTTAAAACCAAGAAGTTCAAAAATACCTGGTGTAAATAACTTAAACTCTTTTTTTAATTACTGGCATAAAAAAGTAAAAGAAGCAAGAAATGAACTTAAAGATAGCGAAGATAGAGATGTAAAAAAATATTTTGAAATTGTTCGTAAAGGTTCTGAAGAAATTAGAGAAAAGGTTTTATCTGAAGTAATGGTCAGAAGAACAAGAACAGATATAAAAGAATTATATAAAGAAGATATGAAAATGAATAATTTTCATTTTCCTGATGTTGAAGACCCAAGAAGATTAATCTATGAATTTGACAAAAAAACTAATTCAATTTTTGAACAAACGCTTCAATTATTCAAAGAATTTAAAAAGGTTCGATACAATCCTTTAAATTATCTCAAACCTCAAGTTTACGAAAAATCAAAATATAATAAAAACGATAGTCTTGGTTCTTTTTTTAAAACTTTGATAATTAAAAGATTTGAAAGTAGTAAATTTGCATTTCAAAACACCATTGGAAGATTTATCGAATATCACAAACTTGCAATACAAATGTATAACGACGATCAGTTCAAAATAGGTAACAAAAACCAAAATGTTTATGATTTAATTAACTCTGATGAGGATAACTTAGCAGATCTGATTGAAAAAGGTGATATTGAAGTTTACAAAAAAAATGATTTTAAACCAGAATTCATTGAATTATTAAATAAAGATTTACAAATACTTGAGGACATTCAGGTTTTATGGAGTTCAGTTAAAACTGATTTTAAATTAGAAAAATTCATTAAAGTTTTAAATGAAAATGAAGAACTAAAAAATAAAAAAATAATTATTTTTTCAGAATCCAAAGAAACTTGCGAAAATTTATTTGAAAATCTATCAAAGAAAGTAACTGATAGATGTATGATTTATACAAGCAAAGATGCAAAAATTAATTTAGAAAAAAATTTAAAAGTTTTAAATAAAGACCAAGCAAGAGAAATAATTGCTAAAAACTTTAATCCTAATATTGATGAAAAACAGCAAAAGGATGATATTCAAATTCTTATTTCAAGTGATGTACTTGCTGAAGGTGTTGATTTGCATAGATCAAATATAGTTATAAACTATGATCTACCTTGGAATCCTACTCGAGTTATACAAAGAGTGGGTAGAGTTAATAGAGTTGGAACTAAATTTCCTAATATTTTTATTTATAATTTTTTTCCATCTACTCAAGGTGGTGAAATATTAAATCAAGAAGAAAATATAACCTCTAAAATTCAAGCAATTCACGATTGTTTGGGTAATGATGCAAAATATTTAACAGAAGACGAAGAAACTGAAACTTATTATTTATTAGGCGGAAAAAGTGGCAAAGATATATTTAACTCTATGAACTCAAAAAAAACATATAATGACGATGATGAAGTGGTAGACACAAGACAAAAGTATATTAACTATATTAGGGATATAAGAGATAAAGACGAAAAACTATTCGAAAAAATTAAAAAACTTCCAAAAAAGATAAAAACAGCAAAAAAATATAATAATGAAAATGGTGTCATAACTTTTTTTAGAAAAGGAAGATTTAAAGAATTTATTCTTACTACTGATAATCTTAAAACAGATAGATTAAATTTTCTTGATGCAATTAAATATTTTAAATGTTCAAAAAATGAAAAAAAACAAAATATTAAAAAGAACTTTTTTGATTTGCTAAGACAAAACAAAGAAAATTTTTACAAAATACTTGAAACTGCTACTTTTTCAGACTCCGATTTATCTTCAAATTCTAATGAATTTAAACTTATTAGTTTATTAAATAGTGAAATTTTTAATAATATTTCCTCATTTTCGGATGAAGAAAACGATTTATTATTAAGATTTAGACGATTATTTGCAGATGGAAGAATTACACCCTTCTTGGTAAAAAAAATTATTAAAATGATTAAAAATAGTAATGTTGGAAATGATCCACTTAAAATTCTATATCTTTTAAAAGATATTATATCTCCAAAACTAATTAAGTCTGCTTATGATGAGGACTTAGACACTGCGTTTAAAAAAAAAGAAATAATACTCTCATTGAATTACTATGGATAAAACAAGTGCAGAAAATTTAGTATCACAGGCATTTAACTATCCATTTAATCAATCAAAATATTCAGAATTAATATCTAATATTTTTAAAGTTTCAGTTAAATCTGAATTAAATGTAATACCCATAAGTGAGAAATTTAAAGATATCGTTTCAAATATTAAGATTTATTCAAATTATTCTGATACAAAATCAAAAAAAATAGACGCTTTAGAGATTGAACTCCATGACAATGTTTCGTTCGATAAATCAAGATATATACAGAGAAATATTGCAACAGATTACTTAAAAAAAAATAATTGTGATGCAGTTCTAATTTCTTTTTATAATAAAAAAGGATTAGATTGGAGATTATCTCTTATTACTAGAGAAGTAAATTCTCATATAGATAAAAAAGGGAACATAAAAGTTCAAATTAACACTTCGCCAATAAAAAGATTATCTTATTTGGTTGGTCAAAATGAACCAAATTTTACAGCAAAAACTCAGGTTATAAATTTATTACTGAATAAAAATAACACTTTAGACGATATCAAAAATGCATTTAATTTAGAAAAAGTAACAGACGAATTTTTCGAAGATTACAAAAAGCATTATCTAAATTTATCAAAAGAAATAGACAAAATGATAAAAAATGACAATAAAATTAAAAATGATTTTAAAGAAAAAAATATTAACTCAGACAATTTTTCAAAAAAATTGTTAGGTCAAATAGTTTTTTTATATTTTTTGCAAAAAAAAGGATGGTTAGGGATTAAAAAAAATGAAAATGGTAACTTTCAAAAATGGGGTTCAGGATCAAAAACTTTTTTACAAGACCTTTATAATGATTACAAAAATAAAAAAATTAAAGCAAAAAACTTCTTTAATGATCTGCTTGAACCTATTTTTTATGATGCTCTTAATAACGAAGAAGAATATTACGATAAGTTAGATTGCAAAATTCCTTTTTTGAATGGTGGTTTGTTTAAACCTTTTAATGAATACAATTGGACCGAAACAGATGTAAATATTAATGATCAAATATTTAAAGATATTTTTAAAACATTCAATCAATATAATTTCACCGTGCAAGAAGATCAAAACTTTGATGCGGATGTCGCTGTTGATCCTGAAATGTTAGGTAAAGTATTTGAAAGACTGCTACCTGAAAATTTCAAAAAAGGTAAAGGATCATATTATACTCCCAGAGAAGTTGTTTCTTACATGTGTAAGAAAAGTATTAAAAACTATCTTAAAAAAAATAAGATTTTAAATTCATCTGATGAAAATTTAGAAATTTTAGTTCAAGTAAACAGAAGTGATGAAATCTATGGTAAAACTATCTCAGAAATTTTTTCAAAATCAGAATTCAAAATAATTGATAATTTGTTGGAAAAAATTAAAGTTTGTGATCCTGCAATAGGTTCTGGAGCATTTCCTGTTCAATTAATGAATGAGATTGTTACAATTAGAATGTCAATATCTGATTTTTTAAACTTAGATTATTCAGAATATCATATCAAAAGAAACTTTATTGAAAATTCTATTTATGGAGTAGATATTGATGGATCTGCAATCGAAATAACAAAATTAAGATTATGGTTATCCCTTGTTATTGATGAGAGAAGTTTTGATAGGATAGAACCTTTGCCAAACCTTGATTATAAAATCTTACAAGGAAATAGTTTAATTCAAAAATTCAAAGATTTTGATTTTGATAAAGAGGATCGTAATGAATTATTTGTAGATGATAATTTTGAAAGAAATAAAAATGAATTAATTAAAATTCAAAAAGAATATTTTAATACCTCAAGCAGAAAAAAAGGTAAAAGATTGCAAGAATTATTAAATGAAAAAATAAATAATATAATATCTATAAAATCAAATACTAAGCAGATAAACAAAAATTTTTTATCCTTAATTGAAGATAGAAATTTTTTTTTCTGGAAAGTTTTTTTTATAGATGTCCTTGATAATGGAGGTTTTGATTTAGTTATTGGGAATCCTCCTTATGTATTTACAAGAGAAAGTGCATTGAAAGGTATAACTTCTGAAGATAAAAAATATTATTACAAGTCATATAAATTAATCGATTATAAAATTAATTTTTATATACTTTTCATTGAACTTGGTTCTAAAATTTTAAAAAAAGATGGTATTTTAAGTTACATAATACCAAACAACTGGATGACTATTACTACTAATAAATCCTTAAGAAAATTCATTCTATCTAAATCAAACATATCATTAATAAATTGCAAAAAAAAAGTATTTGCTTCTGCAGATGTCGATGCATCAATAATATTTTTTAATAATAATGATGACGAAAATAATCAAAATATAGAATTAATAGATTATGACGGATCTTTTAATGTTTTAAAAAAAATTAACAAATTAATATATCAACAAGATAATTTTATAATAAATTTTGAGGTTGCTTTGCACAATGAATGTTACAAAATTTTTAAAAAGATTGAAGAAACTCAAGGTAAATTATTTCATCATGTTAAAGTAAAAACTGGAATACAAGCATACGGCAAAGGCGGTGGAATACCTAAACAGACTAAACAAATGATGGAACAAAGATGTTATCATTCCAAAAAAAAAATAAATTCGAGTTATATAAAATATTTAGATAGTGAAGATGTGCATAGATATCTTTTAAATTGGTCAAAAGAATACATTAAATATGGTGAAAACTTATTTAGAAGAAGGTCAAAATTAATTTTTGAAAAGGAAAGAGTATTAGTTAAACAAATCCCAAGTTTACCACCCTATTGCATAAGTTCTGTTGTTGCTGAGGAAACACTTATAAACGATGTAAATACAATAAATGTATGTGAAATTGATAATCATTCTGCTTATGCAATTTCAGCAATATTAAACTCAAAACTAACTTCTTTCTGGTTTATTTTTAAATATGGAAAACTTCAAAGAGGAATATTTCCTCAATTTAAAATTAATGAACTTGAACAATTCCCAATACCAAAATTTAATAAAAATAAAAAAATTATGGAAAAATTAAAAAATTTATCACTTAAAAAACATAGTTATCCAGAAATAAATAATATAGATGAGGAGATTGATAAGTTTGTTTACAAAATTTTTGATATAAGTAATAATGAAATTTTAGAGATTGAAAATTATTTATCGAACTTTGGAAATAATCAATAATTTTTAAACTTTTCTATCGCTGAACAATGTTACACTTGCAAATGCGCGTATAACGGTCAAAAATTGTTTTCTGACTTCAATGTAAACTTCAATGTAAACTTCAATGTAAATTCTTTTTGGAAAATGACTGTAGACAATGGAAACCTTTGGAAAGGGGCGTTCTGTTGCCCGGTGCCCCAAATTTCAAACTATGATCATGATAAGTATGAATACAATTAAAACAATTACTGGAGCAAAAAAATATTGCATATTCTAAATATTTAATAAATTTGCAGCTTCTCTAGCAATCAAATCGACTTCATTATTTAATTCATCTGTTGAATGTGCTTTTACCCAATTCCAACTTATTTCAAATTGATTTGCTAAAAGATCTAACTCTTCCCAAAGTTCTTTATTTTTAACTGGTTGTTTGTCTGCAGTTTTCCATCCATTTTTTTTCCAATTATGGATCCACTCTGTTATTCCTGACTTTACATATTTAGAATCTGTAAAAATTTGAACCTCACTACCTTTTGAAATTTTTTTTAATGCTTCAATTGGAGCAAGTAACTCCATTTGATTGTTTGTAGTATTTTTTTTGCTTCCTTTAATCTGAGTTTTTTTTTCATCATCAATAATTATTGCAGCCCAGCCACCATTTCCTGGATTTTCTAAACAAGAACCATCGGTATAAATTTTTATCATTTAATTATAATAATTTTTAAAATTGTTAAATTGATTATGTACCTTAAGTTTTTGAATATATTCCCTTGGGTTCTTTATCTTAATAACTGCACTTTTTGGAGTATTTAAGTAATCGTAAGTTCTTGTTAATAAATACCTAAGGGCCGCACCTCTACATAAGACATTTAAAGATTTTTTCTCTTTATCAGAGAACCTTCTTATTTTTGAATAACCCTTAATAAGGTTTTTTGATTTTTTCTTATTAAATATAAATTTATTATTTCTTTTATCGAAACATAGCGCATTAATACAAATAGCAATTTCGTACATTAAAAAATCATTACACGCAAAATAGAAGTCTATATATCCATGAAATTTGTTTTTCTTAAAAAAGATATTATCAATAAATAAATCAGCATGAATAATTCCAAAAGGTAAATTTTTTGGCCATTTATTTTTTATTTGTAGGAGACTATTTTTCATTAAACTATTTAAATTGGGGCTTATAATTTTGGATTTATTTCCAATTTTACTTAATAATTTTGGCCAATCTTTTAAAGATAAAGAATTTTTTCTATAAAGTTTTATTTTTTTAGATGCTCTGTGAAATTTAGCTATATTTTTACCAATTTCATAACAATTATTTGGGTTTAATTTTAACTTATCTTTTCCTTCAACAAAGGAAACAATAGAGGCAGTTTTGTTTTTAATTTTAATTAAAAAACTTCCTCTTTTATTTTTTTGAGGTTTTGGGCAATTAATTTTATATTTACTTAACTTGTCCATTAAATTCATAAAGAAAGGTAAATCTTTTTTATGAACCCTTCTTTCAAAAAGTGTAAGTATGAATTTTTTATCTTTTGTTTTTAAAAGATAATTAGTATTTTCAATTCCTTTTTTAATACCTTTAAAATGTATTATTTTTCCTAAATTATAATTTTTTTCAATTAATAGAATATCTTTCGAAGAAATTTTTGTATAAATTGCCATCTAGTTTAATTTTCCTGGAATTTTAAATGTTATATTTTCTTTTACTATTTCTATTTCTTCTATCGCTACTGTAAATTCTTTTTTTAAATTATTTATAAAGTTATCTACCAATATTTCTGGTGCAGAGGCTCCTGACGAAATTCCTATAGTTTTATACTTTTCAATCTCTTCAATAGGTACAGCGCTTTCAGAATGAATTAATCTCGAATTTGCACATCCAGAATTTTTTGCAACTTCTACTAATCTCAGGGAGTTAGATGAATTTCTACTTCCAATAACAAAAAACATATCACATTTTTCTGCAATTTTTTTAACAGCAGCTTGTCTATTTGTTGTTGCGTAGCAGATATCTTCTTTTTTTGGTTCTCTAATTTCTGGAAATTTTTTCTTTAATGTTGATATTATTTCTTTTGTATCATCAACAGAAAGAGTTGTTTGGGTAACAAAAGCCAATTTTTTTTTAGATTTATTTTCATAATTATTTGCATCATCAACATTTTCAATAAGATCTATCTCACCTTCAGGAATTTGACCCATAGTTCCTATAACTTCTGGATGGTCTTTGTGTCCAATTAATAAAATTTGCAATCCATTTTTATTTAAATTTTCAGCCTCTCTATGGACCTTTGATACTAGTGGGCATGTCGCGTCCACATATTCCATTTTAAAATTTTCCGCTTCAATTGGGACTTTTTTTGGAACACCGTGAGCAGAAAAAATTACTGGTCTAGTTTTATCTTTTATTTCATCTAGTTCTTCTACAAAAATAGCACCAATTTTTTTAAGACCATCAACCACATGTTTATTGTGAACAATTTCATGTCTTACATAGACTGGTGCCCCATACTTATTAATACTTTTTTTTACAATTTCTATAGCTCGCTCTACGCCAGCGCAGAAGCCACGAGGGGCTGCAAGTAAAATTTTAATTTCTTTGCTTTTCATTTTTTTCTAAAAAATATTCCAGCAATATATGTGGAAAGGTTAAAGACGCCAAACCAATAAATATTACTTTTGATATAGCATTATCTAAAAAGTAATAGTTATTTAAAAAAAATAGAGAAATTAAGAATAAAATAGCGGTTAAA
>CACDXO010000005.1 GCA_902556825.1 uncultured Pelagibacteraceae bacterium
AAAAAAAACTGCTATAAGCGGAATTGCAATAAAAAAAGTTACTAAAACAGATAAAACTCGAATAGTATCACTTTTATAATAATCATAATACATTTCACCCGGTGTAATATATCCAAATTTTCTACTTAACATCCACTGACGCTTAAAAAAAAATATACTTCCAAGCGGTACTGTTATTGCAATAAAAGCTGTTCCTACATATTGAAAACCATCATTAAAAATTAAATTTGTTTGGGATATTACTGTTAAACCTGAAAAAGTGGCTGCTGTTGCGGCAAAGAAAAAAACCCAAGAAGAAACATTTCTATTTGCTAAATAAAATTTTTCTGGACTATCAGAATTATAATTAGATCCTCTTACGCCCCAAAAAAAACAAAATGCAGCATAAACTAATATAAATATTAATAACCAAAGAGATTTTTCGGACATTTAATCCTTTCACTTTAGGTACAACGCATTGGCGCTGACTCGCCACGCTCTTTTTTAATTCTTTCTGCTTCTTCCTGTGCTTTTTCAATTGAACTAAAAACTTTATCTTCAAACAAAATAAAAGGCTTTGCTCTATCGGCATTAAGTTGCGCCACACACCATTCTTTGCCAGGTTTTGTACACATTACCATATATGCTCCTGGTATAGGTCCATAACGTCTATTGTTTAATGTAAAAAGACACTTAGCAAGTTCAGTTAATTTATCTTCATCTAAATTTCCTAAAGCATTCTTTTCTAATTCATTCAAAGGTGTAACATTGTCAGATCCTAGTACACTTTTACCGCCAGTTCCTTCTGGTCTTGTAAATTGAGGTTTGTTCATTATGGTAATGGCCCTTCTTTTAAAAATCCTTTGATTGCATTCTCTAAAATTTTTGAAACATTATTGTTATAATTGTTATAAGATAAACTTCCACACCAAGATAATGAACCTGGAGCAAACAAAGCTCCATCGTTTGGAGTTTTGTAATAAATCATGTCAGCTCTTACCATTGGGTTTTCGGTACCTCCGCCGTAGAAACCTCTTACGGTAAAATGAATTTCCTCATTAACTTGCATCATTAAGTTTGTATGATTTTCAGATCTAGCTAACAAATATGCATTATGGGGAGTTCCAAACTCTAAATCATATCTATCAAGTTCTAAACCAGCCGCTCCTCCTCCTACTAAGCCAAAATCTCCAATAACTTCATCTTCACCAACTCCATCAAAAATCCATGAACACTCTGGTCTTTTGCTATCAGGACATCTTTTATAATATGAACTGACATCAAAACCATAAGCTGTAAAAGTTAATCCGCAAACCTTTGATGGTATTCTTCCTCTTGCTCTCCACATTCCTCCATATTTTCCATCAAAAGCATTATTGTATTCTCCTGGATTAGCAGTCCATGCTCGTGTTCCTGCTTCACCTTTTCTTACTTCAATTATATTTGGATTGTCAGGGTGGTATTCGCTTATCCAATAAAATCCATCAGAGCCTAAATAAATCCATCTTCCACCATTTAATTGATATTGTTCATAAGCTGCTAACATTTTTTCTGAGCTATATTCTGGATGCGAACCTGTTAAAACACATTTATATCGATTTAATAGTTCTACTCCTTCTAAATGCAAATCCTCATCAGTCACTACATCAAAATCAATTTTTTTTTCTTCCAACCAGTCAGTTAAATGTAAATCTGCATTTAATTGCCAAAGTGAAGGTGATAACCAGTGCCTATATTTAGGTCTCATGTTTAAAATTGGTCTTAATCTAGAAGAGATGGCTACACCACTACCATCAGAATGCTTAGAATATGTTGATAAACCATACTCTCTATGTTCATTTAAATATAAATCTGATGCAGCTAATACTGGAACTTTTCCTGCTAACAATTGTGCTACAACTGAATTTGTTCCTAGATTGTCGTTGGAATATGCTAAATAACTATTTGTAGGTAATACAAAGCAAAGTTTAGATGTTGATTTTCCTTTTGGTGGTTTTATTACAAAAGGAATAAAATCCTCTGTTTCTGCAGATTCTTCACCATTAATTCTTAATCTTGCAGCGTAAACTCCACTTCGAATTATATCAGGAATTTTAAATGTAAAGTCTACATCCCATCTTGCATCATCTATATCATCATCATGAAAATGAATTGCACCATATTCCTCTGGTTTGTGATGAAAAACCATTTCATCTGCAGTCCAATTATAACCTGTCATAGCTCTACAAGGTAAATTAATAATAAATCCGTTTAAATGATTAGATGTGGTATCAATTATATAAGTAGAGGCTATATTTTTTGTTATATTTGAATGAAAGTCCCACGCTCCTACTACTTCTGATCTAAGTTCAGATGTACATCCACTGTATCCTCTTGCCAAAGATTCTATCTCAGATTTCGATAAAGCTTTTTTACTCAGTCTTGGTCTATCTATTTTACCATTATAAGTTAATGTTTGCTCTGGTAATTCAATTGGACTTAAAGCTTCTTTATAATGTCCGCCATGGATATGTCTTCCTGATCTATCGTTAAGAGTACATGCTGCCATTAAAAAAGGTGCATCATTAGCTCTAGGTTTTAAATTATTTACTGTCTCAACATAAGAAGTTGTTTCATCTGCAGGATGAAGTAAGGACATTCCTAAGCCGCCATTTGTAGGTGTTACACAAGGTTCTTGATAAAGTTTTAATTTTCCTGTCTCAGCGTCGTAAGTAGCTGCAACTAAATACCAAACTTTTCTCATTAATTCTTTTTCACTCGAAAGTGTCGTAATCTGGCCTCCTCCATCTCCAATCATGACTGATAAACATTTGTTCTCATCTATAAAAAGACCAAAGCCACTTTTAGTTTTATCATTCCATTTAGTTAAAATTCCTTGTTTACCTTTTTCTGGAGTTGTCGGAAAAATATATGCTTGTAGGGTAAAGCTAGTTGTATTTAATCTATCATCTTGAGGTATTACTACATACGAACCACCATGAATTCTTTGATTTCTTCCTTGAAAAGTTCTGTTGCATTCAGCTCCAATTTCTTCATCTTTGTAACCAGGACCTTCGGGATTGGTATCTCCATGAATAAGTCTTACAATTTGAACATCATAGTTTTCGTTCTTTTCAGCATTAACATAAAACTTAATTTCCTCACCAGGAAAGGCTTGGTACTTATCGCTATAGCCAGTAATTCTTAACATTATAAAAACCTCAATAAATTAATCATCCACCGTGCCTTTCAAGTAAATCTACAACTCTTTTTAAAAATATTGCATGTTCACATGCTTCTTCTGAAGAGAATGACTCTTCTAAAATTTCTACAGGTTGGCCTCTTACTCCGGTTACAATTCCAATTCTATAGTCTTCAAAATCTTTTTTACATATAGTTACATACTTTTTGATATGCATTGGTTGTCTTCTAAGTTTGTCTAAAACTATTTGTAATTCTTTACTATGTTCAACCATTGGCTGACCTTTATGAGGTTGCGCAGCTTTACCAACTGGACATGCTCTGTGTTCTTCAATTAACTTGTTTCGCATTTTTTCATCTCTTAGTAGAGGTAAAACATATTTTTCAGTTATAAAATCATCAGTGCTAGTATGTCCTAGATCTAGCTGAACACCTGTTTTATCTTTTTTCATATTTAACCTCTTCGTTAATACTTACTTGTTAGTTCTTTCTTGAATTATTTTTAAAGCCTCAATCAAATAAACCCTAAATACTTCATGATTTTCACTCATTGGGAAATGTCCAATATCGGTCATTTCTATATAAACACCTCCTTTTATCTGCCTTGCTGTATTTTCTGTTGCTTCTGGAGGAGTTAAGTAATCATAAGTACCCGTTAACATTATTACTGGACATTTATGTCCATCAATATTTTTTAATTCATTTCTCAAATCGTGATCAACTGAATAAAAGTATAAATCTCCTTTAAATGCCTCTGACCCTTGAGTGTAGTAATGCCAAGTCAACCATCTATCTTTATCTGGTGATTGTGGTGCCATTAGATCCCAAGTTCCACTTGCACAAACCTGTGCAGCATTAGCGTGTGGATGTCTCCACCAGTCCAAGTAAAATCCTGGAGCGTAATCAGCAGCCTCAACTGGTATAACTGCTCTAAATTTATTTGGATGTCTTAAAGCAAGTTGCAGAGCTACATTGCCTCCAAATGAAGATCCCATAAATATTGGATCTTTTAAATTTAAAGCTTCACATAATTTCACAATAAAATTACAATAATGTTCTGCAGTTAATTTATACTCTTCTTTCCACCATTCTTTATTGTGTGGTGGGTCAGATTTACCATGTCTAGGTAAATCATACGCTATAACATTATAATTTTTTGTTATTTCTTCATCTTCTAAAAGTCCTCGCCACTGGTGGTTATGACATCCAGCTGTGTGCTGACAAACTAAAGGAATTCCTTTTCCGTTTTGTAAATAGAAAACTTTGTATTCACAGTCATCTACTTCTATAGTTACATAACGTCCTACAACATCGTGGTGCTTTACCATTTAATTTCTCCCTTTAAATTAAAATATCTCATTAAACTGGAACTCCTGTTTTTCTTAATAGTTCAAATTGAACTGTAAAATTTCTTAAATTTTTCATTAAAATTAAGTGATTGCCTTCAATTTTTAGATCTTTTAAAAAGCTTGCAGACCATATTCCATGATACATGGGCTTGGGCATGGGTTGTCCAAATTCTCTCCATGTTTGTGCTGAAGCTCTTAAAGCAAAATCATATGGATCTAATGGAGATGGACTCGTATTAATATTTTTTACTTTACCATCATGCATTTCAATTATTACTTTTGCTTTTTCCATATCAAACATAAAAGAGCATGTGTAATATTTTGCCATGGCTTTAATGGTTTCATCACCATTTGTAAGATCTTCATATTTTTTTGCCCAATTTTCTATTTCTGTGCTCATAAAATATTTAATTTAAATTATTTGTTTTTTGGATTATTGGCTCCTTTTAAATTTTTTGCATCTTCACCAAAGTTCATATGATAATCTTTTTTGGATTTCCATAATCACCAAGGATATTTCGGATGTTACTAATTTCTCCAGGATTCATTCCAATTTCTTTAAGAAGGCTATCTAAAAATGGTTGATGAGCTCTATATCTTAAAGCTGAACTAACTACATTATCTGCCAAGTTTCCTCCTCCACTTTTAGATCCACCAGAAGTACCTGATCCGCCACCTCCTGAAGGTGAAACACTTGTTCCGCTAAATCCAGGAAGACCGCTGACATCAACAATTTTAATGTCACCAATGTTTGCCATGGGTTTAACGCTTTCTCTAATAATTGATTCAATTTTTTCAGCAAGTTTTATTCTTAATGCACTTCTTCTATTTGCATCGCTTCTCACGTTCTCAGCAAGATTTAAAGCTTCTTTACCTGCAGCATCTATTTCGTATCTTAGTTTAGCAGCCATAGTTGCATGTTTATCTTGTTCAGCTTTTGCAGATGCCTCAATTACATCTACTTGTTTAATTCCTTCAGCTTTTTCAATGTATCTAGTTGAATTAGCTCTTTCTTCAGCTTCTACAGCTTTGGCTCTGGTATTTTGTTCCTCAGCTTTTGATGCAAGAACTTCTTTAGATTTTTCAATTATCTCTAACTCTTTTTGGTGTTCCTCAATTTGCAACCTCTTAGCCTTTTCAATATCTAAAGTTCTAACTTCTTTTTCTGATTCAATTCTATGTGAATCTATATTTCTCTGCTGAGCAATTTTAGCATTTTTAATTTCTTGTTCAGAAATTATTTGTGCTTCCTCAGCTTCTTTTTGTCTTTCTGATTGCTCTTTTATTATTGATGTTTTTTCTTGAGCTCGTTTAATATCAACTAATCTTTGTTTTTCTAAACGTGCATATTCACTTTCTTTATCTAAATTTAAAATCTTAACTTCAGTTTCAAGATCTTTTTGTCTTATATCAAGAGCTGAATTTTTTTCTAATTCATTTTGTTCTTTTCGTCTCTTTTCGATTTCCTCAATCAATCTTGTTTCCGTAAGTTTTCTTTCAACTTCAATAACTTGATTTTGAGAAATTTTTGCAACTTCAATTGCCTCTTGGCTTTTTATTTCTGCTTCTTCTGCTTCTCTTTCTTTTTCTGCTCTTTGTTTTATTGACTCAGTTTTTTCGTTAGCCTTTTGAATAGAAACTTCTCTTTCCTGTTTAAATTTTGAAAACTCTTCATTTTTTTTAATTTCTAATTCTTTTTGAATTGTTTCTAAATTCTTATTTTCAATAGAAATCTTTGTATCTTGAGTAATATCATTTCTTTTCTTTTTTCTAGTTTCAATTTGTTCAGTCAGTTGTGTTAAACCTTGTGAGTCAAAAGTATTAGCTGGATTAAATTGTTCTATTGGAGTTTGGTCCAAAGAAATTATTGAAACCGTTTCTAATGCTAAACCTGTATGACCAATTGATCCGTCAGCAATTTTTGTAACTTCTTTTACAAACTGTCCTCTATTCTCTTGTATTTCATCTAGAGTCATTTTTGCTGCAACCTCTCCTAATGCATCTGCGAAACGTCCCTGAACTACTTCTCTTAAATGTTCAGGATCGAGTGTTCTATTACCTAAAGTTTGTGCAGCAGTTGAAACAGCTCTTGGATCAGGTGGAACTTTTGTAAAAAATTCCGTAACAAGCTCTGCTCTCATTCTATCTTTTGTTATCAAAGATTTATCGCCTCCTCTTTTTATAGTAATACTTAATGTTCGCATACCTACTTGGGTGATATTATGAATAATTGGTAAAACAAATGCACCGCCGGATATAACAACTTTCTCCCCGAGCATTCCTGTTCTTACAAAAGAAACTTCTTTCGAAGATCTTCTGTATAGCCAATGCAATAAATAAACTATAATCGCTATTGCAAGTGCTAATAAAATTATCGCTGCTATTATATCTGCTCCTCTAGTCATAATTGTTCCTCCTTAAATCTAAGTACCTTTCTGTGTGTCTTGTTTTGCTGCGCTATAAATTATCATTCCAAATATTATTTTATTTAAAAAATCAGCCAGGTTATAAATTACATTTAGACTATTTATGTTTGCTCCTCCCGCCAGATGTTCAATAAAATATCCGATATGATAAATTGAAAAACCTATTGTTATAATTAGTCTATTTGCAAAAAAAGCCATTTGAACATTTTCGTTACCACAAGAAGCATTTTTTCTTCCTGTGTCGCCCATATAAAGTTCACCAATTATGTATAACCACCCAACTATACCAACCAAAAATCCTAGAGTTACACTCATGTAACCATAAGCTCCTAGAAGTTGAGCAATAACCCAAACTAAAGTTCCAACTAACAAACGCCAAAACATTCCTCTTTTAATGTCGGTA
The DNA here is from genome assembly GCA_902556825.1 of uncultured Pelagibacteraceae bacterium. Lineage (GTDB taxonomy): Bacteria > Pseudomonadota > Alphaproteobacteria > Pelagibacterales > Pelagibacteraceae > Pelagibacter. The sequence continues at coordinate 7,338 of CACDXO010000005.1, forward strand.
ACTGAATTTAGCATTACATAAAAAGTTAAAATAGTTAATGGGAAAGTAAGAAGCCAATCAATGTATCTTAGAGCAATTGGCGCTTGTCCATTTAATACCCATAAATTTTTTGCGTAGAAATAATGTATGGATGACATCAAAGCGATAACTCCAACAAGGTTCATTACTGTAGCCCATCGATTTGATAATCGCCCTCTCTCTAAAAAGAAAAATATTGCTGCACCTATCATTGCAACAGAAATTAGCCAAAAAGATCCTCCGACTATATCCTGTGGTAATAATAGCTTATTCATAAGTCCGCATTTCTCCCTTTATAATAATAACCTAATTAAATAGAGAGTTTCTCATAAATCAAATTAAAAATATCATATTTTTTTTAGTTATATTTTTTAGAAGGTTTATAAACTATTATTTTCAACGAAAAAAAAAGTTTTAATATTAAAATACAATCTTTGGTAGAAATTATTTTTAAACTTAAATTAAAATAATAATTTTATTTCGAGAAACATTTAATAATTATAATATGAAGAATGCTCTCTAAAGTTATAACTATTTCACAACAAAAAGGCGGAACAGGTAAAACAACTTTGGCTGTTCATTTGGCTATGGGATTTATAAAATATCACAACTTTAAAGTAGCGGTTATTGATACTGATCCACAAGGAAGTCTTGGAAAATGGTTTATGATAAGATCAGAAAACAAAATAGCAAATGATAATTTAACTTTTAAAACTGCAAGTTTATGGGGTGCGCAATACGAGTCTAAAACTTTAAAAAAAGACCACGATGTTGTTATTATTGATACACCTCCAAAAATAGAATCTGATGCTCGTCCTTCAATAGAAGCTTCTGACTTAGTGTTGATCCCCATGAGTCCATCTCATGTAGATTTTTGGGCTACTGAAGCAATTATAGATATTGCAAAAAAAGCAAATAAAAAAATAATGATACAAATAAATAGAGCTAACCAAAGATCAAAACTTATTATTAAAACAAATGATTATATAAAGAGTCTAAATGTGCCATCGGTAGAAACAATTATTGGCAATAGACAAATTTATGCATCATCTATGGGGGAAGGAAAAACTGCAATTGAAAAACAAAGAAAAGGCAGTGCTGTAGATGAAATAAAAAAACTTTCAGATCAAATTCTATCAGAATTAAACTAGTAATGTCCCTTCTTCTGAAAACTACGAAAATAATAAATGATTGGACTGATTACAACGGTCACATGAATTTATCTTATTATATTTTGGTGTTTGACAAAGGTGCAGAAGTAATTTTATCAAAATTTAAAATGGGTGAGCATGCTGCAAAAACAGAAAAAAAAAGTACAATGGTTGTAGAAACTCATACTACATATAACAATGAAGTAAAAGAAGGAGAAGAAGTTGATGTTTTTATTTCTAATTTTGATCACGACAAAAAAAGATTGCATTACAAATTAGAAATGTATGAAAAAAGTAAAAAGATTTTGTCCGCTACAACTGAAGTTTTATCTTTGTATATTGATCTAAATCATAGAAAAGTTGCTGAATTTGAAGAAGAAAAACTAAAGATAATGGACCAATTTATCAAAGAAAATAAATCAAAATTTAAAATTGATAACTTGCAATTTTCAAATAAACTTAAAAAATAATTAAAACAAAATAGACATGGAAGTAAAATTATTATCAGGTGCTTTAGGAGCAGAAATTCAAGGTATAGACCTTACAGATACGTCTGACAAAAATTTTGATAAAATAAATAATTTATTGTTGGATCATAAAGTTATTTTTTTTAGGGATCAGCCTTTAACAACTGATCAACATATTGCAATTGCTAAAAAATTTGGTCCATTAGAAACTCATGCTTATGTTAAGGGTATAAAAGACTATCCAGAAATCGTAAGAATTATAAAAGCTGAAGATGAAAAAAATCAATGGGGTGAGAATTGGCACAGCGATGTAAGTTATAATTTTAAACCTACTAAAGCTGTAATACTTAAATCTATTAAAATTCCTCCAGTTGGCGGGGATACTTGTTTCTCTAATATGGAGCTTGCCTGGGAAACTTTGGATGAAAAAATAAAAGATAAAATTAAAGATAAAAAAGCAATTCATAGCTCTCTAGGTGCAGAATTTTTTATAAAAAATTATAAAAAAATGGAAGGTAATAATAAAAAAAATTATGATGAATATTCTAACGAACATCCAATTGTAAGAACTCATCCAGAAACTGGAAAAAAAATTTTGTATGTTAATTGGACATATACCAAAGAAATAATTGGTATGGATAAAGAAGAAAGCGATGAAGTTTTAAAACAAATTTTTGAACATCAGGCAAGACTTGATTTAACTTGTAGATTTAACTGGACAGAAAATGCAGTTTGCATTTGGGATAATAGAAGTGTTATTCATTATGCAATAGCAGATTTTTATCCAGGAAAAGGTCTTGGCTATGAAAGAGTAATGGATAGAATTGCTATTGAAGGAGACAATCCTCAATAAGAAATGCATATATTAGATAAAATTATTTCTAATTTTAAAAATAACAAATCCCTCTATATCGGTGAAAAAATCACAATCTCTGAACATATGATTCAATCTGCTATGTTGGCTGAAAAAGCTAAATCTAAAGATCTTTTAGTTTGTTCTTGTTTGCTTCATGATTATGGACATTTTATTATTGAAGATCCTGATGAGTTAGTAAAAAACAATAAAGATGGTAACCATGAAAGTATAGGTTATGAATATCTTAAAAATTTTTTTAAAAAAGAAGTAGTTGAACCAATAAAATATCACGTACTGGCTAAAAGATACTTGGCTAGAAACAAAAGGTACTATAATCATCTTTCAAATGCATCAAAGGTAAGTTTAAAATTACAAGGTGGTGTATTAAACAAAAAACAAAGTGATGAATTCGAAAAGATGCCATATTTTAAAAATGCAATAAAACTAAGAAAATTCGATGAATTAGCAAAAAAAGAAAATATAAAGATAAAAAATATTGATGAATATAAAAAATTATTAAATTCTCAACTTTTATGAAATTTGATTATATAATTATTGGCGCTGGATCAGCTGGCTGTGTTCTTTCAAATAGATTGTCAGAAAATCAAAACAACAAAGTTGCTGTGTTCGAAGCTGGAGGAACGAGTGATATTTGGAAAGTAAAAATGCCTCTAGCATTATTATATACAATGCATGATCCAAAATATAATTGGAAATACTATTCCGAACCAGAGCCAAATTTGAACAATAGAAGATTGTTTTGCCCTAGGGGTAAAATGATTGGAGGATGTTCTGCGCATAATGGAATGGTTTTTGTAAGAGGCAACAGAAATGATTATGAAAGATGGGAAAATTTTGGATTAAAGTCATGGTCTTACGAAAAAGTTTTGCCTTATTTTAAAAAAATTGAAACATGGTCTGGTGGAGAAAATCAATATCGAGGTTCATTGGGTCCTCTCCCAGTTAATCAATCAAAAAATGACAATCCTTTATTTAAAGCTTTTATAAATTCAGCCTCAGAAGCTGGACATGTAGTAAACCCTGATATGAATGGAGAAAAACAAGAAGGATTTGGAATGTTTGATACAACAATTCATGAAGGTCAAAGGGCTAGTGCTACAAAATATTATTTGAACCCTGCAAAACAAAGAAAAAATTTAAATATTTTTTCTAATTCATTTGTTGAAAAAATTATTTTTGATGGAAAAAAAGCAATAGGTATAGAAGTAAAAATAAAAAACAAAGTTGAAAAAGTTTATGCTGAAAAAGAAGTAATATTAAGTGGTGGTTCGATTAATTCACCTCAATTGCTAATGCTTTCAGGAATAGGTGATGCAGATCATTTAAAAGAGAAAGGAATTAATGTTGTTAACGATGTCAAAGGTGTTGGCAAAAACCTTCAAGACCATTTGGAAACATATATTATGCAAGAATGTAAAACACCTGACACTCTTTACACTTATACAAAACTATTTCCAAAAGTTTTAGCTGGTATTCAGTGGTTTTTATCTAAATCAGGTCCTTGTTCTAAATCTTTTTTAGAAGCTGGAGGTTTTGCAAAGTCTTCTCCTGAAAGAGAAATAGCAAACATACAATTTCATTTTTTTCCATCCTTTGTTATTGATCATGGTTTAGTTAACCCGAGCTCACATGGATATCAATTACACGCAAGTCCAAATCATCCTAAAAGCAGAGGATTAATAACTCTGAACTCTTCAAACCCTTATGATTATCCAAAAATATTATTTAATTATTTGGAAGATGAAGATGATTTAAAACAAACTAGAGAATGCATTCATGTTGCAAGAAAAATCTTATCTCAACCTTCTTTAGCAAAACATTCTGGAAAAGAAGTTGGACCGGGTTCTGATAAGCAAAGTGATGATGAATTGGATGAATATATTAGATCTAAGGCTGAAACTGCTTATCACCCATGCGGTACTTGCAAAATGGGTATTGATGAAATGGCGGTAGTTGATGAAAATTTAAAAGTTAAAGGAATACAGAATCTAAGAGTTGTAGACGCTTCTGTTATGCCAGAAATTCCAAGTGCAAACCTAAATGCCCCTACTCTAATGATAGCCGAAAAAGCTTCTGAATTAATCTTAAATAATATTTAAATTTTATTTTTTACACTCTCCAATTGATCCTAGTCCACATTTTTTGCCATCAGCCCAAGTAGCATTATTTAGATTAGATCCTTCGAAATTTGCATTTGTAATATTTGCGGCTGTAAAATTAGCTTCAAATAAATTACTATCTTTAAAATTAGCTTCAATTAATGAGGCGCCTTGAAAATTTGCTCTTGTTAAATTAGCACTAGTAAAATTAGTTTTTTCAAAATTTGCACCCTGTAAGTTAGACTCATATAAATTTGCTCTAATGAAAGATGACTCTGAAAATGTTCCAAATGCTAAGATTGAATTCATCATAATACTTTTGTCAAAATTTACTTGAATAAACCCTGCAAAAGATAAGTTTGAGTTTGGTAAATAACTACCTTGCAAATCTTGCCCATCAGAAAATCTACAATTAGTATAATCCACACCGTCAGCCAATGAGTCGTCACACCCAGCATTTACATTGCCTGAAGCTAGCAAACTTAATAATAAGAAAAATAATATTCTTCTCATTTTTTTTATTTAAGTTGATAATTATAAGTCATATAAGTTGATTATATATGAAAAATACTATTGTTAATAGTTGGAATGAATGGGACCCTTTAAAACATGTAATTGTTGGAAGGGCAGATAATTGCTGTATTCCAGCACCTGAACCTGCAGTGGATGTGAAAATTCCTCCTGACTCAGTTATGAAAGGTAAGCATGGCAGAAGAACTCAGGACTCTATAGATAAAGCAAATGAACTTTTAGATAAATTTGTAAAAACTTTAGAAAGTCGAGGGATAAGAGTTGATAGACCAACTCCTTTAAAATTTGATGAAAAAATTGGTACGCCTGACTGGAAAGCTGAACATATGTTTGGATGTATGCCATCGAGAGATGTGATTATTACTGTTGGAAAAGAAATGTTAGAAGCAACTATGAGTTTTCGATGTAGATGGTTTGAATATTTAGCTTATAGACCATTGATACAAAAATACTTCATGGAAGATCCAAATATGAAACATGAATCTGCTCCTAAACCTAGGTTGACAGATAAAGATTACCATAAAAATTATTTGTCAGATGAAGTAAGTATTGAACAACGATTGGAGTGGGCTGAAAAAAAATATTTTGTGACAACTGAAGAGGAACCTCTTTTTGATGCTGCAGATATTTTAAGGTTTGGCAAAGACTTAATTGTTCAACATGGTTTTACTACAAATTTAAAAGGTATAGATTGGTTAAAAAGACATTTTCCTGACCATCGTGTTCATACTGTAAATTTTCCAGGAGATCCTTACCCTATTCATATAGATGCAACTTTCACACCTATCAGACCTGGTCTAATATTAAACAACCCTGTGAGAAAACTTCCTAAAGAGCAAAGAAAACTTTTTGAAGATAACGATTGGGAAATTATTGAAGCAGCACAACCAGCACATAATTCTCCACCTCCTCTTACTTATTATTCAATATGGTTATCAATGAATATTTTAGTTTTAGATCCAAAAACAGTATGTGTAGAAAAAAGTGAAGTATATCAAGCTGAGCAACTTGATAAACTAGGTATGGAAGTTTTACCTGTAGATTTTAGGGAAGCTTATGGGTTTGGTGGAAGTTTGCATTGTAGTACAACCGATGTTTATAGAGAAGGTGACTTGCAAGATTATTTTCCTAAGCAAAAATAATTTTATCTTAATCTTAATAATTCTGTGATATATGGGCTAATGTCCAAAAAAAATAATAATCCCAGAGGAATAATTCTAATACTGATATCAATGATGGTTTTTTCAGTACAAGACGGGATTATGAAATATATTTTTAATTTTGTTTCACTTTATGAAGTTTATTTAATAAGAACTTTGGTTAGCTTCGGGCTTATTTTAACATTTTTAAAATTAAAAAAGGAAAAAATAGTATTTAAAACTCAATATCCTCTCTTAACTTTTTGTCGTGTGATTCTTTTCTTTTTTGGATTTAGCTCTTTTTATATTTCATTAACTGTTTTGCCTTTAGGATTTGCAACAGCCTTGTTTTTCGTTACCCCTTTTTTAATTACAATATTTGCACATTTCTTTTTAAAAGAAGAGATAGGAATAAGAAGATGGTCTGCAGTGGTTGTCGGCTTTATTGGTGTATACATAACATTAAATCCTGATTTTAATAATTTTAATTATCTAAGTTTATTACCAATTTTGTGTGCATTTTGTTATTCGTTATCAATGATAATTATAAAAAAAACCTCTAAGAAAGATAGTGTTTACACTCAAACATTTACTTTTTATTTTGGAGCAATAATTTTTAGTACTATTTTCTATTTTTTAATTGGAGATGGGCAATATAATACTTCAGATCATCCAGCTTCCCAATTTATCTTTAGAGAATGGTTTGTAGACTTAGAATCTAGTATATTATTTATGGCTACAACTGGATTGACAGCTACTGTAGCTTTTCTTCTTTTATTTACCGCTTACAGCATAGCATCTCCTGCAGTAGTTTCTCCTTTCGAATATTCAATATTGTTATGGTCACCGTTAATAGGTTGGATATATTTTAATGAGATACCAAACTTAAATACAGTCATTGGAATACTAATAATTGTCTCTAGTGGTATTTATATTTTTATGCGTGAAAAAGCCCAAGAACAATTAATTGCTACTGAAAAACCACTAAGATAAATGACAAAAAATATAATCCCTACAATAAATATTTCTTCAATAGTAAAAAATGGTTATGAAAGCCAAAGTTCAATTAAAATAATAAATAAAATTAAAAAAGCTTGTATTGATATAGGTTTTTTTCAGGTAACTGGCCACGGCATAAGTCAAAAAAAAATAAAAAATATTTGCAATGTAGGAAATAAATTTTTCAATTCATCTGATAAAAATAAAAGAAAACTTTCACCAAAAAAATGGAATTCCAAAAATAAAAATATTTATAGAGGATATTTTCCAAATGATGTGAATGGAAAAGAAGGCTTAGATATTGGTGATTTAAAAGTTACAAAAAAATATGCCAATAATACTAAAAATCAATATATTGAGTATATTGATCTAAATAAATCTATAGATAAAAGTTCAATAAAAATATTATCAAAATATTTTGATGATATTTATGATTTATGTGAAATTCTATTTCAAGGAATAATCAAGCTTTACAATAAAGATATTAAAATTTCAAAAAATGCATTTTCAAGGTATAAAACTTTAAGTACTTTAAGATTTAACTACTATCCTAATCAATCAAAACCTATTGAGATATCAAAACAAGACGGTGTCGCTCTTGGATGTGAAACTCATGTAGATAGTGGGATATTTACAGTTCTTTATCAGGATAAAAAAGGTGGTCTACAAGTACAGAATAGAAAAAATCAAAAATGGTATGATGTTCCATTTAATAAAAATGCCTTAGTAGTAAATACTGGAAGAGCGTTAGAATTCTTAAGTAAAGGAAAATTTAAAGCAACAAACCACCGTGTGCTTTGGAATAAAAAAAAGAGAATGTCTATACCTTTCTTTTTTGAACCATCTTATGATTTTAAAATGAATAAATCTTATTTAAATGGTTCAAAATCAAATAATAAAGGTTTGATTTATGAAAAATTTTTAAACCTTTCTCTTAAAAAATTTATTGAATATCAAAGATAGTTTTGGTTTTTTCTTATCCTATAGTTTGTATAATTAAAATAGCCAAATATTAATAATAAAATAAATGAAAATACATAAACTACATCTTTATTTGGTCGATCAAAATTTTCTGTTTTTAACTCAGTGATAATATCATCCATCTCTAAACCACTTTTTTTAGCCTCACCTTTCCAATCAAGTGTATCAACAATAATTTTATTATCTTTTTTAACTAGGCTTAGACCGTAATTTTCTAAGTTAAATTCTTCATCAAATGTTCTTTTTTTAATTTCAAATAATTTATATCTTTCTCCATATGGGCTCGGTCTCGTAATTTTTATATGAACATCTTTTTCAGGTTGAAAAGTAACCATGTTTGCATCATTTAAGTTAATGTAATTAAATTTTGGATAAAACTTATTTAAAACAAATTCTGGTGACAAAAATGATATGGATATTACAAAAAAGATTATTATTTCAAACCATCTTAATTTATTTATAAACCACCCTTGTGTAGCTGCTGAAAAAACTAATATTCCTATTAATGATGTTATAATTACTAATATTGCATGCCAAATATTTTCAATACCAATTAATAATAGTTCGTGATTAAATAAAAATACAATAGGTAAAACTCCCGTTCTTAAACTATACCATAATGCTTGAACGCCTGTTTTTAATGGATCTCCTCCAGATATTCCTGCAGCAGCATAAGACGCTAAACCAACAGGTGGTGTAACATCAGCCATTAAACCAAAATAAAAAACAAATAAATGAACAGCAATTAAAGGGAAAATATAACCTGATGCATTACCAACATCTACAAGCACCATGGACATTAGTGAGGCAACAACAACGTAATTTGCGGTAGTCGGTAGCCCCATTCCAAGTAACAAACATAAAATAATTGTTAAAAAGAGTAAAATAACAACATTATCTTTTGCAATAGATTCAATAACAATAATTAGATTTGTACTTAATCCAGTTGATCCAACCGCTCCAACAATTACTCCAGCTGTTGCTATTGCAACTCCAACAGCAATCATATTAATTGCTCCCTTTTGAAGTCCAACAACAGTTTCATTATACCAAATTGATAAATTTTCTTTATAATTATTATTCTTTCTTGAAATAACAATTTTGTACAAAAGATTTACAAAAACTAATGAGATAGTTGCATAATAAATTGAGTAGGAAGCTGTAAGCCTCAAATAAACTAATAAATAAATTAAAACAAATATAGGAATTAAAAAATGAAGACCTGATAAAAAAGTTTCTTTTAATTTAGGTAATTTATCTTCTTCAATTCCTTTTAGTCCAAGTTTTAATGCTTCTAGATGTGAAATATAAAAAAGAGCTATATATGAAATTATTGCTGGTAAAAATGCATGTTTTACTATTTCAAAATAAGTAACTCCTATAAAGCTTGCCATTACAAATGCGGCAGCACCCATAACGGGTGGCATAATTTGTCCATTAACAGATGAAGCAACTTCTATTGCACCAGCTTTTTCTTTTGAAAATCCTGTTTGCTTCATAATTGGAATTGTAAATGTTCCAGTAGTAACTGTATTTGCAACAGAAGATCCGGAAATCATTCCAGTCATACCAGATCCAAGAATAGCAGCTTTTGCTGGTCCTCCTCGTGTTTTACCCACCATTGCAAATGCCAAATCTAAAAAATACTTACCTCCACCTGCTGTTTCTAAAAAAGCACCAAATAAAACAAATAGAAATATAAAATCTACAGAAACTCCAATTGGAATTCCAAAAATAGCTTCTTGATCAAACCATTGAAATCCTACAAGTCGTTTTAAAGATAATCCTCCATGAGATATAATTTCAGGAGCATACTGACCATAATAAGAAAATAATAAAAAACAGACTGCAATAACTACTAAAGGTATTCCAATTACTCTTCTTGTGGCTTCTAATAAAATTAAAATACCGGTTGAACCAATTATTAATTCAATCGGAATACTATAGTTGTTATATTTTAATATGTGTAGAACGCCACCTCTATCAATTAAATCATCATAAAAAAAATAGATATAAAGACAACATGATATTCCAATAATTCCAATCGTAATGTCAATGAAGTTAACTTTTCCTCGTTTAAAAGTTGGAAAAACTAAAAACGCTAATAAGAGAGCAAATCCTAAATGAATTGCTCTTGCTGGTAAGCCTTTGAACATTCCAAAATCAAACATGAATGGGAATGGAGATGCGTACCAAAGTTGAAAAAATGACCAAATAATTGCTATTGCAGAAACAATTTTTAGATGAAAACCAGTAAGTCTTTTTGTAGGTGAGAGATCCTCATCAATTTTTGCTTGTATATTAGTATTGACTGGTTGATTCATAATGAAATCATATACTAACAAAAAAAAAGGCCCAATATAAATATCGGGCCTTTTAATTTTTATTAACTAGATTACATCAATCCAGCTTCTTTATAGTATCTAATAGCGCCCTCATGTAAAGGTGCTGACAAACCATCAGCTATCATATCTTCCTTTTTTAAAGGTGCAAAAGCAGGATGTTGTTTTCTAAAATCGTCGAAATTTTCAAAAACTGCTTTTACTACTAAATAAACAAGATCTGCTTCAACTGCATTGCTAGTAACAACAGTAGCTTTAACACCAAAAGTAGTTACATCTTTTTTTTGTCCAGTGTAAGTACCAGCTGGTATTGTTGCTGAAGCATAATAATCTGCACCATCAATTAAACCTTGAACAGGTCCACCTGTTAGATTAATTGGTAATGCTTTAGCTCCGCAAGTAGCTGCTTGTTCCATAGCACCATTTGGAAATCCTACTGAATAACCAAACGCATCTATTTTACCATCGCAAAGTGCTTTAACTTGTTCAGATGAAGTAAGCTCAGTTACTGATTTAAAGTAACCATTGTCTACTCCCATTGCTTTCATAAGCTCTTCCATTGTTCCTCTTTGACCAGAACCAGGGTTACCTATGTTAACAACTTTACCTTTTAAACCTTTAAAGTCTTTAACTTTTGCTTTTTTTCTAGCCCAAATTTGGAAAGGTTCGTTGTGAACTGAAAAAACAGCTCTTAATCCTTTAAACTGTTTTCCTTCCCATTTGCTTGAACCATTAACGGCATGAAATTGCCAGTCAGACTGAGCTACACCAAATTGAAATTCACCTTCTTTGATTTGACCAATATTGTAGTTTGATCCACCAGTTGATGGAGCTGTACATCTGTATGCTTTATCTATACCTTTTTTTCTTCCGTGTTCTTTTGCTATTGCTGATTTATGCAACATTTTACAAATAGCATTTCCTGTTTGGAAATAAACTCCAGTAGGTCCACCAGTTCCTATTGTAAAGAACTCAGCAGATTTTGCTACAGTTGAAAATGTAAACGTAGAAACAACAAGAGCTAAAACAGCAGAAAAAGTAGTTATCATTTTTTTCATGTTTTCCCCCATGTATTATTTAATATAAAAATGTATCTGCTTAAGTGAATGATGTCTAGTTTAGAATTATTATAATATCTTAGGTTGTATTTTAGTTATTTGACCAATCTTTAAGTCTATTTATGCCCTCAATTATTTTTGGGGCATGTTTTTTAATTTTCTCATAATTAATTTCCTCATTATGAACAGTATTATTCATAAAATTTTCTCCATCAAAATCAGTGTAACTTAACCTAGCTAACATTTTTTTTTCAGAAAAACCGAAGTCTGAACCTGGTAATAATGCTACACCTGTTTCTTTTAAAATATTATCGCACAATTCAGTAGATGTTGAAAATTTTTTATTAATAAATTCGGGTAATAAATAAAATCCACCTTGCGGTTTATTAATCAATACATTGTTTGATTTTAAATTTTCATAAACATAATTACCAACAGATTTTAAAATATTTTTTGAATGATTAATATAATTTGCATGATCATTTTTATGTGCCGCAATTGCTGCATATTGAATTGGTGAACTTACTGATGAAAATGTTTCGCTAGCTAAAACCTTAAGCTGATTTGTAATTTCTGTTAGATTTTCTGGTAATATAAAGTATCCTAATCTCCAGCCTCCTGCTCCACACCATTTACTTAAACCTGTGCTTATAATTGTATTTTCTGGAGAATAATTTGATATAGATTGATAATTATCTTCAAAAGTTAACTCGGAATAAATTTCATCAGACAAAAAATATAAATTATATTTTTTTGTTAATTGTGAAATTTCACTTAAATTTGTGCATACTTGTCCAGACGGATTGTTTGGAGAATTAAGGAATATTAAATATTTTTTTTGTTTATCTTTTTTAATTACATCTTCTATTTCTTTAGCTGTTGGAAACCAATTATTTTCACTTTTTGTTTGAATCCATTTAATTTTATTTCTTCCAATTATTGCTTGAGGTGCATAAGAAACCCAGCTTGGAGCTGGAAGAATTATTTCTCCATCAAATAAAATTTGTAATAAAAACATCAATTCTTTTGATCCTGGACCAACAATTATATTAGAGCTTGAATATTTATGATCTTTTTTTTTAGAAATATAGTGTGCAATAGAAACTCTTAAATCTTCAAGACCTTGCATTGGGAGATATTTATTTTGATGAGCATTACCTTTAAGTTCATTAACAATATCTTGAGGCACTTTGAATGGTGATTGGCCAAATCCAAATTTAAATATTTTTTTGCCTTCTCTTTCTAATTTATTTGATTTTTCATTAATAAGAAGTGTAGACGAAGGTTTTAAATTTTTAATAATATCTTTGATCATTTTTTATATAATTATGATACTAAATAGGAATATAAGAGTACATTTAAAATAAATTATTCTTAAGAATTAAAGGAAATTAGTAATGTCTAAAATAATAGTTCTGGCAAGTTTTCATCCAAAAAAAGATAAAGTTAAAGAAGTCAAGGAAATTATATTGTCTATGATAAAACCTACAAGGTCAGAAGAAGGTAATGAACTTTATAATTTTTATGAAGAAAAAAATAAAGATGATAAAATTATATCTTTCCACCTATTTGAAATTTATAAAAATTCAGCCGCTTTAGATTTGCACAGAGAAACAGCACATTATAAAGATTATAGATCTAAAATAGAAGATTTGCTGGAAAAGCCTAGAGAGGTTAAAATTTTAAATTCGATAAATTCAATATAGTTTTTAATAACCAAGTTTTTTATCAACTTGGTTTGTTAATTCTTTATTCTCAATAAAAAGTTTTAAATTACTAAAGAATATACCAAGAGTTAATTCGACATAATTGCCGTCATCGTCTGAGGATACATGTGGTGTAATAACTAAATTAGGAGTATCCCAAAGTTTTGAGCTTTTATCTAATGGTTCATGAGAAAATACATCAAGTATTGCTCCTGCTATTTCATTTTTTTTAAGTTTTTCACTTAATGCATCATAATCAATTGCTGATTGTCTTCCTATATTTACAATTCCACATGTAGTTTTTAGCATATCGAGTCTTTTTTTATTAATCAGATTTTTAGTTTCAGGCGTTTCGGGAAGTGCTAAATATAAAAAATCAGCTTCAGGCAAAACACTATCAATTTTATCTATTGTGATAGTTTTTGAACAACCTTCAGCTTTATTTCCTCTTTTATTAACTCCGATAATGTTTGCACCTAATTTTGATACATGTTTTGCCATCGATCCTCCAAGTGATCCTGTTCCAACCACAACCACTGTTTTTCCATGAACTGGATTGCTAAATAATGAAACAAATTCTTTATTTTTCTGGTGAGTAATTAATCTTGTCATATGATTTTGCAACATTAAAATACTCATTAAACCAAACTCACCTGCTTTTTTAGCATGAGCTCCACTGCTATTAGTTAAAACTAAATCATCGTTCATCCAGTCTAAAGGAAGCAAATGCTCTACTCCCGCTGAAATAACATGTATCCATTTAAGATTTGGAGCTTGTTCTTTAAGGTTTTTTGTTGGAAAGTTCCAAGCTAGTAAAATATCAGAATTTGAAATTGATTTTTTAAAATTTTCTTCATCCCAGTCAAAAAAAACTTCTATTTTTTCTTTAATTTCTGGAAATTTATTAAGAAAATTGTCAAAACGCTCTTTGGTTATTGTAAAATTTTTTTCTCCTTCAGCATCGGTAGGAAAAGAACCTGGTGCCCAATGATTGTTTTTAACATGAATTTTAATTTTTTTATTTGTCAAAATGCTCCATTCTTTTCCATATTAGATAGCTCTTTTATTATAAAAGAGTCACGGTCTTTATTTGGCATTTTTTCTGAGTCAAATTGCAATTTCAATACTGCAGCACCAACTGATTTTATAAATTTTCGATCATCTACATTTCTTTTTGGAACTCTTAAAACTGTATCTTGACCATATGTTTTGACTACATCTCCATTATTTTTAAACTGTTTGGGCTCTGTTCCTTCTTGCAATGCTTTTATTGATTTTCTGATATGTCTTCTGTAGGACATTATTCCATGATCGGTTGGCATTAAATGCTCACCTTTATGTTGACTTATAAATCCCATTCCTTCAACCGCTTCAGCATCTCCTGGACTCTTTTGTTTTTCTTCCAATGTTCGATCTATAATTTCACCTGCTTCAATTCTTTCACAACCTTCTTTATTGTTATATTCAATTGGGTCTGCTCTATCTCCAAAATTACCCCAAGCTATAGCTACACAATGCTCGTCGTCTACAGGTACTACCCATCTGGTAAAAGAACTTCTGCCAAAATATCGAGTTTTGGTGCCGTCTGCAGCAAAAGCTGATCCGGCCTGTGTGAAGTTAGGAAGTATTAACTCATTTACTCTAACCCAAATATTATCATCAACTCTCCTTGTATTTGCTCCAAGATATTGCATTCCTCTTTTAAAAAATTCTATTTCTCCAAGTTCTGCAAAACCTTCAGAAAATTGTATTCCCGAACTTTGTCCATGTAAAAACGATGTATGAACTGGATCCATAATTGCATCAAGAACTTGTATCCAATTACAATTATAATTAATTTTATATGGTCTTCTTACAATATCTGAAATGTCGTAGGCATCATAATGAGGAAATGAAGGAATTTTTTCTGGGGGACCCATATAAGTGAACACAATTCCGTTAAATTCTTTTATTGGATAAGCTCCTAATTTAAATTTTTTTCTTACTTGTTCTGCCTGTTTTGAATCTGGATCTTCACCAGGAGTTTCTAAAATCTCTCCATCTGGAGAAAATAACCATCCATGATAACAACATCTAATACCGTTTGTTTCACATTTTCCATAAACTAATGATGCTCTTCTGTGAGGGCAGTTTTTATGGACTAATCCTATTTTATTTTTTGTGGTTTTAAAAATAACCAAATCTTCTCCAAGAATTTTTATTTGCAAAGGAGTTGTGCTTACTTCAGAAGTTAAGGCAACAGGATGCCAGTATCTTCTAAGATACTCTCCACCAGGAGTCCCGAAATTTGTGTGAGAAATTTCTTTATCATAACCAACTGGTTTTGCTTGATTATAGCCTTTATAGATATTGCTGTTCGAATTAACCAATTGACCTCCTTAAAATACAATAATTAACTATGATATATTTTATTGTAATATTAGCAAATCGCAAATAGATTTCATTTATTAAGAAGGAACCTATAAATGTCTGAAAATAAAACTTCAGTTAAAATTAAAAGCCCTAAAAATACAAATACAATTTTTGGGCTTCCAGCAAAATCATATACCGATAACGAATTTTGGGATAAAGAATGTGAAACTGCATTAGCTGATGGTTGGCTATTTATAGCTTTTGCTCACGAATTTAAAAAAGTAGGAGATGTTGTTCCAGTTTATATTGCTGGAAAACCCATCCTACTAATTAAAAATGAAGAAAATAAAATTACGGCCTTTCATAATGTTTGTAGTCACCGATGTTTAAAATTAGTAGATGAAAAAAAAAATATTGGTAAGTTAATTCGATGTCCTTATCATTCTTGGACATATGATCTTCAAGGAAATTTGAAAGCTGCTCCACACATTGGAGGAACAAATGTACATAAACCCAAAGGATTTAATTTTAAAAATCATGGTCTAAAGCCAATAAGAATTCATATTTGGCATGATTGGATATTTGTAAATATTAATGGAAAAGCAAAAAAATTTAATGAATACGCAAAGCCTTTAATTTCGAAATTTAAAGATTTAGACTTAACTAAAATAAAGTATGCAGCAACTTTAGATTTTGGAAAAATTAATACAAATTGGAAGTTTCTTATTGAAAATTTTATTGAACCATATCACGTTCAATTTGTTCACAAAACAACAACTAATCAACCACTGAAAGATCATTATACAATTGTTGATGGGATTTGTTATGGAAGTGGAGTTAACGTTGATAAAGAAGATAATACAAATAGTAATGCTTTATCTGTGTCTTCTAAGTATCTTTCTTTGTTTCCAAACTTTATAATTGGAACTTATTATCCTAATCAAATAGGTGTATATTTAAATATTCCTATTGGACCAAGTATTACAAGCCAAAAAAGAATAATATACTCCACTGAGGGAAAATCTATGTCTAAAGAAGAGATTGATATTACAAAGAAGATATGGTGGAGTGTACATAAAGAAGATCATGAAATGTGCGAAAGATTACAAGAAGGAAGATCATCACCAGCTTCGAATGATGGTGGGCTACTATCTCCACATTGGGAAAAAGGAGTTCAAAAATTTCAAAAATTAATAATTCAAGCAACTATGAAATCAAAAAAAATAATGAAAGGTAAAAAAAATGTCTAAAAATGTAAATGAAGGATATAGGTTGGCTCATACAATGATAAGAGTAAAAGATTTAGAAACTTCTTTTAACTTTTATTGTAAAACTTTGGGAATGAAAGTTTTAAGAAAAACTGATTATCCTGATGGAAAATTTACTAATGCATTCATTGGTTATGGACTTGAAAATGAATCCCCGTGTCTTGAATTAACTCATAATTGGGATCAAAAAGAAGATTACGACAAAGGAAATGGATGGGGTCATATTTGCATAGAAACTCCTGATGTATATAAAGCTTGTGAAGATCTTACAAAGCTTGGGGTTAACATTACTCGTAAGCCAGGTCCAATGAAACATGGAACAAGAGTAATTGCTTTTTGCGAAGATCCAGATGGTTACAAAGTTGAATTAAACGAACCAATTAAAATATAAAATCGAAAGGAATATTAATGTCTAAAGAACCACAACTCTATAAATTTAAAGATATTGAAAATAGACTTCATACATTAGAACCAGGAAAGTCTTACATAAAACCATTTGTTACAAGTAAAGTAAGTAACACGATGTGTGGAGGATTAAACTTTTTAAACAAAGTTTCTGTACCTTGGGATTTAACTTGTGATGAAATTATTTACTGCATGGAGGGAACGTTTAGACTAACTTGTGATGGTAAATCTTATGTTTGTAACCCTGGAGATGTACTTTATATTCCAAAGGATAATCATATAGCCTATGAATGTGATGAAAAATGTGTAATATTTTATGCGGCTTATCCTCATGATTGGAAACAAAAAGCTGGAATAACATTTGTTCCTGGAATTGATCCAGAAGATATGCCAAAATAATTTTACTTATGAAAAATAAAATATATTACGAAAATTTTAAAGACGCTGTAGAGAGAAACAGGAAAAAAATTCCTGCAGTTCACAAAAAGCTTAAGGCTGCTGGCGTACAATATGTAATGTCGAGCTGGATAGATTTGCATGGTATTCCAAAAACTAAACCTGTGCCGATGAGTGATTTTGAGCAACTATGTTTAGGTAAAGGACCTCAGTTTGCAGTACACTCAATATCTTTTGTGCCTGAATTAACTCCCGCTGATTCTGACCAAATAATGTTGCCAGATTTAGATAGCGTTTATATTTGCCCTTGGGACAAAACAATGGCTATAATTTTTGCGGATCTTTATTGGGAAGATAAACCTTATAATGTTTGTCCAAGACAAGCTCTGAAGCGTGCAATGCAAAAAGCACAGAACGCAGGGTACAAAGGAATGTGTGGTATTGAACCTGAATTTATTGCAATGAAATATGGAGAAGATGGAAAACCAGTTAAAGCTATTGATAGTGATCCAATAAATGGAATAAGACCAAGACGACAAGCATTTGGTTATGATGTTGAATATTCATTAGACTCTATGCATTTTTTAAAAGAATTGATTGATATTCTTGAAGAACTAGGATGGAATTTACATGATGTAGTTGCTGAAGGAGCTTATTCGCAATTTGAGTTAGATTTTCATTATACAAATTTATTAGAAATGGCAGATAGATTAGTTTTCTTAAGAATTCTTTTAAAAGAAATTGCTAAAAAAAATAATATGTTCATTACTTTTATGCCGAAACCTACAATAGGAGACTGGAGATCGGGAGCACATATTAATTTTTCAATGGAAGATGTAAATAAACCTGGAAAAAATATTTTTACTGATGGAAAAGGTTGGTCAAAACAATCAAAACATGCAGTTGGTGGACTTATGAAAAACTCTGAAGCACTAACAGCAATAACATGTTCAACAGTTAATTCATACAATGGCTTAGTTCCTAGAGTTGGAGGATTTGAAGGAGGAACTGTTACTTGGGCACCAACTAATATTACATATGGTCACAATAATAGATCTGCACAGTTTCGTTTACCACAAAACAGATATTGTATTGAAAATAGAGCAGCAGATATGACAATGAATGTTTATTTGGCTTTAGCTATGACAATATCTTCTGTAATGGACGGCATAAAAAATAAAATTGATCCAGGTAAAGCAACTGATCAGGATTTATATCAAATGACAGATGCTGAGTTTAAAAAGTTAGGAATTAAAAGATTGCCAAAAAATCTAATGCAAGCAATTGAGGCTTTAAAAATTAATAAACTATCTGATGAGGTTATGGGACCGGTAATGAAAAAATCTTTTATATCTTATAAAAATGATGAATGGGAACGTTATCACCAAGCAGTTACAGATTGGGAAGTAAAAGAGTATCTAAGACTTTACTAATTAATGAAAAAGCATGAAAAGTTTAACTTAGGAAATATTAAACTTTTATCTGGAAAAATTTTAAAATCAGCACAATTAGTTTACAAAACATATGGTAAGTTAAATAAAAATCATTCAAATGTAATAATTCTTCCTACATTTTATACTGGTAGCCACATTAGAAATGAAGGTTTCATTGGTAAAAATAGAGCCATCAATCCAAACAAATATTTTATTATATCAATTAATATGTTTGGAAATGGTCTATCTTCCTCTCCAACTAATGCTATTCAATCTGGTTCTAAATTTCCAACAATAACGTTGTGGGATAATATTTATTGTCAGCACAAACTTATTACTGAAAAACTGAAAATTAAAAAAATTGCTCTAGTTACTGGTTGGTCTATGGCTGGTTGTCAATCTTATCAATGGGCAGCTCAGTATCCTAGCATGGTCAAAGCAATTCTTCCTTTTTGTGCATCATCAAAGACTTCGATACACAATCATGTTTTTTTAGAAGGTGTTAAAGCAGCGCTTACTGCTGATAAAAAATTTAATAAAGGAAATTATAAAAAACAACCTGTCGAAGGATTAAAGGCATTTGGAAGAGTTTATGCAGGGTGGGCTTTCTCCCAGAATTTTTATAGAGAAAAACTTTACAAAAAATTTGGTTTTAAAAGTGCTGAAGAATTACTTAAGGACTGGGCAAATGATCATGCTAAAAACTGGGATGCTAATAATCTTTTGTCTAAACTTAAAACCTGGCAGTTAAATGATATTAGCAAAGGTCCTATTTATAAAAATAATTATATAAAAGCTCTTAAATCAATAAGAGCAAAAACAATATTAATGCCATGTAATCAGGATTTGTACTTTAGAACTGAAGATAATAAATTTGAAAAAAAATTTATATCTCGTTCATCTTTAAGACCTGTAGATTCTCCATATGGTCACTGTGCTGCCAACCCTGGAAATGACAAAAATTTTGAAAATCAACTAGATAAAAACATTAAAGAGTTGCTAAATTAATATCTTAAAAAACGTTGAAAATTTAATAGAAGAAGATAGTATCATTTAATAAAGCGATACATAACTCGTCGTAATTTCTTAAGTACGAAAGTGGGATCGGTCGTCTTTAAATTAATTTTTAAAGGAGGCTTTAATGAAATTTGGTTACTTCTGTAACACTACCAACTGGACACACAAACCTTACGATAAACTTTTAGACGAAACTAGAGAAATTACAGAATATTGTGATCAGAATAAATGGAATTCAATTTGGTATACAGAACATCACTTTAATCATGAAGGAATGGAGTCTTTAACTAATCCATTAATGATGGGTGTTGATGCTGCGGCTAGAACAAAAAATATTAGAATAGGTCAAGCGTGTAATGTAATTACTTTTCATAATCCAATTAGAATGGCTGAAGATATTGCTCTTCTTGATCAATTATCAAAAGGTAGAGTTGAAGTTGGTATAGGAAGAGGAATTTATGGAAGAGAAGCAATAAACTTAAATAAAGAAGCAGACATGAAAGACCAAGCAAAAAATTTTAGACTTTTTGAAGAAACTCTAACAATTTTAAAAAAAGCGTGGAAAGAAAAATTTTTTAATCATAAAGGTGAGTTTTATACTTATCCTGCTCCCAATTATGTTTGGCAACATGATATGAGTCCACCAAACAAAGATTTGGTTAATCTTGAGACAAGTGTTATGGAAAATATAAGTGTTCTTCCAAAGCCCTATCAAAAGCCTTATCCTGCTATACACCAAGTAGTCGATGGAATTAGATCTATTGAATGGGCTGCAACACAAGGTTTAAATATTATAATGTGGATACCTACAGTTAAGGCTTTAAAAATTAAGTTTGAGGCATTTAAAAATGCAAAATCAGAGGCAGAAAAAAGAAATGTACCAATGGGTGAAGGTATTTCATTGGTAAGAGACATGTTTGTTGCAGATACAATGGAAGAAGCAAAAGAAAAAGCTGGCGAACACATGGTTAATTATATGAGATGGGTCTGTCATTGGAGAGGTCTTGGAAACCACATGGACCCTGGCGAAGAACTACCTGTTACTAAAGGTAAACTAGATTTATTAAGCTACGACTTTCTTCATAAACGTAACATGCTATTCGGGACGCCCGAGTATGTAATAGATAAAATTCATGAACTTAAATCTGAATTAAATCTTCAAAATTTACAAGTATGGTCTAATTTTCCTGGTATTAAACACGAGGACTGCATGAAGAGTATCAAAATGTTTACTGAAAAAGTAATGCCACACTTCAAAGATGATTTAGATACTGAAGTTAAAAAAGTTTCGTGATCAAATCTAAGAACCTGACTGGTGGTCAAGCCGCAATTAAATCATTAAAAAAAGAAAAAGTTAAACATGTTTTTGGCTTAATAGGTTCTGCTACAATGGAAATGTTTGATGCTCTTTATCATGAAAAAAATATAAAATTTATTGGTGTCCGAGATGAGAGAACTGGAACGCATATGGCCGATGGATATGCAAGAGCATCTAATCAACCTGGCATAATACTTGCTGGACAAAATGGTCCTGGTGCAACAAATCTAGTTACCGGACTTGCTCAAGCAAAAGCAGCTTTTTCTCCAGTTGTTTCAATTGCTGGTTCATATTCTACAAAAGATAAAATGGAAGATGCTTTTCAAGGTCTTGATCAACAATCTTTATTTAAACCAGTAACAAAAAAAACTTGGACTGTAAAAAATGCTAAAAAAATTCCAAAAACTTTTAGTGATGCTTTTAAATTAGCAATGTCTCCTAGGAGGGGGCCAGTTTGTATTAATCTACCAAGAAATATATTGGCAGATAAAGGAAATTTTAAAATCAATGACAAAAATCAATCTTTTGATAATCAAAACTCAACTAAAGCAAAATCTAATTATATAAAAAAAGCTGTAAAGATTATCAGTAATTCAAACAAAACTGTTATTATTGCTGGTGGTGGAATTAAATATACATCAAGATATAAAAATGTAGTTAAATTGGCAGAACTATTAAATATACCAATGGTAACAGCGGCTGGTCATGGAGATGCTATACCATTTAATCACAAACTAAATGCTGGACAAATGGGTCCAAGAGGTAATCCAGTTGCATCTAAACTAGTTAAAGAAGCAAGCGTTATAATTGCTCTTGGAACAAGACTTGGATTTAATTCAACTTTTTATTCTTACGAAAATATAAATAAAAGAGCAAAGATCATACAAGTTGAATTGGAAAAAAGAATGATAGGAAGATACTTTCCTGTAGCAGTAGGAATTTATGGAGACGCTGCCACAATAGCTGACCAATTATATAAGGAAATTAAGAAGCAAAATATTACTCTTGATATAACAAAATGGACCAATAACTATTTAAATGAAAGAAAATATTTTTTGCTCAGCAGAGATAAATTTAAACAGAAAAATTTTCCTATTCAGCCCAATAGCTTGTTTAAACAATTAAGACAAGTTCTTCCTAAAAACTCCGCAATAACTTTAGATGCGGGTACACTTTGTTTGCAAGCGACAGATGCTCTTGAATATTATGACCCTCCATCTTTATTTACTCCTTTAGACTTTGGTTTGGTTGGTTTTTCTTTTGCATGTGGTTTAGGTGTAAAGATTGCAAAACCTAATAAAAAAGTAATTAGCCTAATGGGAGATGGGGGTTTTGGAATGACAATTTCAGAATTAAGTACGGCTGTTGAATATAAGATAAATACAATAACTATAGTCATGAATAATAAAAGTTGGGGAGCTGAGAAAGCTTATCAAAAAGATTTTTATGGAAAAAGATACCTGGGAGCTGATATTAGCAGTCCACCTTTTGATAAAGTTGCAGAGCTATATGGTGCTAAAGGTTTTAAGGTTAAAAAAGTTTCAGAAATAAACCAAGCAGTTAGAGAAGCTTTAAAAATAAATAAACCTGTTGTCATTGATGTTGATGTAGATCCAAAAGCACTATACAGTTTTAGAAGAGATAGTTTTAAACATAGATCAAAAAAATGAAATTAGAATTAAGAAAGTTTACAAAATTTGCTGATAAGACATTTATTGAAGGTGGAAAAGAAGCAAAAGAACCAGTCTTGCTAGTTTCTGTTGCAGCAGTTTTTAAAAATCCTTGGGATGGTCAAGGATTTGTTGAAGATCTTAAACCTGTAATTTTAGATTTAGCTCCAAAGCTTGGTGATATTTTAGTTCCAGAATTAATAAAAGAAATTGGTTCTCCAGATAAAATTCTAGCTTATGGTAAAGCAGGAATTGTCGGTTTAAATGGAGAGATCGAGCACGCATCTGCTTTTATTCATACGTTAAGATTTGGAAATAAATTTAGAGATGCAGTGGGTGGAACATCTTATTTAAGTTTTACAAATACAAGAGGGCCTGCTGGATCGAAAATTTCTATACCAATGATGCATAAAACAGACTCTGGTTTAAGACCATATTATCTAACACATGAATTTACTATTCATGATGCTCCATTTGATAATGAAATAGTAATTGCTATTGGTGGAGCTTCTAGCGGAAGAGCGCACGCAAGAACTGGTGATAGATATCAAGATATGAAAGAAATGGGCATTGAACCTAAATAATTAAATGATCAATGCTAAAGATTTAAAGAATACTTTTTATATTCTAAATAAAAAAGAAAATACTCCAATAGTTTTAATCCACGGTGTAGGACTTAATCATAAAATTTGGGAGCCTCAGATTAATTCATTTAATAATACTGTCTTGGCATATGATATCTTGGGACATGGAAACACACCCTTAAAAAAATCACAAATAAGTTTTGATGATTTTTCATTACAATTAGTAAATTTAATTGATGAACTCAATTTTGAAAAAATGCATTTAGTTGGTTTTTCAATTGGTTCATTAATAGCAAGGAATTTTGCCTCCAAATATAATAATAGATTAGAGTCTTTAACTTTGCTTTGCTCAGTTTTTCAAAGAAGTAATGAGCAGCAGCAAATAGTAAATGATAGATTTGAATTATCAAAAAAAAGTAGATCTTTATCAAAACAAGCTCTTAAGAGATGGTTCACAGATGATTATATAAGTAAAAATCCAAATATTTATGAAAAAATTTGTTCTATGCTTGAAGAAAATGATATGGAAAATTTCCTAAAAGTTTATGAACTTTTTGTTAAGCACCAAGATAATGAAATATTTGAAAATATAAAAACTAAAACATTAGTTATGACTGGAGAAAATGATATTGGATCAACGCCGGAAATGTCCCAAAATTTAAGTAAAAAAATCGCTAATTCTAAAGTTAAAATAATAAGCAATGGAAAACATCTCTGTAGTATTGAGTGTGCAGATGATGTAAATAACGCTATTAAGGAACATATAAAAAATGACTAAACTTAAGCAATATAAAATGTTTATCGATGGAGAATGGGTAGACTCTGATACTAAAAAAACTTTTGAAACTTTAAATCCAGAAAATAATAAGCCATGGGCTGTAGTTCCTGAAGCAAGTGCAAATGATGTAGATAGAGCAGTGAAAGCAGCACAGAAAGCATTTGAAGGAGAATGGCCAAAGTTACTTCCACGAGAAAGAGGAAAATATTTAAGAGCAATAGCGGATAAACTTAGAAAGAATGCTGAGTTACTTGGAGAAATTGAAACTATTGATACTGGAAAATTATTTAGAGAAACAAAAAAGCAAGCAAACTATATTGCAGAATATTATGACTATTATGCTGGTATGGCGGATAAAGTTGAGGGAACAGTTTTACCCATAGATAAACCGAACATTCAAGCAATAACTACGAGAGTACCAATAGGTGTTATAGCAGCAATTATTCCTTGGAATTCACAGATGCTGTTAACAGTAACTAAACTAGCGCCTGCTTTAGCAATGGGAAATACTGTTGTTATAAAGTCGTCAGAGCTAGCGCCTGCAGTTTTATTTGAGTTTGCAAAATTAGTTGAAGAAACAGGAATACCAAAAGGTGTTGTAAATGTTATTACAGGTTATGGAGATCCATGCGGAAAGGCTCTAACAACACACAATTTAGTTGAAAAAATTGCTTTTACAGGAGGTCCTGAAACTGCAAGACATATAATTAGAAATTCAGCTGAAAATTTATCTGAAGTAAGTCTGGAACTTGGAGGAAAAAGTCCTGTAGCAGTATTTGAAGATGCTCATCAGGAAAATGCAATAAATGGAATTACCGCAGGAATTTTTGGTGCAAGTGGCCAAAGTTGTATTGCTGGTTCAAGACTTTATTTACAAAAAGGAATTTATAATGAATTTCTAGATAAGCTTGCTGCAAGAGCAGAAAAAATAAAAATTGGTGCGCCTATGGATCCTGAAAGCGAAATGGGTCCAATTGGTAATTTTAAACAATTAGAAATAATAGAAAAAAATATTAAATTAACTGTAGAACAAGGTGGAAAAATTAAATGTGGAGGTAAAAGACATTCATTTTCAAATGAAGGATACTATTTTCCTCCAACAATTATTGAGTGTGATAATCATAATCTTCCAACAGCAGAAAATGAACTTTTTGGACCAGTACTATCGGTAATGAAATTTGAAAACGAAGAAGAAGTAATAAATAAAATGAATGACAACCAATACGGTTTATCCTCTGGTGTTTATACAAGTGACTTTTCAAGAGGTATGAGAGTATCCAAGGCAATTAGAGCTGGAATTACATTTGTAAATACTTATAGATTAATATCTCCATCCGCTCCTTTTGGTGGAATGAAAGATAGTGGTTATGGTAAAGAAGCAGGTATTGAATCTATAAAAGATTATACAAGAGTAAAAACAACTTGGTATTATACTTCAGATAAACCAACTCTTGATCCATTTTCAATGAGATAAAATTGTCTTTTAAACATACAGCTATAATTGTCCTAGTAATGTTCTTTTTAGGAAGTGCTTACCCTTTAGGGAAATTTGGTTTAAATGCATCTGTTAATCCAATTTTATTTGGAGCTTTAAGAATGATTATAGTTTTTTTATGCCTGATACCTTTCTGTAAAATAAAAGTACCTCAAAAAAAATATTATCTTCCTCTTTTAGGATTTTCAATATGTATGGGCGCAGGAGTAAATATGTTTTTATATTTATCATTAGATGTTGCTTCAATCTTGGCTCCTATTACAATTGGTGCTCAACTATCAATTCCATTAGCAATCATTCTAAGTTCTCTATTTCTTGGTGAAAGTATTATTTTTAAAAAATGGATTTTAATATTTGCATCATTTTTTGGAATTATTTTAATAGCATTTGATCCAAAAATTTCAGAAGAAATCTTAGCGACTTTGTTAATATTTGCTATGGCATTTTTCTATGGTTTATCACAAGTATTTTCGAGATACCTTAAAGAACTTGATGTAAAATTTACCAATGCTTTTATGGGTTTGGTTGGTTTTATTATATTAATTATTATTTCACACTTGTTTGAAGGAAACGTATTTCATCAAATATCTAATATCGAAAAAAATGGTTGGTTAGCAGTATTATATGCAGGAGCTATAATTTCAATATTTGGACATATGATGATGTTCTATTTATATAAGTTTTATCCAGTTGGAATGGTTTTACCTTTTTATGCTTTATTTCCTGTTTTTGGATTAATACTAACTTTTTTAATTTTTGGAGAAATTCCAACACCCATAATGGTCACTGGTGGAATTATCGTTATAGTATCAGTGTTTATGCTTCAAAAAATTAGGTAATTAATCATTGAAATATTAATTTAATCATAATCTAATAACTTTTTATAAATTGTTAACAATTAAAGGGAAAATTATGAGAAAATTAATTTTAGCTGCATTTTTATTTGTTTCAACTATGACAACAAATACTTTTGCAGATATTAAAATGGGAGTAATTTTAGGATTTACAGGTCCTATTGAATCTCTAACACCTGCTATGGCTGCATCTGCAGAGCTTGCTTTTAAAGAAGCTTCAGATTCAGGTTCATTACTAGGTGGACAAAAAATATCAGTAGAAAGAGCTGACTCAACTTGTGTTGACTCCGCTGCTGCTACAACTGCTGCCCAAGGATTAGTAGACGGAGGTGTTATTGCTATCATGGGAGCTGACTGTTCTGGAGTTACAGGTGCAATTGCAACAAATGTTGCTGTGCCAAATGGAGTAGTAATGATATCTCCATCTGCAACTTCTCCAGGATTAACTACTCTAGCTGACAACGGGTTTTTCTTTAGAACTGCTCCGTCTGATGCAAGAGGTGGTGCAATCTTGGCTGACATTACTAAAGACAGAAAAGTTAAAAGTGTAGCGATTACTTATACAAATAATGACTATGGTAAAGGTTTATCAGATGTTTATGAAGCAGCTGTTAAAGCTCATGGTATTAAAGTAACTACTGTTCTTGCTCACGAAGAAGGTAAAGGTGACTACTCAGCTGAAGTAGCAACACTAGCATCTGCTGGTGGTGATGCTGTAGCTGTCCTAGGTTATCTTGACCAAGCTGGAGCACAAATTATTCAGGGATCTCTAGATGCAGGATCATTTGATAGATTTATTTTATCTGATGGTATGATCGGAGACTCATTAACTGATAAATTTGGTAAAGCTTTAAACAAATCATTTGGTTCTCTACCTGGATCAACTGGAAAAGGTGCTGGAGTTTTTGCTGATGTAGCAAAAGCTGCTGGTATTGATTCTTCAGGTCCTTACACAGGTGAATCATATGATGCTGCTGCTTTAATCACTCTTGCTATGCAAGCTGGTGGAAAAGCTGACAGAGCTACAGTTCAAGCTAATGTTATGGCTGTAGCAAATGCACCTGGTAAAAAAATCTACCCAGGTGAATTAGGAAAAGCTTTAGATTTATTAGCTAAAGGAAAAGCCGTTAACTACGAAGGTGCAACAGGTGTTGAATTTACTGATGTAGGTGAAGCATTTGGTTCATTCTTAGAAAAAGAAGTTAAGGGTGGTAAATTTAAAACTAAAAAACAAAGATAATACTTAATTCTTTAAAACCTCAGCGAAGAAATTCGCTGAGGTTTTTTTTATCTAAAAAATGTATTTATCAGATAAATACATCAAAAAAGCTAATGCCATTCCTAAAAGTAAATATTTCATTTAATTTTTAATTATTTTCTCTGGTAAAATTCCTTGTGGTCTAAATCTCATTATAACCAATAGTGCTGTTCCGATCACTAAAAATCTAAAATAAGGAGCACTATTTATTAAATGTACTCTAATTTCATTTGTTTCTGGTAAATGCGCTGTAAAAAGATTAATAAAAAATAGTGCTATTGGTGCTGCTTCAACCCATAAAAACCAAACAACAAAACCACCTAAAATTGCTCCAAAATTGTTTCCTGTTCCTCCAACAATAACCATTACCCAAATAACAAATGTATATCTCATTGGTCTGTAACTTCCTGGTGTAAATAATCCATCATTAGTTACCATCATGGCCCCTGCTATACCAACTATTGCAGAACCTAAAATAAATATTAACAAATGCTGTTTAACAACATTTTTTCCCATGGCTCCTGCTGCTTCTTCATTGTCTCTTATTGCTCTCATCATTCTTCCCCATGGAGAATAAAGAGCTTTTTGAGTAACAATTAATAAAATTATAACAACAGTTAAAAATAAACCTGTAAAACAAAGTTTTACATAAACAGAAGAAGCATCAATAACTAACTGGTTTAAAACATCTTGTTTTTCTGAAACAGAATTAATTAATGCTAGTTTTCCTGAGTGAAATTTTTCAACTAAATCTATAAACCACGGTGATTGCTGTAGATTAATTTCATATGGCGCTGGCCTTTTAAGTCCAATTACATTTTTAACTCCTCTCGCTAACCAATCTTCATGTTTGATTATTGATACAACTATTTCTGCAATTAGTAGTGTAGCGATTGCTAAATAATCAGCTCTTAGACCTAATGCTACTTTTCCTACTACGAAAGCTAATCCACCCGCAAGAAATGCGCCTGCTATCCACGAAAATAAAACTGGTAACCCAAGTCCCCCTAAAAAACCAGTTTTAGCTGGTTCTACTGCCTCAATACTTTCAATAGCAGGTGCTGAAATTAATCTAAGTAATAATATTCCAATTATAATTATAGCAGCTATTAAATAGTTTCTTTTTTTGGATTTCGCAATTTTTTTTAATGTAAGACGAATTGAAAAAACTATTCCGATTATAACACCTAAACAAATCATCATATTTAAGCCACCTACACTCCAAGCTTCTCCAACAGGCGCCACCGATACAAGTACAACAGCTAATCCACCTAAAGCGGTGTAACCCATTATTCCAAAGTTAATTAATCCAGCATATCCCCATTGGATATTTGCACCTATCGTCATAACTGCAGAAATTAAACAGTAGTTTAAAATTGTTAAAGCAAGAGACCAAGATTGAAAGATTCCAACCAAAATAATTAATGTAAACATTATCAAGTACGCCGTAATTACATTTAAATATTGCTTCATAGTGTTTTTCCTTTAAAGATTCCCGAGGGCCTAAATAATAAGACAATTACTAAAATTGAAAATGAAACTGCAAACTTATAATCAGTTGATAATATTTGCATCATAGAATTTGGTTCTAATGCTTCTGGGAGTATATATGTAAAAAACTTTTTATAAGCATAAGTTAAAAATATTTCAGCAAATGCAATAACGTATCCTCCTAGAAAAGCACCAAAAGGATTTCCTATTCCACCAACAATTGCTGCTGCAAATATTGGCAACATGTTATTAAAATATACAAATGGTCTATAGCTTTTATCTAGTCCATACAAAACTCCACCTATTGTTGCCAATATTCCAGCAATAATCCAAGTAATTAGTACAACTTTTTTTGGATCTATTCCTGACAGTAAAGCTAAATCTTCATTATCAGAATATGCTCGCATACTTGTTCCTGTCTTAGTTTTGTTTAAAAACCAAAACATTATAGAAACTGCAATCATAGTAATAACTATTGTTATCGCTTGTGTTGACTTAATAGTTAAACCTTCATTTAACCCTGTCATTTCCTTAAATTCTGAAGCTTTTAAAATAAACTTTTCTCCATCAAGAAAAGTTCTGTCTGCTGGTCCAATAATTATCCTTATTATTGCTTGAGTAACAAACATTACTCCAACACTAACCATAGCAAGCTGAACTGGTGGGCTTTTTTTTATTCGATAATATTCAAATACAAATTTGTCTATGGATAGCATGTATAAAATCATCATAAAAGTCGCTAAAGGAATTGTAATTAAAGCTGTTGGAAATATTCCAAGATTTATACCTAACGATTGAAAATAATAAGTAAGAAGAACCGCAAACATAGTTCCAAATGACATCATGTCTCCAGTTGCAAAGTTTGCGAATCTTAGTATTCCATAAATCAATGTTACAAAAATTGCTCCAAGTGCTAATTGTGATCCATATGTTAAAGCAGGTATTATAGTGTAATTTAATAATACTATTATTGCATTTATAAAATCCATTTAAGCTCCTAAAAATGACCTTCTAACTTCGGGATCATTAAGTAATTCATTTCCAGATCCTTCAAATTTATTTTCACCTGTAACTAATACATATCCTCGGTCAGAAATACTCAATGCTTGTTTGGCATTTTGCTCTACCATTATTATTGCAACGTTTGTTTCTTTAACTTTAATTATATGTTCAAATAATTCGTCCATTACTATTGGGGAAACTCCTGCAGTTGGTTCGTCTAACATTAAAACAGAAGGCCTTATCATTAACGCTCTACCGAGAGCTACTTGTTGTCTTTGTCCTCCTGATAATTCACCTACTTTTTGTGATTTCTTTTCATTTAAAATAGGAAATAATTCATAAATATCATTAATAACTTTGTTTACATCATCTTCACGCAAAAAAGCTCCAACCTCTAAATTTTCTCTTACAGTTAAATCGGCAAATACATTTCTAGTTTGTGGAACAAATGATATACCAGTTTTAACTCTATCTTGTGGAGATAAACTAGAAATATCTTTTCCATCCATTAAAACAGATCCTGATTTTAAATTTAATAATCCCAACATGGCTTTCATCGCTGTAGATTTACCAGCACCATTAGGTCCAAGTATTGCAACTATCTCTCCTCTATCAGCGTTTATTGAACATGAGCTTATAATATCTGGTCCACTACCGTATCCTGCTGTCATTTTGTTACCTTCAAAAAAAGCCATCAGTTTTTTTCTCCTTGCTTTACGCTTCCACGACCTAAATAACTTTCAATAACCTTTTCATTTTTTTTAACTTCTTCTGGTGTCCCTTGAAATAGTACTGACCCTTCAGCCATGACAATTACTGGATCACACATTCTGCTTATAAAATCCATATCGTGTTCAATCATGCAAAATGTATAGCCCTTCTCTTTATTTAATCTCAAAATTGCAGTTCCAATATCTTTTAACAATGTTCTGTTGACTCCAGCGCCAACTTCATCAAGCAAGACTATTTTTGCATCAACCATCATAGTTCTTCCAAGTTCAAGTAATTTTTTTTGACCACCAGATAAATTTCCAGCTAATTCATTTGCTAAATGTTTTAAATTTAAAAAATCAATAACTTCATAAGCTTTATGTTTTACGGTTTCTTCCTCTTGTTTTACTAATTTTGGCTTTAATAATGCTGTCATTAGCTTTTCTCCGGATTGGTTTCCTGGAACCATCATTAAATTTTCTAAAACAGTTAAATTTGTAAATTCATGAGCAATTTGAAAGGTTCTTAGTATACCTTTTGAAAATAGTTCATAAGATGGTATTGAAGTTATATCTTCATTATTAAACATAACTTTCCCAGAAGTAGGTTTTAAATTTCCAGCTATTAAATTAAATAAAGTTGTTTTACCTGATCCGTTTGGTCCAATAATTCCAGTAATAGAACCTTTTTTAATTTGCAAAGAACAACTTGATACTGCTGCAAGACCTCCAAAATATTTTGAAAGATTGTCTATTTGCAGAATGTTTGTATCTGACTGCATTAAAAATTATACTTTGTTTAATCTCTTAAGAATACTATTTAATGTTTTTTCAGTTGATCTATAGAATCCAGCTTTTCTTAGTTCTTGAACTCCTTGTTCATTAAGTCCTTTTGGAGTTTGAGATTCTTTTACTAAATATTTTAAATCTTTATTAGAATTAGCAACAGCATCTTCAGATAATGCTACAAAAAGTGAAGTAACATACTTCTGTGCTTTATCTCTTTTAACTCCATGTTTAACTAGCCAATTAGACATTATTTTTAATAACTCATAAAATGGCGCCATCATTCCTGATGTTGCCCAAAAATTTTTAGACAATTTTTCATTATTAATTTCAACCGTTGTTCCAAGTTTGTCAAAAAAATTTTTAATTTTCTTGTTTGGTGGAAATAGTGGAACTGGACCTTTTTTTAATGAAATTGGAGGAAGCGGTACTGCTCTTACAATTGTTGCTTTTACTTTAATAGCTTTTTTAAGCTGAGGCAGAGTTATCGTTGAAATAAAGCTAACAATTGTCTGGCTCGATTTAAATTTTAAATTTTTAATGATTTTTTGACCTACAGTAGGTGTAACAGCTAAAAAAACCCAATTACATGAATTAACTATTTCCTGATTATTTTTTGCAATAGATACTTTTCTGAATTGCCTTTTTAGTTTCTTTGCTACATTGATGTTCCTAGGTGATAATATTATCTTTTTAAAAGATATTCTAGATCTGCATATTCCTGTAACTACTGATGAGGTTATCTTCCCTGTCCCTATAAATCCTAAATTCATATTGAGTTACAATATTCTTAAATACAAAAAATAACCATATTTAATTAGACAAAAAAAAAGGCCAGCAATAAATGCTGGCCTTTAAATTTTACAAACTTACTTAAATATTAAAATGTTTTCAATATTGATATCTGGCCTGTTAATCCAATCATTTCAGATATAGTAATTTTGTTATGATTGCCTGTTGTGGCTACACCGTTGTTAACAGAAACATCATCGAAAGTATGACCTTGTATTTCTGCTCTAACTCCGAAACCATTATCAGCATTATGTTGAATTCCAAGACCTACAATATATCCATTTATATCAGTATCTGGATAAGTGTTACCTGATCTTTGAGTTTCATTTACTATCACGTCTGCTTGTGAAATACCTGCTTTTGCATATAAACCTGCAAAAGGGATTTTAAGTATTCCGTAAAGCGATACAAAATTTTCAAAGTCAGCGCTAACTCTTGATGTTGCGTTACCTGTTCCTGGAAAGTTTGCTTCGTTGACGTTAGAAGGTGTCTGAATAGTTTCTGAATATGAAATACCAATTGATCCCATTTCATTTCCTGCTTCTAAATAAATAGAACCATACGAGTCGTCGAATGCTCCGTATTCAACAGTTGTTTCACTTAAAGTTCCGCCTTCATCGTAGCCATCTTCTTTACCTTCAGCTGCAAAAACAGCATTGTTGTAACCTATTCCAACTGAGATCTCGACTGCGTTGGCAGATGCGAAAGAAAATAAACTTGCAATGATAATTAAAAGTACTTTTTTCATATATATTTCTCGTCTGTTAATTAATTTTTTAAAAAATTACTAAATAATTAACACTTAAGTTCACTATTTAAAACAAGTGAAATGGCATAATAATTAAAATTTTTAAAATGTTGCAAAATTACAACAAAAAAATGGCTAAAACATTGATCAATATGCTAGTCTTCAGGTTGTATAACAATGATGTTCATCATGTTAAATTATAATTTTTTTCAAAAATGCTGTTCTAATTCTAAAAAATAAGATTCTTTGGCAATTACATTTAACTTAGTTAATAGGAAAATATTCGAAAAAATATTTTTGGATAGCCCTAAAAAACCGGGAGCTAAAGATGGCTAGATAGGACTATCTAAAATGTACTATATCAAAATTTGAAAATATCTCCATAAATGATTTTGTGGAATTATCTGATTTTTACAGGAATTTATAGCTCATATTGAGCTTTATTGTCCTAGCTGGAAAAAACCTAAAAAACCACTATATATAGTTTGTGAAAAATATTACCATGTACACAGGTCCTTTATGTAATTTTTGTGATGCTGCAAAAAGATTACTTTCTAGAAATAATCTTAAATATGAAGAAATAGATATTTCATCTAAAGATGACCTTAGGGATGAAATGATAAAGAAATCAAATGGCAAAAGAACTATACCTCAAATATTTTTTGATGATTATCATGTGGGTGGATATGTCGAACTAAGAGCTCTAGAAAAAGAAGATAAATTAAAAGATTTATTAAAATAATTATTCTATTACTTAGACTTAAAAACTAAACATACACCATTGTTACAGTATCTTTTTCCAGTAGGTTTTGGACCATCATCAAAAATATGCCCATGATGACCACCACAATTTTTACAATGATATTCAGTTCTTGGATAGCCTAACAAATGATCTGTTTTACTTTCAAATACATCTGGTAATGATTCATAAAAAGATGGCCA
>CACDXO010000006.1 GCA_902556825.1 uncultured Pelagibacteraceae bacterium
TCTAATGATAAAAAATTATTCAATTTACTTATAATTGGTTCAATTCCATTAATATTAGTTGGATATATTTTTTATTCAACAGGTATAATTAATTCTTTTAGAAATCTGAAAGTAATTGCATGGACAACATTAATTTTTGGTATTTTAATGTATTTTGCAGATACTTTTAAAATTAAAAAAAATATAGAAAAAGATTTAACAATTAAAAATATTTTAATTATTGGAATATTACAAGTTCTTGCAATTATACCTGGCGTAAGTAGAGCTGGAATAACAATCACAGCTGGTAGATTTTTAAATTTTGATAGATATGACTCAACAAAAATATCATTTTATTTATCTATACCAGCTTTAATGGGAGCGAGCGTTCTTTCTTTAAAAGATGCAGTAAATGAAAATTTAGAATTTAATTTATTTCTTATTGTTTCAATAGTATTGTCTTTTATTTTTTCATATCTAACAATTAAATATTTTTTAATTTATACAAAAAAGTTTTCTTTAAAATTTTTTGTAATTTATAGAATTATTTTATCTATAATAATTTTTTCAATTATCTATTATTAGTTTTTTTTACTTCAGGTAATATTTGTGAAAAAATAACACCTACAAGAATAAGTGTACAACCAATTATATTATCAATCTCTAAATATTGGTTTAAAATTATCCAGGCAGCTATAGCTGCAAATACACTCTCTAAAGAAAAAATAATTGCTGATGGAGATGGCGCAATATTCTTTTGAGCATATATTTGTAAAGTAAAAGCAATCCCACCTGATAATACACCTGCATATATTATTGATACTGACTCATTTAAAATATTTGAGAAAGATATATTTTCAAAGAAAAAACCAAACAAGAATGAAAATGAAGCTACAACGAGTGCCTGGAGTGCTCCAAAAAATAATGGTATATCAAAAATTTTAATAAATTTACCAATGAAAATTATATGAAGAGCCCAAAAAAATGCACACAATATAACTAAACTATCACCAAATCTTACTGTTGCATTAGAAAAGTCACTCAATAAGTAAACTCCTCCAACACATAAAATTGCAGAGGGCCATATGCTCCAGTGTATTTTTTTTTTATAGAATATATAAAGTATTATTGGAACCATCGGCACGTAAAAAAACTGTAAAAAATGCTGCATTAGCAATGTCTGTATAAAGTAGTGCAGCTTGCTGAACAAATGTACCTAAAAATAAAAATAAGCCAATCCAGAAAAGTAGTTTAAAAAATTCAGTTCTATTATTATTAATTTGCTTGATAATTTTTGAATTTTCATAAATTAGAGCAATTGGAATTATAGATAAAAAACCTATAAAAAATCTTGATCCATTAAATGTAAGAGGTCCTATTTTATCCATTCCAGTATCTTGGGCAATAAATGTTGTTCCCCAAATAAATGTACAAAGTAATGCACTAATTAATGATAAGGATTTTGACATATACTGAATTAAAAGGCCAAATTATAGGCGAAATTTTTACCTAAATTTTCTTTTAATGAATTGCAAAATTTAGCCGCTTCTGCTCCGTCTATAATTCTATGGTCATATGAAAGTGATATTGGCAACACTGTTCTTACAAGAAACTTATCTTTTATAAAAATTTGTTTTTTATAGGATCTGCCTATACCAAGAATTGCAACTTCAGGATAATTTATTATAGGTGTAAAATAAGTACCACCAATGCCTCCTAAACTTGTTATGGTTATTGATCCTCCAAAAAATTCCTTTTTATTTATTTTTAAATTTCTACTAAGCTCACTTACATTTTTTAATTCTTCTGCAATTTCTTTTATTTTCTTTTGATCCACATTTCTTATTTTTGGAACCATCAGGCCATGAGGTGTATCAACAGCAATACCGATGTGGATGTATTTTTTCAAAGTAATCTTACCTTCGCTGATATTATCGATGGAAGAATTGAATGTAGGAAATTTCTTTAAATTGTTAGTTAATGCTTTTGCTATAAAAGCAAGAGGAGTAATTTTCATTTTGTCACCAGAAACAGGGTCTGTTAATTTTGTCCTGAAATCCTCAAGCTCAGTTATATCTGCTTCATCATGATGAGTAACATGTGGAATTGTATTCCAAGAATTTGAAAGATGTGGGGCAGCTAATCTTTTTACCCTAGGCATATCAGCTATCTCAATATCTCCAAAGTCAGAGTGATTAAATTCAGACTTAATTTTAATATCTTCTTTTGTTTGAGATTTATTTAAATTTTTATTTACAAAATTTTTTACATCCTCTTCGGATATTCTTCCTAGTCTTTCCGATCCTTCAATCTCCGCAATATTTGCTCCAAGCTCTCTTGCAAATTTTCTTACTTTAGGCGTGGTAAATATTTTTTTATTTTCTGACATAATTTATAGCTTTGTAGGTATTGTTTTATTCGGATCAATATTATATTTTTTTATAGCATCGTTTGCATATTTTGTTGGTATTAACTGTTCTTTAGCTAAAACACTCAACGAATAAGCTACAATATGCTCTTTATCAACTTCAAAAAACTTTCTTAAATTTTTTCTAGTATCACTTCTTCCATAGCCATCTGTACCAAATGAGTAAAAACTTTTTCTAGTAAAAGGTCTAATTTGATCGGAATTCAATCTTATGTAATCTGAAGCTGAAACTATTGGCCCTTCAGTTGAAGAAAGACATTTTTCTATATGGCTTTTTTTATTTGTTTTATCTGGATTAAGTAAATTATATCTTTCTATCTCTATGGCTTCTTTTCTAAGCTCATTATAACTTGTAACGCTCCATACATCGCTATCTATTTTATAATCTTTTTCTAATATTTCTGCAGCCGCAATAATTTCCCTTAAAATTGTCCCAGATCCTAATAACTGGATTTTAGTTTTTTTATTTTTATTAAATTCTTTAAATTTATACATACCTTTCAAAATATCTTCTTCTATATTTTTTTCTTTAGGAATTTCGGGATGAGAATAATTTTCATTCATTGTTGTAATATAATAAAAAACATTTTCTCTCTTTTCATACATTCTTCTTAACCCTTCTCTAAAAATTACAGCTAATTCATATGAAAAAGTTGGATCATATGAAATACAATTTGGTACAACAGAAGACATTATGTGACTATGTCCATCACCATGTTGAAGACCTTCCCCTGACAATGTTGTACGTCCAGCAGTTGCTCCAATTAAAAAACCTCTTGTTTGATTATCTCCAGCAGCCCAAACAAAATCACCTGTTCTTTGAAAACCAAACATAGAGTAAAATATGTATATTGGTATCATTGAAATATCATGATTTGCATAAGAAGTACCTGCAGCAATCCATGATGAAATAGCACCAGCTTCTGTTATGCCTTCTTCTAAAACCTGGCCTTTTATATCTTCGCGATAAGAACTTAATTGTTCTGAGTCTACTGGCTCATATTTTTGACCTTCATGAGCATATATTCCAATTTTTTGAAATAAACCTTCCATACCAAAAGTTCTAGCTTCATCTGGAATAATTGGAACAAGTCTAGGAGCTACATTTTTGTCTCTCATAAGATTTGTTAACATTCTTACTAATACCATTGTTGTAGACATTTCTTTTTCACCAGTAGATTCTTTCATTTTTGCAAATATATCTGATGGTGGAGTTTTTATTGCTTTTGCAAATGAAGATCTTTCTGGTAAAAAACCTCCTAATTTAATTCGGCATTCTTTTAAATATTTTATTTCTGGAGAATTTTCTTTTGGTTTGTAATATTCTATATTTTTAACTTGTTCATCGGTTAACGGAACATCAAATCTATCTCTATAATATAGCAAATCTTTTTCATCTAATTTTTTTTGTTGGTGGGTAGTGTTCATGCTTTCGCCTGACTTACCCATTCCATAACCTTTAATAGTTTTAGCAAGAATTATAGTTGGTGTGCCTTTATTCTGCATAGCAGCATGATAAGCGGCATAAACTTTGTGTGGATCATGTCCACCTCTATTAAGTTTCCAAATATCTCTATCTGTCATTTGAGAAACCATATCTAAAAGTTGTTTATATTTTCCAAAAAATTTCTCTCTTACATAAGATCCACCTTTTGCTTTAAACGCTTGATATTCTCCATCAACTGCTTCTCCCATTCTTTTAATTAACAATCCAGATTTGTCTTTGGCTAATAATTGATCCCAGTAAGAACCCCAAATAACTTTTATTACATTCCAACCAGCTCCTCTAAATATTCCTTCAAGTTCTTGAATAATTTTTCCATTACCTCTTACTGGGCCATCCAGTCTTTGTAAGTTGCAATTTACTACAAAAATTAAGTTATCTAGTTTTTCTCTAGCTGCTAATCCTATGGCCCCTAAAGATTCAGGTTCATCCGTTTCACCATCCCCCAAGAAGCACCAAATTTTTCTCCCTTCATCTTTTAACAATCCTCTATTGATTAAATATTTATTAAATCTAGCTTGATAGATTGACATTATTGGACCAAGACCCATTGACACTGTAGGAAATTGCCAAAATTTTGGCATTAACCAAGGATGAGGATAAGAAGATAAACCCCCTGGTTTAACTTCTTGTCTAAAGTGATCTAATTCTTTTTCACTAATTCTTCCTTCAAGAAACGCTCTGGCATACATACCAGGAGCGCTGTGACCTTGAAAATAAATTAAATCTCCACCAAATTTATTATTTTTTGCTCTCCAAAAATGATTCATTCCAACATCATATAAAGTAGCTGCCGATGCAAATGTTCCAATATGACCTCCAAGTTCTGGATTTTTTTTATTTGCTCTAACAACCATTGCCGCTGCATTCCACCTAATCAAAGATCTAATTTTTCTTTCTAAATTTTGATCTCCTGGAGATTTTATCTCTTCCTCTGGTTTTATTGTATTAATATATGGAGTGTTTCTAGATAGTATTAAATCCGATCCTTCTCTATAAGAATGATCAATAAGTTTTTTAATTAAAAATTGAACTCTATTTTTTCCATCTTTTTCTAATACAGCAGAAAGAGATTCTAACCATTCTTTTGTCTCTATTGGATCAATATCACCATCTTTTGAAACTTTTACAATTGTCTGATTTTTTTTATCAATTTTACATGTATCAATTTTTTCTTCTATTTTTTCTAAGTTTTTTTCTGCTTGTCGAATAATTTTTTCTGTATCAGTTGGCAATTTGTCTTTGCTTGATTTTATTTCTTCATTATTAATCTCAGTTTTTTTTCCTGAAATAGATATAAGGACATCGCCTTTTGAAACTTTATCCCCAATTTTAACATTTATATTTTCAACTATTCCTTCTTCTGTTGAGGGCACCTCAACACTCGATTTATCACTTTCTAAGGTTACAATTGAATCGTTTTTTTTTATCTTATCTCCTGATTTTACTAAAATTTCTATAATTTCTACATTTTCAAAATCACCAATATCGGGAACAATAATTTTACTAACCATATGAATATTTTTTTAAAAAAACTTGTTAAAATTAAATAAAAGTTTCATTTTAGACATATTTATATCTTTTTTTAGTCAATCTTAAATGTGTAAATTCTAATATGTTAATAAAGTTAACACAATTTATTATTAAATTTGGCCTATCTAATAAAAATCAAAATATGGATAGTAGATTTTGGATACAAAAGGTACTTTTAAAAAAAAAGTATAAAATTGTTTAAATTTTTTCTTATTCATCTATATTGATTGAAGAACGGGCTGCTAGCTCAATTGGATAGAGCGCAGAGCTACGGACTCTGAGGTTGAGGGTTCAAGTCCTTCGCGGCCCACCAAAATTATGAAGATATCTTTACAAAACTCAGTTATTATTTTTTTTCTTATAATTTTTTTTATTTTAGCACTAATTACAATATTAATTTAAATTTATGAAAGATAAATTTGAACAAATTAGTAATAAAACAGGATTCATGAAACATAATGGTGGAATTCTTTTTAGAAAAATTTCAAATACAGAATTTGAATTTAAAGCTACTATTGATGAAAACAAATTAAATTCTGCAGGCATTACTCATGGGGGTTACATTTGCTCAATCATTGATGCAGGATCAGGTACTGCAGCACATAGAGCAAGCGATAATACACCATGTGTGACTATATCTTTAGATATAAAATTTATTGGTACTACAAAAAATGGAGATGAAATAAAAGGTTTTACTAAAATTCAAAAAATTACCAAGTCGATGGTTTTTTTAATTTGTTATTTAGAATCTAATTCAAAAATAGTAGCATCTGCATCAGGTGTGTGGAAAAAAATAAATAAAAAAATACCTGATTTTGGACCTGGTGGTTAATTTTAATATTTTAATTCTTTTAAATTTTTAAAATCATTTAATATTTCTGGATTAGCAAGTGCTTCCTTGTTTTTTATTTTGTTACCTTCAATAATATTTTTCACAGCTAGTTCAACTATTTTTCCATTTTTTGTTCTTGGAATATCTTTAACATTAAGAATTTTACTAGGAACGTGTCTAGGTGAAGCATTAATTTTAATTTGTGATTTTATTCTTTTAATCAGTTCATTATTAAATTTGTAATTTTGGTTCATTACTACAAAAAGAATAATTCTAATGTCATTGTCCCAGGATTGCCCTACAACTATAGATTCTTTTATTTCTTTAAATTTTTCTACTTCAGAATAAATTTCTGAAGTTCCTAGTCTTACTCCACCAGGATTTAATGTTGTATCTGATCTACCATAAATTATAAATCCTCCAGATTTTTTAACCTCTGCATAATCTCCATGATGCCAAATGTTTTTAAATTTATTAAAGTATGCTTTCTTAAACTTTATATTTTTTTTATCATTCCAAAATTTTAAAGGAATTGTTGGAAATGCATTTTTACAAACTAATTCACCTTTTTTATTTATAATTGGTTTGCCATCTTCATCAAATATGTCAACATCCATACCTAAGCCTTTATTTTGAATTTGTCCTGAAATAACAGGTTCATAAATATTTCCAAGAACAAAACATGACACAATATCAGTTCCTCCAGATATAGAAGCTAGATGCACATTGGATTTAATTTTTTTATATACAAATTTAAACCCATCTTCGGACAAAGGAGAACCAGTTGAACAAA
The DNA here is from genome assembly GCA_902556825.1 of uncultured Pelagibacteraceae bacterium. Taxonomy (GTDB): domain Bacteria; phylum Pseudomonadota; class Alphaproteobacteria; order Pelagibacterales; family Pelagibacteraceae; genus Pelagibacter. The sequence continues at coordinate 7,070 of CACDXO010000006.1, forward strand.
TTGTTCTTAGATTTTTTAAATTATATTTTTTTTTCTTTAAAATTTTAGATTTTTTAAGTGTATCAATATATTTTGCACTAACCCCAAATAAAGTTATTTTTTCTTCATGTGCTAATTTAATTAATAAATCATCTCTTTTATACATTGGAAATCCTTCAAAGAGAACTATTGATGCTTTTGATGCCAAAGCAGTTACTAACCAATTCCACATCATCCAACCACATGTTGTAAAATAAAATATATTATCATTTTCCTTAATTTCATTATGTAATTGATGCTCTTTAAGATGTTGAAGCAAAACCCCTCCTGATTTATGACAAATACATTTTGGTTTTCCAGTAGTGCCACTTGAATATAAAATTGCTAATTCATGATCAAAATCAAATTTTTTAAATTTAAAAAATTTTGATTTTATTTTCATTATAGAATTCCATCTAATATATTTTACATTTTTTATTTTGGTTAATTTTAAAAATGAACTATTTGGATAATTTATTATTATTACATGCTTAATTGATTTAATTTTATTTAGTATAAGAGGTAACCTTTTAATAACATTTATCTCTTTTCCGTTATAGAAATATCTATCGCATATAATTAATACTTTTGGATTTATTTGGGAAAATCTTTCTATAACTCCATTTATTCCAAAATCTGGAGAACAAGAAGACCAGATTGATCCAACAGCCGATGTAGCTATAAATGTTTCAACAGTTTCAATTAAATTTGGTAAATATGCTGCAATTCTATCTTTTTCTTTTATTTTTATTGATTGAAAAAAAGAAATTAATTTATGTACATTTATATTTAATTCTTTCCAAGTTCTTATTTTTTTAAAACCATTTTCACTTACAAAAGTTATAGCTTTACTATCATCATTTTTTGATAATAAATTTTCTGCAAAATTTAGTTTAGAATTTTTAAAAAATTTATTTTTATAGAATATATTGGATCTTTCGTACTTTTTATTTTTAATTCCTCTAACTTTTGTAAAGTCCCAAATTGAACTCCAAAAATTTTTTGGATTATTAATACTCCAACTTAACAAATTTTTATAATTTTGCTTTACCTTAAACTTGAATTTCGAGGATAAAAATTTTTCATATTTAAATAAATTCGATTTATTTTTTTGTAACTCGCTGGCTTGCCATAATATTTTTGTTTTCATTATTAAAATATATATTTAAATATTTATAATTATGTTACTGTCTTTTTTATAAAAAAACTAAAATGAGAACTTTTCCCTCAACGATTCGGTCATGTTTTATACCATTTTTGTTCTTAATCTCTTACAATATATGGTAGCTTAAAAAAAAAATATACTAAAGGTTGAAATGAAAAAAAATAAAATTACAGCTGTTTTGGGTCCTACTAATACAGGTAAAACTTTCCTAGCAATTGAAACTATGCTTTCTTTTGAAACAGGAATGATAGGATTTCCTCTCAGATTATTAGCGAGGGAAGTTTATGATAAAGTGGTAAAAAATGTAGGCCAAAATAAAGTAGCTTTGATCACAGGTGAAGAAAAAATAATTCCATCGGAGGCAAAATATTTTTTATGCACAGTAGAATCTATGCCAATAGATAAAAATCTAGAATTTGTTGGTATTGATGAAATTCAAATGTGCGCTGATTATGAAAGAGGCCACATATTCACTGAAAGACTTCTTCATCTTAGAGGTGAAAAACTTACCATGTTTATGGGATCAAATTCAATTAAAAGTATTATTGAAAAAATTGATGGAGACATAGAGTATATAAATAGAAAAAGACTATCAAAGTTAACTTACTCGGGTCACAAAAAGATTTCTCGCATTGAAAGAAAGACTGCAATAATTGCATTTTCAGCTGAGGAAGTGTATGCAATTGCTGAATTAATAAGAAGACAAAAAGGTGGAGCTGCAATTGTTATGGGATCATTAAGTCCTAAAACAAGAAATTCTCAAGTAAATCTTTATCAATCTGGAGATGTTGACTACTTAGTTGCAACAGATGCTATTGGCATGGGTATTAATATGGATCTAGATAATGTTTTTTTTTCAAATTTAAAAAAATTTGATGGAAAAAAAATTAGAAGATTAAAATTATCTGAAGTAGGTCAAATAGCTGGAAGAGCAGGACGATATTTAAATGATGGTACTTTTGGTATCACAGGTGAATGTGGAGCAATAAGTTCGGAAGAGGTAGAATTATTAGAAAATCATAAATTCGATGAAATCCATACAATTTTTTGGAGAAATTCAAAGTTAAACTTTAAAAATGGTAAAAATCTAATTCAATCTTTAGAGGAAAAACCAGATAAATCATGGCTGAAAAAAATTCCAGAATGTGAAGATGAAAAAATTTTAAAACATATATTAAAAGATGCTGATAAATTAGATGTTTTTAATAACGAAAATGAACTTAAATTATTGTGGGAATGCTGCCAAATTCCAGATTTTGTTAAGAAGACATATGGAAATCATTTAGAAGTTGTTGGAAAAGTTTTTAATTTTTTAAGAGAAAAACCAGGAAAGGTCACTAACAATTATATGAAACAGCAATTATCAAATCTAGATAAACTTGATGGTAATGTTGACTCAATATCTAATAGAATCGCGAATGTAAGAACCTGGTCATATGTCTCAAATAAAGTAAATTGGGTAGAAAACCAAGATTATTGGGTGGAAAGAACAAAAAATTTGGAAGATAAATTATCAGATAGATTACATGAAGAACTTACAAAAAGTTTTATTGATAAAAGAGCAAGTGTATTAGCAAAAGGACTCAAACAGGATATAACTTTTAAAACAGAAATATTGGAAAATAAAAAAGTGTTAATAAATAATCAATTTATCGGTCAATTAAATGGTCTTAAATTAGAGCTTGATTTTAAAACTGGAGCTCTTGATACAGATATAAAATCATTAAAAAAAGCTGCAAAACAAAACGTTGAGCCAGAGATAATTAATAGAATGAATCAAATTAAAGAAACTTGTCTTATTGAGTTAAAAGATGATTTTAAGATTTACTGGAAAAACTTTCCTATTGCAAAATTATCCCCAGGAAAAGATTATTTAAAACCTGAGATAATTTTAATTATTGATGATATGATTGATAGTAGTGATAAATCAGACTTTTCTAAATTTTTACAAAATTGGTTAAATAAAAAAATAGATCTTGAACTTAAAAGTTTAACTGATTTAAAAAATATAACTACTAATAACACATCAATTAGAGCATTAGCATATCAGTTGTACGAAAATAATGGGGTAATTAAAAGAGAAAAAGTAAAAGATTTCTTAAAAAAATTAGCTCAAGAAGAAAGAAAAGTTTTAAGAAGTTTAGGTGTAAAATTTGGCAGATATCATATTTTCTTATTTAAATTATTTAAACCGAATGCTGTTTCCTTAAGAATAGCTCTTTGGAAAAATTTTCATCAAAAATATTTTGATTTAAAGCCTCCAACTTTTGGATTAAATTTTTTAAAGGAAAGCAAAGAATACTCTAAAGATTTTATGTTGCTATGCGGCTTTGAAAAATTTGACAATTTTTATGTTAGGATAGATATATTAGAAAGATTATTTATAAAAATAATAGATCTAAAAAATGAAAAAGAAATTAAATTAATTCCAGAAATGTTAAATTTATTAGGATGCAATAAAGAAGATTTTTTAAAGTTAATTAAAAAAATGAGTTATTATTCATATGAAAAGAACCAAGAAACTTATTTTAAATATTCTCCTGTAAAAAATACTAAAAAACATTTTTCTTCTAAAATTCCAAAAAAAGAAAATCCTTTTAATGTATTAAAAAATATTAATTTTAAGTAATGTTTAACTTTTTTAATAAAGAAAATAATAAAAAAATTGAAGATCCATTAACTAAGATAGCTGCTTTATTAATACATGTAGCAAAAATTGATGAAAACTACACAGAAAAAGAAAAAGATATTATAAAAAAAGCAATTATTGAACTAGGTTCAAAGAATGATGTTATTGATAATCTATTAGTAAAAGCAGAAGAAATTGAGAAAAATTCTAACCAAATTTTAGACTTTACTAAAGAAATAAAAAATATGGATGAAGATTCAAAAGAAAAAATTGTTGAGGTTTTATGGAATATAATTTATTCGGACAGTAGTGCTGATATGTACGAAAATAATTTAATGAGAAGATTAACAGGATTACTCTACTTGGACGTAAAGACAGTTGGTGATATAAAAAACAAAGTAATAAATAATTTAAAATAGTGACTTATATAGTTAATGAAAAATGCATCAAATGCAAGTTGATGGACTGCGTAGAAGTTTGTCCAGTTGATTGCTTTTATGAGGGAAAAAATATGCTTGTAATAAAACCAGATGAGTGTATAGATTGTGGCGTTTGTGAGCCTGAGTGTCCAATAGATGCAATAGTTCCAGACACAGAAAATGGTACAGAAAAGTGGTTAGAGCTAAACAAAAAATTTTCAGAAATTTGGCCGAATATTACAAACAAGAAGGATCCACCATTAGACAGCGATAAATATAAAAATGAAGAAAATAAATACGAAAAATATTTTAAAGAAAATCTTTAAACGGAAAAAAACTTCTAAAAAATCTGTAAAAAAATTAAATAAACCAAAAAAGGTTCCAAAAAAATTAGTAAATAAAAAAATTAAAAAAAATATAAAAGTAAAAAAACTAAAGAAAAAAATAAAATTAAAACAAAATTTATTAGATAAAAAAAAACCAATAGAAAATTCTCAGGCAAAACAAGAAAATACAAAAATAATAAAGAGTTCAGATCAAAAGCCTGAAATAAAAAAGATAAAAGTTCAACCAACTGAAAAAAAAGAATATAAATTAAAAGATTATGTTGTTTATCCAAAACATGGCGTGGGAGTAATTAAAGAATTTAAAAAAATTATAATTGGCGGTATAGATGTGGAAGTTTACATAATAGATATCGCAAAAGAAAAATTAGAATTAAAATTCCCAGTCAATAAACAATATTTATTACGACCACCAGCAACTGTAAACCAGGTTAATAAATGTATTTCTATATTAAAAAGTAAACCCAAAGTTAAAAGATCTATGTGGAGTAGAAGAGCACAGGAATATGAAGCAAAAATATCTTCTGGAAAAATTTATGAACTTGCTGAAGTTGTTAGAGATTTAAATAAAGGAGATGATTTAATGGTAGATCAATCCTATAGCGAAAGACAATTATTTGAAAAAGCATATGAAAGAATATTATCTGAATTTCAAATTATTCTTGGTTTAAACTCTGAGGATGCCCAAAAAAAACTTGATAAAGCTTTAAAGAGAAACCTCGATGTACAACAACCAAAAGCACCTCAAAAAATTGAAACAACAACATCTGCCACACCTGAAGAGCTAGAAGAGTCTATATAAAAAAAAACGCTTCCCACAACAATTGCCATGAGAAGCGTAATTTATTAAAAAGAATACTAATTTATCTTCTTCTTCTTCTTTTTTTAGCTTTTTTAGCTTTTTTCTTAGTTTTCTTTTTAGCAGCTTTTTTTCTTCTTTTAGCCATCTTTAGCTCCCTTTTTTTTACGAATCTTTATGATTCGTTTGATTATCCTTTTTTTATTTTTTTTAAGAAGTTATGTCAAATGTTTAATTTTAGATATTAAATCTAAAAAATTAATTTTTTAATTATTTTAATATAAATTAAAAAAAGATAAGTAAATAGCGATTAATAAACTGTTTTAAAAAATAAATTTAATAAAGTTTTTCAAATTCATTTTTATATTTTTGTATAATTTTATATCTTTTTAACTTTAAAGTCGGTGTTAACATTCCATTTTCAATTGAAAATTTTTCGTTAATTGTAAAATATTTTTTAATATTTTCTATTTTAGATAGTTTTTTATTAATTTTTTCTATTTCTAATTTAATTTCTTCTTCTGTTGATAATTTTTTTTCTTCATTAAGAACTAATAATGCAACAATAAATGGTTTACTATCCCCATAAATAATTGCTTGTTCAATTAATTCTGAGTTAACTAATTCATTTTCTATCTTTATAGGTGAAATGTTATCGCCGCCTGGTGTAATGATAATATCTTTTTTTCTATCAGTTATTTTTAAATAATTATTTTCAAAAACCCCAATATCTCCGGTATGAAGCCATCCATTTTTTAAAACTTTATCAGTTTCTTCCTGATTATTCCAATAACCAAGCATTACATTCTCTCCCTTAACAAGTATTTCTCCATCTTCTGCAATTTTAACTTCATTTCCTTTAAATGGAGTTCCTACAGTTTCAACTCTTATATCATTTATAGGATTGCAACTAACAACAGGAGATGTTTCGGTAAGTCCGTATCCTTGCAAAGTAGGTAATCCAATAGCATTTAAAAAAAAACCAACTTCTTTATCTAAAGCTCCTCCTCCAGAAACAAAGGTTTTTAAAGATCCTCCAAATTGAGCCTTTATTTTTTTTCTAACAATTTTATCTAATAAGATATCTTGTATTTTTTCTATAAAATTCAAAGGTTCTTTTTTGATTTTTTTAAGTCCTATGTTTAGCATTTTTTGAACTAGGATTTTTTTTATTCCAGTAGCTTTATTAAAACTAGCATTTATTTTTTGATAAAGATTTTGATAAAATCTAGGAACTGCTGTCATGATTTCTGGACTACAATCATTCATATTTTTAATTAATTTATCTATGCTCTCAGCATAGAAAACTCTAGCTTCTACGGTTATTTGAACAAATTGAACTGTATGTTCGTAAGAATGCGACAAGGGTAACCAGGTTAAAAATCTAGTTTGTTGTCCTTTGATAAGTGGTTTTAATATTTCAATCGCACCCTCACAATTATTTAAAATTCCACCATGGCTTAATATTACCCCTTTGGGATTTCCTTGTGTACCCGACGTATAAATAATACATGCTGGATTTTTTCTATCAATTTTATTTTTAAAATTATTAACTTCAGTATTTAAAATTAAATTATTAATATTAATATATTCATCATTGTTTATTTCTTTTAATACTTCAAAAGAAAATATTTTTTTAATAAAATTTTTATTTTTTATTATATTTTTAATTTTTTTAAATTGTTCTGAATTTGAAACAAAAACTACTGATGGCCTGCAGTCATTTATTATATATTCATAATCTCTTTCAGCATAAGTTGTATACGCAGGAACTGTTATTGAATTTGATAACATTATCGAAAAATCTGAAATAAACCATTCAGGTCTATTCTCTGAGATTAATAAGCATCTGTCACCTTTATTTACATATTTTTTTAATTCTTCGGAAAGATTATTTATTAATTCAAATGTTTGTTTCCAGCTAAAATTTTTTTTTGGTTCTTTTAAAGATGATAATAATATTTTATTTTTATCTTTTTGTTTTTCGAACTGATAAAAAAATAATTCTGTTAAACTATTTATTTTTTTTAAATCCATAATTTTTTGGTGGGCAAAGAGAGAATCGAACTCTCACAGTATTGCTACTATTGGATTTTGAGTCCAACGCGTCTACCAGTTCCGCCATTCACCCTAATTTCATTATCATTAATTTGTTTATTAATTAATAGTATAAGAAGAATTATTGTATTAAAAGAAAATATGTTCAAAGAACTTTATTTAAAATCAATTAAATTAGCAGGACACAGAAAATCGAAATTTTTTTTAGGATTTTTTTCATTTATAGAAAGCTTTGTATTTCCAATACCTCCTGACGTAATAATAATTCCAATGACTATAGCAAAAAGAAAAGAGTGGTTCAAAATTGCATTAATTGCAACGATTGGTTCTGTCCTTGGAGCTTGTTTGGGATATTTTATTGGTTATGTTTTTTTTAATGAAATTGGAATAAAAATTTTTGAATTCTATGGTGTAGATCCAGAATTTTGGAAAAATAAAGTTTCTTCTGAAGGAGGTGTAATCGCATGGATAACTCTGCTAGCGATAGCAGGATTTTCTCCTTTACCTTTTAAACTCTTAACCATTAGTAGTGGATTTATAAATTTTAATTTAGCATATTTTATCATAATTTCTTTATTAACTAGGGGCTCAAGATTTTTTTTAATTGCATTTTTAATTGGAAATTTTGGTCCGGCAATGAAATTATTAATTGAAAAGAAGTTATTAAAAGTATCTATAATTTTGTCTATTATGATAATAATTTTTGCTTTTTTTGTTTATAAATTTTTAACTAATTTTTTAATATAAATTAATGGAAAAAATTTTTGAAATTAAAAAATTTTATATAACTGTTTTTATTATTTCTTTACTTTCATTATTGATAGCTTTGTACATTGAGTTTTTTTTAGGTTATAAGCCTTGCAAATTATGTATTTATCAGAGAATACCTTATTTAATTACAATTTTTTTAACTTTCTTAGGAATAAGTTATTCTAAAAATCTAATATGGCTCTACGCATTATTGTTAATTTTTTTTTCAAGCTTTATTCTTTCTGGATATCATGTTGGAATAGAAAGAGGAATATTTGAAGAATTTTCAGGGTGTACGGGAAGTTCATTAAATATTATAGATAAAAATGAACTCCTAAAATTGCTAAATTCAGAAGTAAGTAGTTGTAAAAATGTCGAATTTCAAATTTTAGGTTTATCTCTTGCGACAATAAATTTTTTATTATCATTTGTAATTTTCATATTAATTTTTAAAGTTATAAAATATGAAAAAAACAAACAAATATAAAGTAGAAGAATTTATTAGAGTTGATCATGCTGGAGAAAGAGGTGCAATTAAAATTTATGAAGGACAACTTCTAGCTCTAAATACTTTAGTAAAAAATGATGATTTAAAAAAGAAAATTGAAGAAATGCAAGTCCATGAAAGGGAACATTGTGATTTTTTTGAAAAAGAAATTAAAAAAAGAAATATTAATCCTACAAAATTTCTGCCTATATGGGATTTATTGGGTGTTGGACTTGGTTTTGGATCAGCTTTAATTGGAAAAAAAGCTGCTATGTTATGTACAGCATCGGTAGAGGAAGTAATTGATAAGCATTACCAAAATCAAATTAACCAATTAAACGCTGACGAAAAAGAGCTTAAAAATAAAATAATTAAATTTAGAGATGATGAAATTCATCATAAAGATATTGCTTATGAAGAAGGAGCGACTAAAGAAGGTTTTTATTCTATAATGGACAAATTAATTAAAACTGGCTCTAAAATTGCAATAAGAATTTCAGAAAAAATTTAATTAGGGTTCTAGCTCTACATCCCAATATAAATAATCCATCCAACTCTCATGTAAAAAATTGGGAGGAAAGTTTTTTCCATTTTTATGAAGGTCTTCTGTTGTTGGTTGATATGGTTTTTGATTAAGAGTCATTCCAGAAAATTTAAGTAACCGTCCTCCTTTTTGAACATTACAAGACGAACAGGCTGTTACTACATTATCCCAATTGGTTTTTCCACCTTTTGATCTTGGAAGCAGGTGATCAAATGTTAGCTCTCTCTTATCACCACAATATTGGCATGAAAATTTATCTCTTAAAAAAACGTTGAACCTTGTAAAATTTGGATTTGCTTGAGGTCTAATATAACTTTTTAATGCAATCACACTTGGTAGTTTCATGCTAAATGAAGGGCTTCTAATTATTCTGTCGTAATAATTTACTATTGATACCCTTTCTAAAAAAACTGATTTTATAGAGTCCTGCCAACTCCACAAAGAAAGTGGATAGTAACTCAATGGCCTGTAGTCTGCGTTTAAAACGAGCGCAGGGCACTTTTCTAAAGATATATTGCTATCAAAAGAGTTATTCATTAGTAAAGATTAGCTTAATTAATTTTATTAATCAATAATACAAAATATTTATTAAACATTTATTATATATATAAGTTTTTTTTAATATAATTTAATGAAATACTTGATGCTTCAATTGGAATATTATGACCACAGTTTTCAATCACTTTTGTTTCGATATTTATCTTATGCCTAATTAAAAAGTCTTTTGCTTCAAGAAGGTGATTTGGTGGCACGACAACATCTTGATCACCATGAATTAAAAGCATTTTTGTTTTAGATTTTATTCTTTTTGAAATATTATCTCTATCAATGATTTTTCCTGAAAATCCAACAACGCAGTTAAAATTTTCTTCTGCAGTCAAACCTAAATTTATAGCCATCATGCAACCTTGGCTAAATCCTGCAATACAAATTTTAGAATTATTTAATTTATATTCTGATTTAATTTCACTAATAAAAAATTTTAATTTTTTTTCAGCTTTAATGGATTCTTCAATAATATAACATGGATCATCTTTATCCAAATCAAACCATTGAAAACCACTTGGATTAATTGAACATGTCTCATGACCATTTGGACACAAAAATATTGTTTCGGGTAGGAATCTTCTCCAATTTAATGTTACTGCAGCAATATCATTGCCATCACCTCCATAACCGTGAAGTAAAATTACTGCATTTTTAACATAATTTTTTTCTGGTTTTATAATTTTTGTGTCTAAACTAAATTTCATAATTAAAAAAGATTTTAATCAAATTTTTGTAACCATTTTATAATTTTTTTGTCATCAAAATTAACAAAACCTATAATTCTAGCAAATTCTTCTCCTTTTTTATTTATAAATATTGTTGTAGGAAGTCCCCTTAGTAAAAATTTTTTTGCTAATTCTATATCTTTATCAAAATATAATTCTAAATTATTTATATTTAATTTTTTATAAAAATTTTTTGACTTTTCTAGATTATCCCTTCCAACATTAATAGGTATTATTTGTAAATTATTAAAAACAGGATTTGCTTGTAACCTATCTAAGGAAGGCATTTCTTCTATACAAGGAGCACACCAAGTCGCCCAAAAATTTAAAATAATTAGCGAATTTTCAAACTTACTTAGATTAACAATTTCATTATTAACGTTTACAAATTTTATTTTTTCTAGTTTTATTGGATCTTTATGGATGACTAAATTATTTAAATTTAGCTGTTGTATTGCATAAGATGGGCTTGATGATATTAGATATATAAAAATTATAATAAATTTAAATGTTAATAATTTCATTCTAAAGGGTATAGTTACATAACATGGTACAGAATAAAAACAATAAGGCTATTTGGAATGTAAGAATAAAGAAGGATACATCTTCAATTTTTAAAAAAGTAGGTAGCTCAATTGATATTGATAAAAGACTATTTAAAGAAGATATTGAAGTATCAATTGCTCATGCTGAAATGCTATTTAAACAAAAAATTATATCTTTTAAAATTAAAAATAAAATAATTTGGGGATTAAATAGAATAAGAAATGAAATTATAAAAAAAAAATTTAATTTTAATTCTAATCTAGAGGATATTCATATGAATATTGAAAATAGATTATTTGAAATTATTGGTGAAGATGCGGGATATGTTCATACGGGACGATCAAGAAACGATCAAGTAATTACTGATTTTAAGCTCTGGTTAAAAGGTTCAACTAGGGAAATTATTAATTATTTAAATAATTTAGAAAAAACTATAATAAAAAATGCTGAAAAAAATGTTGAAACAATAATGCCAGGTTTTACACATTTGAAGAATGCACAACCTATTTCATTTGCTCATTACTTATTAGCTTATGTTGAGATGTTTAAAAGAGACAAAAAAAGATTTCAAAATAATTTAGAAAATTTATTAGAAAACCCTTTGGGTGTTGCTGCTTTATCCGGAACAAGTTTTAATATTGATAGAAACTACACAACAAAGAAATTAAAATTTAAAAATCCAACAAATAATTCAATTGATACTGTTGCAGATAGAGATTTTGTATTAGATTTTTTATATTCTGTATCTGTTTGCTCTATACATATTTCAAGACTCGCTGAAGAATTTATAATTTGGAATTCTGATGCTTTCAGAATAATCAACCTTAAAGATAAAGTGGTCACCGGATCTTCTATAATGCCACAAAAAAAAAATCCTGATCCATTAGAATATTTAAGAGGAAAGACAGGAAACAGTTTCGGTAACTTGTTTTCAATGCTTACTATTTTAAAAGGACTGCCTCTTTCTTATTTTAAAGATTTACAAGATGATAAAGAGTTAGTATTTAATTCTTTTGATCAAATAAAAAATTCAATATTAATACTAATAGAAATATTAAAAAATTTTACCCCAAATAAAAAAAGAATGTTTGAATTGGCTAATATTGGCTATACGACATCAACTGATTTAGCAGATTATATTGTTAAATATTATGGATTACCATTTAGATCAGCTTATAAAATAACTTCTAAAATAGTAAATTATGCAGAAAGTAAAAATATCAAATTAAATGAATTAACTTTAAAGGAAGTAAAAAAAATAGAACCTAAGCTTAATGATGATATTTTAAAAGTATTTGATTTAAAAAATTCAATAAAATCAAAAAAATCATATGGTGGTACATCTTTTGAAAATGTTAAGAAGATGATAAAAAAGTATAAGAAAGAATCAAAATGATAAAAAAAGTTTTATTAACTGTTGTTCTTTTAACTTTTATTATTTCTTGTGGAAAAAAAGATGATCCAGAATATAAAGAAAGTAACATTAATATATTAATAAGAAAAATATAATTTAATGAAATATAAAAAAAGGTACTTGTACATAGAAAATGTAAGTACTGAAAATATAGCTAAAAAATTTGGTACACCAACATATGTATATTCTTATAATAAAATAAAAAATAATATAAGTAATTTTAAAAATAATTTTAAAAATTTAAAACCCTTAATCTGTTTTTCAGTTAAATCTAATTCAAATTTAAAAATTTTAAATTTAATTAAGAAATTTAACTTGGGAGCTGATGTAGTTTCAAAGGGTGAATTACTGAGAGCTTTGCAAGCTAATATAAAACCAGAAAAAATAGTTTTTTCTGGTGTAGGTAAAACTGTTGATGAACTCGAATTTGCAGTAAATAAAAAAATTTTATTAATAAATGCTGAATCAGAAAATGAAATTATTGAAATTGAAAAAATTGCTAAAAAGAAAAGAAAAAAAATAAATATTGGTTTAAGATTAAACCCAGATACTGATGCAGAAACTTTAAAAAAAATATCTACAGGAAAAAAAGAAAATAAGTTTGGACTTACTAAAAAAAAATTTTTAGAACTACTTAAAAAATATAAAGCGTCAAATTTTATTAATATTATTTGTCTAAGTGTTCATATCGGTAGTCAAATTACTAGTCATATTCCATATATGAATATGCTGAAAGTTATTAACAAAATAATTCAAAAATCAAAATATCAATTCAAATTTATAGATTTGGGTGGTGGTATGGGTATACAATATGAAAATAATTCAAAAAAATTAGATTATAAAAAATATAATAATTTAATAAAATCTTTTTTAAAAAAGAATAACTCTAAAATAATTTTTGAACCAGGTAGATCAATAGTTGGGAATGCAGGATATTTAATTTCAAAAATAACATACGTAAAAAAAACTAAATCAAAAAATTTTATTATTCTGGATACAGCAATGAATGATTTATTAAGACCAGCATTGTATGGTTCAAAACATAGAATTATTGCATCAAAAAAAAATAATAAAAAAATACTAAAAAAGCATGAATTTGTTGGTCCAATATGTGAAACTACAGATAAATTTTTGACTGTTCCTAGATATCAAAAGATTAATCAAAATGATATAATTGTAATTTGTGATGTTGGTGCTTACGGAATAGTTTTAAGTTCTAATTATAATTTAAGACCAAGGCCACCAGAAATTCTGGTAAATAAAAACTCGACAAAAATTATAAACAAAAGACAAAAGTTAATAAATATTATTTAGTTCATAAATAAATGATTAAAAATTTTTTTTTTTTATTTTTTTTTTATTTAGGTACTATTTTTGTTTGTTTATTTTTTTTACCAGCTTTATTTTTACCTCAAAAATTTACTCTATATGGAGGTAAAATTCTTGGAAACTGGTCAAAATTTTGTTTAGAAGTATTTTTATCAACTAAAATAATAGTAAAAGGAAAAGAAAAAATACTAAATAATGAAAAATTTTTTATTGCTAGCGCTCACCAATCGCAATTTGAAACATTTTTCCTACAGTCTATTTTTAATTCTCCAGTATTTATTTTAAAAAAAGAATTATTGAAAATACCAATTTTTGGATGGCAATTAAAAAAAATAGGCTCTATCTCGATTGATAGAAATAAAATTACAAAAGATAATTTGGGTTTTTCTGATCTAATAAAAAAACATGTTCAAAATTCCGAAAGACCAATAATTATTTTTCCTCAAGCTACACGAGTTGATGTATTGGATAGGTCTCCATTTAAAAAAGGTGTCAAAAGAATTTATGAAGAACTTAATATATTTTGTCAACCAGTAGCCCTTAATTCTGGAAATGTGTGGCCAAAAAATGGAATGTTAAAAGCAAACAAAACTCTAACTATTTCAATTTTAGATCCAATAAAACCTGGAATTAATTCTGATGAATTTTTGGTTACTCTTGAAAAAAATATATACAAAGAAATTGATAATTTAATTTAGCCCTTCATCGGCATTACAACATATATACTATCAAAATCACTAGGATCCTTAATTAAAGCGGGTGATCCAGTGTCTTTAAAATAAATTTCAATTTGGTCTCCATCTAATTGTGATGCAACATCAATTAAATATCTTGAATTAAAACTTACATCTAAATCATAATCAAACTTTACATTTAAACTTTCTTTTCCATCTCCACTATTAGTATTGTTTACCGAAAGATTTAAAAGATCTTTTGTTAGACTAAATTTTACACCATCTTTTTTATCTAAAGAAACAGAGGCAACCCTATCGACTGAATCCAAGAATAGCTTTAAATCAACTTGAAGTTTTTTTTGATTTTCTTTAGGTATAACTTGAACATAATTAGGAAATTTACCATCAATTAATTTTGAAATTAAAATACTATTGTTTAATTCAAACTTAATTTTTGATTTAATGTTAGAAATAATTACATCTCCTTCATAATCCTCAAGTAAAGAACAAAGTTGAAAAATTGTTTTTTTAGGTAAAATTATTGGTTCAAAATCTATCTTATCTTTTAATCTAACTTTAGAAATAGACATTCTATGACTATCGGTTGCTGCTGCTGTTATAAAATATTTATCTTCTATTTGAGTTTGGTGAAAAAAAATACCACTTAAGTAATGTCTTGTTTCATCATTTGATACAGAAAATTTACATTTATTTAAGAGTTTAAGTAAATTTTTTGAATTGATTGAAAATTCATTTTCATTGAAATTTTCATCTGTCAAAGGAAATTCTGAAGCACTTATGCAATTTAAATTAAAATCTGATTTTTCAGATACTAAATGAATTTTATTTTCTCCTACAGTTGAAAAATTAATCTTTTTTCCAGATGAAAACTTTCTTACAATATCATATGTTATTGAAGAAGAAGTCGTTGTTTTTCCCTCTTCTAAGATTTCAACATTGGGTATTTTATGAATAAATATTAAATCTAAATCTGTAGCAGTAATTGTTAATTTAGAATTTGATGCATCCAATAAAACATTTGATAATATTTGTAAAGTACTCCTTTTTTCAATTACTCCCTGACAATAATTTAATGATTTTTGTAAATCTTGTTGATTTATACTAAATTTCATTTTCTTTATTATACAAAATTTTATTTTTCAAATTATCAATGTTTGAATTTAAGTCTTGATCTTCTTTTCTTAGTCTTTCAATTGTTTTAACTGAATGTATAACAGTTGTATGGTCTCTATTTGAAAAAGACCTTCCAATTTCTGGGAGAGATTTTGAGGTTAGTAATTTTGCTAAATATATTGCTGTTTGCCTTGGTCTAACCAAATACCTAGATCTTCTTGCCGATAACATTTCATTTTTGCTTATTTTAAAAAATTGACAAACTATAGTTTGTATTAAATCAATTGTTACTTTATTTTCCGATAAGTTTAATAAATCTTTTAAAATTGCTTTAGTTTCTGCAAGCGTAGGTAATTTATTATATATTCTTGAGAACGAAATTATTCTATTCAATGCACCAACTAGTTCTCTGATACTAGTTCTGATCTCAGAGCTCAAAAATTTTTGAATTTCTTCAGAAAGATTATGTGTATCAGAATGATTTAATTTAAACTCATCTATTTTTGCTTTAACTATTTTGTAACGAAGTTCATAATCTGAATTTTGAATATCTATTACTAATCCACCCGAAAATCTTGATTTTATTCTTTCTTGGATTCTAGACAATTTATTTGGAGCTCTGTCTGCAGAAACAATTACTTGCGAACCTTTATCAATAAGCGCATTAAATGTATGAAAAAATTCTTCTTGCATTGCTTCCTTGCCATTCATGAATTGAATATCATCAATTAATAATACATCGGTATTTCTGAAATAATCTTTAAATTTAACCATTTCATTAGACTTTATTGATTTTACAAATTGGTACATAAATCGTTCCGCTGAAATAAACATAACTTTTTTTTTCATTTTAGTTTCTTTACCAATAGCATTAAGTAAATGAGTTTTTCCCATGCCTACACCACCATACAAATACAGTGGATTATAATGTGAAAGATCTTCAGAAACTTTTTTTGATGCTTCAAATGCTAATTTATTACTAGGACCAATCACAAAATTTTCAAAGTTTTTATTTGGATCTATTCTATTATATTGAAAAAATGAATCCTTTATAAATGAAACATTTTTATTATCATCAATTTCATAGTTTTTGTTTTTGTTTTCAATATTAATATTTTCTTTTTTTTGATCACTAATTGTAAATTCAATTCTATTTATTTCTCTCTTATGATTCTTTACAATTTGTAAAATCTGATCAAGATATCTTGAAGCTATCCAATCTCTTATAAATCTTGTAGTTACTGAAATTAATATGTAGTTATTGAATTCTTCAACAAAATCAATTTTTTTTAACCATGACTCATAAATATCACTGCCCAATTTTTCCTTCATATCTAATTGAACTTTGTTCCAATCTAATTTTTTTAAAGAAAAGTTTTCTGATTTTTTTGTTAAAATATTTTTCATGGAAGAAGTCCAATTAAAACCTATCAATGGTTAATGCAATAAGTTTATTTGATTTAGTGAAAAAAAATAAAATCTGCACTTGTAAAATTTTTAATAGAAGTGATTAGCGGAAAAATTGAATCTTATGCTAATTTTAATTAAAAAAATAAATAAATTTAAAATTTTAATCTAGATGTAGTAATTAAATAAAATATCTTTTTACATTTAGTGTATGTTAAAATTTTTATATTAGAAGTTGTAATATTTTTTTAACCTTAAAAATAATTTTTAAATTAAAAAGTTAATGGACTACTTGAAGTTGATTGGATTCAATTATAAAGAGTTTATTTTTTTTGTAATTCTAGAGATATTTCTTGACGCATTTTGTCTTTTAATTATGCCGGTTTTTGCAATTTTCATTAGCTCAGAATTTAATTTTGGTAAAAAGGCTAAAGCTTCTTTTTTATTTTTTTTTTCTAAAATAGAATTCATTTTTTTTACTGCATTTCTAAATCTACTCTTTCTGGATTTATTTACTGCTGTTTGTTTTGAAATTCTTCTTATTCTTTTAATTGCTGATTTTGTATTTGCCATACGCGCGATTGTATAGCTTGTGAATTAGATACGGTCAATAGCATAATTAATTATTTTTGGCAGAATTCACAAAAAAAAGATGCCCTATTAGATATAAATATCTTAATAATTTTACCATTACAGTTTTTTCTAATACAATTTTTGTTCTCTCTATCATAAACTTTAAATTTATTTTGAAATAATCCTGAGACTCCTTTCGCATTTTTAAAATCTCTTATTGAAGAACCGCCAAATTTGATAGCTAAATTTAGTACTTGTTTTGAATATTTGATTAACTTATTAATTTCACTAATGCCAATTTTTTTAGCTATTTTTGTAGGATTAATTTTACTATAAAATAATATTTCATTTGCATAGATATTGCCTATACCAGAAACAAATGTTTGATCTAATAAACAATTCTTTATATTTTTTTTTTTATTAAGAAGTTTATATTTTATATATTTAAAATTAAATTTGGAAGAAATTGCTTCAGGCCCTGATCTTATAAAATATTTTTTAAGTTCTTTTTTATTTTTTAATAACTTAAAAAAACCAAATCTTCTTGGATCATTATAAACTACAGTAAAATTAGAAAATTTAATTTTAATATGATTATGTTTTTTTGGTAAAATTTTGGAATGATAAAAACTTAAATTAGTAATTTTTTCTTTTTTTTTAGAATTAACTAAATGTAAAGTTCCAGACATTCCAAGATGAATTAAACAATAATTATAATTGTCTAAAGTAAGAATAATATATTTTGAAAATCTAGATACATTAACTATAGATTTACCTTTTAAGGATTTTTCAAAATTTTTTTGAATTTTAAACCTTAAATTTCTATTAGAAATAATAATTTTTTTAATTTTTTTATACTTAACCTTATTTTTAAGTGACCGTTTTACTATTTCTACTTCTGGCAATTCTGGCATTTAAGATTATATTATTATTTTAAATAAAATATTAAACTATGGATCAAGTTCTCCAACAAAAAAAAGGTTTGGTTAAAGGTGTATTCAACAAAGTCTTTAAAAAATATGACTTAATGAATGACCTAATGTCATTAGGAATCCATAGAATCTGGAAAAAAAATTTAATTCAAATGATGAATCCTTCTAATAATAAAAGTCTTATAGATGTTGCTTGTGGAACAGGAGATGTTGTTAAATTATACTTAGAGGCGACAAAAAATGACACTTCAATTTTATGTGTCGACCCAAATATCAATATGATTAAAGAATGTAAAGATAATTTAAAAAATTACAAAAATATAAAATGGAAAGTTTGCAGTGCTGAAAGACTAAAAGTTCCAGATAATAGCTTTGATTTTTATTCTATAAGTTTTGGTCTCAGAAATGTTAAAGATATAAACAAAAGCTTAAAGGAAGCTCATCGAGTTTTAAAAAAGGGAGGAAGATTTTTATGTTTAGAATTCTCTAAAATCGAAAATAGTAATTTAGAGATTTTTTATAAAAATTATTCAAAGTTAATTCCTAAAATAGGTAAAATAGTTGTAGGTGAAAAAAAGCCTTATGAGTATTTAGTAAAAAGTATTGAAAATTTTATAAGTCAAAAACAACTTATTGAAAAAATGAAAAAAATAATTTTAAAAATTGTGAATATAGAAATCTAAGTGGTGGAATAGTAGCAATACACTCAGGTTGGAAAATATAATGATAAAAAAATTATTTATATTATTTAAAATTGCACGAAAACTGGCTTTGTCAGATGCACTAAAAGTTATTTCTAAATTTCACAAACCACCTTTTATAGTTAAAATTTTTTTAAGCTTATTTTCAATTTCTTTTTCTAAAAATAACTATCAGTCTAATATTTTAATTGATGAAGAAAAATTATGTAATTCAATTCAGGAAATGGGAACAACATTTATTAAGTTAGGTCAATTTTTATCAACAAGACCAGATATTATTGGTGAAGATTTATCAAGACAGCTTGAAAAATTACAAGATCGCTTACCACCATTTCCAAAACATGAAGCAAAAGAAATAATCAAAAATAATCTTGGAAATGAAATTTTCGATTCAATAATAAATTTTGACGAACCTATTGCAGCTGCATCTATTGCTCAAGTACATAAGGCACAAATAAATGATGATGGTACTATAAAAGATGTAGCTATTAAAATTTTAAGGCCAAACATTAAAAAAACCTTTAATGATGAAATTGATGCTTTAATGTTATTAGCATATATAATTGAAAGTTTAATTGCTAAAACAAAAAGGCTAAGACTTGTAGAAGTAGTTTTCCTACTAAAAGAAATTACAAATCATGAAATGGATTTAAGATTTGAGGCAGCGGCTGCAAATGAATTTGCTGAAAACACAAAAAATGATGCAGGTTTTTATGTTCCTAAAATTTATTGGAATTTTACAAGTGAAGAGGTTCTAACTTTAGATTGGATAGAGGGAATTTCTATAAGAGAAAAAGAAATTTTAGAATCTAAAAAAATAAATATAGAAAATATTGCAACAGATATAATTCAACATTTTTTAAGACATGCAGTAAGAGATGGTTTTTTTCATGCCGACATGCACCAAGGAAACCTATTTATTGATGACAACGGACGAATAATACCAATTGATTTTGGAATTATGGGAAGAATGGATAAATTAAACAGACGTTATTTAGCAGAAATACTTTATGGATTTGTCCAGAGAGATTATAAAAAAGTCGCAGAAGTGCACATTGTGGCTGGGTTAGTTCCTGGCAATGTACAAGTTGATGAATTAGCTCAAGCACTACGATCGATAGGGGAACCCATTTTTGGACAATCAGTTAAAGATATTTCTGGTGGAAAATTATTAAAACAATTATTTGATGTCACTGAAAAATTTAATATGCAGACACAACCTCAATTATTGTTATTACAAAAAACAATGGTTGTAGTCGAAGGAGTAGCTAGAAAATTAAACCCTAATACAAACATTTGGGAAACATCAAAACCAGTTTTGGAAAAGTGGCTTAAAGAAACTAAGGACCCTATTAATAATTTAACTACTACTTTAAAAGACTCAGCTGAAGTGTTAAAAAAACTTCCTGAGCTTCCAAAAATAATGGATAAAGCAAATCAAGCATTAACTTTTTTAGCGAGCGGGAAAATACCACATGAATCTAATTCTTTTTCTGCATTAAATGAAAAAAAAGTAGAAATGAAATCGTTTAGAAATCAAAGTATTATTGGATTATTATTGCTTGTATTTATAGGATTCATAGTATTTTAATCTGCCAATGAAAAATTTAAATAGTAAAAAAATTTTATTAATTATCTGCGGTGGAATTGCAGCATATAAAAGTTTAGAAATTATTAGACTTTTAAAAAAAAGTGGCTCAAAAGTAAAAACAATCCTCACGAATAATGGTAAAAATTTTATTACACCATTGTCGGTAACTTCTTTATCACAAGAGAAAGTTTATACAGATTTATTTAATTCAGATAATGAATCTGAAATGGATCATATTTCGTTATCAAGATGGGCAGATCTAATCTTAATAGCTCCAGCAACAGCAAATACTATTTCAAAAATTAGTTATGGATTATCAGACGATTTAGCCTCTACTGTTGTTTTTGCATCAGATAAGAAAATTTTCATAGCACCAGCAATGAATGTAAGAATGTGGGAAAATCAGTCAAACAAAGATAATTTAAAAAAGCTAATAGATTTTGGTCATGAAATAATTGGACCTGAGATTGGTGAAATGGCTTGTGGAGAGTATGGAAAAGGAAAAATGTCTGAACCAGAAGTAATTATTAATCATATAAATAACTACTTCAAAAATATAGAAAATAATAAAAGATTTAAAGCCCTTGTGACCGCTGGTCCTACACATGAATATATTGACCCCGTAAGATTCATATCAAATAAATCTAGTGGTAAACAAGGATATGAAATTGCAAGATCTTTAAATGAAAATGGTTTTGATACTACTCTAATATCAGGACCTACAAATTTAAGTTCAATTAAAGGAGTAAATTTAATAAAAGTCAAATCTGCAGATGAAATGCTAGAAGCTACATTAAATAGTCTTCCAACTGATGTTGCAATTCTTTCATCAGCGGTTGCAGATTTTAAAATAAAAAATAAAGAAAAAGAAAAAATAAAAAAAAATAGTATTTCAGAACTTTCCTTAGAAAAAAATCCTGATATTCTAAAACACCTTTCTAACCATAATTCACTAAGACCTAAATTAGTAGTTGGTTTTGCTGCAGAAACAAGTTCTATAAAAAATAATTCTTTAAAAAAATTATCTGAAAAAAACTGTGACTGGATAATTGCTAATGATGTATCTAAAGATGATATAGGTTTTGAATCAGATTTCAACAAGGTTTCTATATTCTATAAAAATAATTCTGAAGAAAATCTTCCAAAAATGAAAAAATCAAATGTTGCTAATGAAATAGTAAATAGAATAATTTCTCAACTAAATTAATGGTTAAAGTTTTAGTTAAAAGACTTAATTCTAAAGTTAAAATACCTGAATATAAAACTAGTGGATCATCTGGCATGGATTTAATGGCATTTGTTGGTAATTCAATAAAAATTGCACCTAATACTTTAGAGTTAATCCCAACAGGTTTATCTATTGCAATACCTGAAGATTTAGAAATACAAATAAGACCTAGATCAGGACTTGCTGCAAAGTCTAGCATAAGTGTATTAAATACACCGGGAACTATTGATAGTGATTATAGAGGTGAAATTAAAATAATATTATTTAACCATGGAAATAAAGATTTTATTGTAAATAATAATGATAGGATTGCCCAAATGGTTTTAACTCCTGTAATAAAAATGGATCTTGAAGAAGTAGATCAATTACCAGAGACTATAAGGGGATCTGGTGGTTTTGGATCAACTGGTAAATGAAAAATATTCTTAATAAAAAACTAATTGAAAGATATTCAAGACAAATAGTTTTAAAAAATGTTGGACCCTCAGGACAAAAAAAAATAATTAAATCAAAAGTTTTAGTTGTAGGAGCAGGAGGATTAGGTTGTCCGGTAATTGATTACTTAAGTAGAGCAGGTGTTGGAAATATTGGAGTTATAGATCATGATAAAGTCAATACATCAAATATTCATAGACAATCATTATACAACTCTAAAGATGTGGGAAAGTTTAAAGTTAGTGTTTTAAAAAAAAAAATTAAATTAATTAATCCACAAGTTAAAATAAATACTTTTAGAGAAAAAATAGAAAAAAAAAATATTGAAAAAATATTTAAAGATTATGATTTTATAGTTGATGGATCTGATAATTTTAAAACTAAATTTCTATTAAATAAATACTCTATAAAATATAAAAAAATTTTAATTGTAGGTGCAATCAGTAAAATGGATGGACATATTTTTACTTTTGATTTTAAAAATAAAAATGATGCATGCCTAAAGTGTTTTTATCAATCAGAGCCTTCTGATGAAGTATTAAATTGTGAACTTGAGGGTATATTGGGACCTGTAGCTGGTATAGTTGGCAATATTCAAGCAATAGAAATTTTAAAGAAAATTTTGAATTTAAGTAAAGAATCAAATAAAAAAATCTTAATCTTAGATTTACTTAATTTAAATTTTAGAAAAGCAGAGTTTAGTAAAAAGAAAAATTGTATATGCAAAAATTTTTAATAATAATATTTTTTTTATTAATAAACTCTTCTAATGTTATCTCTGAAGAAAATTATTATTTTCTTTCTTTAAAAAAAAGTAAAGTATATGTAAGATATGGTCCCGGAAAAAATTATCCTATAAAATATATTTACAATAAAAAATTCTTACCCATTAAAGTAATTGATAAAAAAGATAATTTTAGAAGGATAATAGATCATAAAAAAAATAGTGGTTGGATACATCAAATTATGCTTAGAAAATTAAACTCTTTGATCATGCTTGAAGAAAAGATTGTTTTTAAAAAAAATAGCAAATTTTCAAAGCCTTTAGTAAAATTAGAAAAAGGAAGATTAGTAATTTTAAAAAAATGTGAACCTAATTGGTGTAGGATTGAAACTGGAAATTATTCTGGATGGATAGAAACAAAAAACGTATGGGGAATTTAGCTTAACTTATTTTAAATCAAAGCGATCTAAATTCATAACTTTAGTCCAAACTGCAACAAAATCATTAATAAATTTAGATTTTGAATCTTCTGTTGCATAAACTTCAGCTATGGCTCTTAACTGTGAATTTGATCCAAAAATTAAATCAACTCTTGTGCCAGTCCACTTAACTTTATTTGACTTACGATCTTTTCCTTCAAACAATGTTTCATCTTTATCTATTTCTTTCCAAGTTGTATTCATATCTAACAAATTAACAAAAAAATCATTTGTAAGGGTTTCCGGTTTTTTTGTAAAAACTCCATTATTTGATTTATCGAAATTTGTATTAAGTACTCTCATGCCACCTAATAAAACAACCATTTCTGGAGCAGTAAGTTTCATTAATTGCGCTTTATCAACTAACATTTCTTCAGCAGATACTGTTTGTTTTGAAGAAGATCCGTTTGATTTATTTATAATATAATTTCTAAATCCATCTGCTTTTGGTTCAAGCAAGCCAAATGAGTATATATCTGTTTGATCTTGTAAAGCATCTCCTCTGCCCGGAGTAAATGGAACATTTATATTGTTTCCAGACTTTTTAGCAGCTTTTTCTATAGCAGCACATCCACCTAAAACTATTAGATCTGCTAATGAAACATTTTTCTTTTTAGTATCAAATTTATTTTTAATTTTTTCTAAAGTTTTAATTACCTTAGATAATTGAGTAGGATTATTGACCTCCCAATTTTTCTGTGGTTCTAATCTTATTCTTGCACCATTAGATCCACCTCTCTTATCAGAACCACGGAAAGTAGAGGCTGATGCCCAAGCTGTTGATACCAAGTCAGAAATAGATAATCCTGATTTTAATATTTTTACTTTAAGACCTTTAATATCATTATTTTTAATTTTATATTTGGCTTTTGGAATAGGATCTTGCCAAATTAATTGTTCTTTTGGAACTTCAGGGCCTAAGTAACAAGCTTTAGGTCCCATATCACGATGTGTAAGTTTAAACCACGCTCTTCCGAATGCATCTGCAAATTCTTTAGGATTATTATGAAATTTTCTTGAAATTGGACCATAACTTGGATCCATTTTTAAAGATAAATCTGTAGTTTGCATCATAGGAAGATTTTTCTTTGATTTTATATGAGCATCAGGTGTCATATTAACATCGTGACCATTTTGTTTTGGTTTCCATTGATGTGCGCCGGCTGGGCTTTTTGTTAGTTCCCAATCGTAACCAAATAAATTATCAAAATACCCCATGTCCCATTTTATTGGATTGCTAGTCCAAGCACCCTCTATCCCGCTACTAATAGTGTCAGCTCCTAGTCCGCTTTTATAATTACTATTCCATCCCGTTGATTGATCTTGAATTTTTGAACCTTCTGGCTCGGGTCCTTTATGGGACTCTGGAGCAGCACCATGTGATTTACCAAATGTATGTCCTCCTGCAACAAGTGCAACTGTTTCATAATCATTCATTGCCATACGTCCAAAAGTTTCTCGAATATCATGGGCAGCTAAAAGAGGGTCCGGATTTGCATCAGGACCTTGTGGATTAACATAAATTAACCCCATGTGTGATGCACCCAAAGGATTTTCTAGTTCCCTTTTACCACTGTAACGATTTACACCTAACCATTCTTTTTCAGATCCCCAATATATATCATCTTCAGGTTCCCATATGTCTTCTCTTCCAGCTCCAAAACCAAAAGTTTTAAAACCCATTGATTCTAATGCTACGTTTCCAACTAATATAAATAGATCAGCCCATGAAATTTTGTTTCCATATTTTTTTTTGATGGGCCAAAGTAAAAGTCTTGCTTTATCTAAATTAACATTGTCTGGCCAACTATTTAATGGAGCAAAACGTTGGTTCCCTGTCCCTGCACCTCCTCTGCCATCTCCAGTTCTATAAGTTCCAGCTGCATGCCATGATAATCTTATAAACAAAGGTCCATAATGGCCATAATCTGCTGGCCACCAATCTTGGGAATCGGTCATTAGTTTATGCAAATCTTTTTTTAACGCTTTGTAATTAAGTTTCTTGAATTCTTTTTTATAATTAAATTTTTTATCAATGGGATTAACTAAAGAAGAATGTTGACTTAAAATTTTTAAATTTAAACTATTGGGCCACCAATCTCTATTTGATGTTCCTCTTCCTGTTGGAAACTTCGAGGGAGTTCCAACTCCTGTAAATGGACATTTTGATTCCGCACT